>JBPOHE010000079.1:0-45272 GCA_052035915.1 Pseudomonadota bacterium
GGGGGGGAAACCAACTGATAGGTGGCAAGGCAAGCCTTCTCACCACCCGTCTCCTTGAGCCGGGAAAGAGGCATCGGCTACACTGCGGACGGCTTCACCTGAGTCGAGGATAGAGCGCCGCGCCCCTTCGGGCTCCCCGAGCAGGCCGTCGAGCCGCTCTCGAAGCCTCGCTGGTATTCATGGATTCTGGGACCATCTCATGCGCGTCACCCTGGTTCACCCCGCTGGTTTCAATTTCGTTCCCGGTCAGCCGGATTTTTCGGTGCTGGCCAATCGCATGCCGCCGATCGGCATCATGCAGCTGGCCGCCTGGCTGGAGCAGCACGGCCACCCGACCCGGTTGCACGATTGCCTCGGCCCTTATGCCCCGCCCGGCATCGAGGCTAATGCCGAGCTGGTGTTGGCGACCAAGCCGGATCTGGTAGGTATCAGCACCACCACTTCAAGTTTCATGGACGGGGTCGATCTCGCCGCCTATATCAAGGACAAGCGTCCGGAGGTCAAGATCGCCTTCGGTGCCGTGCATGTCTCCTCGATCGGCGCACCCATCCTCGAACACTTTCCGGAGATCGATTATCTCTGCATCGGCGAGGGTGAGGGCTGTATGCTCGATCTGGCGAACGGCCGGCCGCTCAAGGAGATCGATAATCTGGTCTTCCGGGACGACGAGGGACGGATCCGTTGCAATCCCCGTCGTCAGCGTATCCTCGATCTCGACCAGCTCCCCTTCCCGGCCTATGAAAAGCTGGCCGGATTTCCCCAAGGCTACCATCTGCCGCTGTTCGCCTACGAAAAGCGCTATGGGGCGACCATGATCACCTCGCGGGGTTGTCCCTACACCTGTTCCTTTTGTGATCGCACGGTATTCGAGCGCCTGTACAAGACCAATTCGGCCCAGTATACCTACGACCACATGCAGTACCTGCGGGACCGCTTCGGCGTCCATCACATCAACTTTTACGACGATCTTTTCACCGCCCATAAAAAGCGGGTGACCGAACTCTGCGACCTTTTGATCCGTAAGCCGTTGGGGGTGGATTTCAACTGCGCCATCCGCACCGGCCACACCTCGGACGAGATGCTGGCGCTGTTGAAACGGGCGGGGGCGCTGATGGTCTCCATGGGCATCGAATCCGCCGACCCGGGGATGATGGAACGTCACAAGGCCGGTGTGACCCTGGTCGAGGTGAAGAAGACCGTGGCGCAGATCCACGCCGCAGGACTACGCGCCAAGGGGCTGTTTATCTTCGGTCTGCCCGGGGAAACGCCGGAGACCCTCAAGCGCACCAGCGACTTCATCCTCGAACTCGATCTCGACGAGATGAACATGACCAAGTTCAGCCCCATGTACGGCGCACCGATCTGGGACGAATGCGTCAGCGGCGAGAGCGGAGACTTTATCGAGGACTGGCGGCTGATGAACTGTCTGAACTTCGTCTTCAAGCCCCACTCCTTCTCCTCCCGCGAAGAGATGGATGCCCTCTACAACTGGCACGTCAAACGCTATTACGACAGCAAGGGCTATCGCCGCCGTTTCGCCAAGCGCCTGTGGCCGCATCGCTGGAGCCTGTGGCACATCATCAAGCACTTGCCGGCGACTATTGGGGCGGCCCGCTATTTCAGCGCCAACAAGGAGCAACTGGAACGCGCCAAGCGGGAATTCACCCGGCATCCACGCCAGCCGGTCGGACTCCAACCCTTCCTGAGCCCGGAACTCCAGGCGGATGCCCTGGTGGCCATGTCGCCGATCAAGCTGTCGCGGCGTCCACAGCGTCCGACAGTCGCCGAGGGAATCCAGCCGAGAGCGTCGAGTTTGGAAGTCCCGACGGCGGGGACGTTATAATGCTGCAAAAATTGAGGAGATCCTGAGGATGAGGGGAATGAATAGAAAAGAGAGTATGGCTTCCAAACTTCATGTCCTGGGTGTGGCGATCGCAGGCGCCGCCCTCGCGGCTTGCGTCAGGGAGGGGGAAACTCGTTATGGCGACAACGACCTGGCCCCCGCTTACATGCTCAGCGGCTATGCCTGTTGTAATCTGCATTACGAGGGTGACTGGATCAGTGATTCCAATTACGCCGAGTTGCCTTACCTTCCGGCTGGAACGCCGATCAAGGTCAAATCCATCTCCGGCTACCGCGTCTATGTGGATGTGGAAGGCCGACCGATGCGCATGGGGCTGGATTATGGACGGGTCCAGGAGACTACCGAGCAATGGGTTAGGAAAGTCGTCGTCACCGAGGATCCGAAGCCCAAGATCGCTTCTTATCCCCCGTCGGTTCGGGAGGCGATCCGGTCGAGTCGCCTCATGAAGGGCATGACTAAGGAGCAGGTAGTCCTGTCGGTCGGCTATCCCCAGACCGACGAAAATCCACGCCTGGATGTTCCTTTTTGGCGTTATTGGCGGTCCAGTTTTGCCCCTTATAGTGTCCATTGGTCGAATAGCCGGGTTGAGAAGATCGACGCCGACACCGACACCCTCTCTTTCATAATCTACACCGGCAGATAATCGCGCTATCAATCAAATATAAGGGGGAGTCGAATGCTGGGCGATATGATCGGCATGGCACCGAGGGAGTGCGACATCCTAGTCATCGGCGGTGGTCCCGCCGGGGCAACGGTGGCACCCCTACTGGTCGAAAAGGGCTATCGGGTGGTCCTGCTGGAAAAGGCCCATCACCCGCGCTTTCATATCGGCGAGTCGTTGTTGCCGGCCAATCTGCCCCTGTTCGAGCGGCTCGGCGTGGCCGAGGAGATCCGGGCCATCGGCATGGAGAAATGGGGCGCCGAGTTCGTCTCGCCGCACCACGAACATACCCAGATGTTCCATTTCGCCGAGGCTTGGGACAAGTCGATGCCCTACGCCTACCAGGTGAAGCGGGCGGAATTCGACGCCATCCTGATCCGCAACGCGGAGCGCAAAGGCGTCGAGGTGCACCAGGGCTGTAAAGCCAAGACAGTGGATTTTCCTGCCGACCAGGGCATCCTCGTGCGTGCCCAGCATGACGATGGTCGCGAAACCCAATGGCGGGCGCGCTTCCTCGTCGATGCCTCGGGGCGTGACACCTTTCTTGCCAATCGCTTCCAGATCAAACACCGCAACCCCAAGCACAACAGCTCGGCGGTCTACGCTCATTTCGCCGGTGCCAACCGCCATCAAGGGCAGGCCGAGGGGAACATCACCATCTTCTGGTTCGAGCACGGCTGGTTCTGGTTCATCCCGATGATGAATGACACCACCAGCATCGGCATGGTGACCTGGCCCTATTTCATGCAGACCAAAGGCCAACGCAGCATCGAACAATTTCTCATGGACGGCATCGCCCTCTGTCCGACGCTGGCTGGGCGGCTCAAGGAGGCGCGGCTGATCAACCAGGTGGAGGCGACCGGCAATTTTTCCTATGTCTCCGAGCGCAACCACGGCCCCAACTACCTGTTGCTCGGCGATGCCTATGCCTTCATCGACCCGGTTTTTTCCTCGGGTGTCCTGCTGGCGATGAAAAGCGGTTTGATCGGTGCCGAGACCATCGACACCTGTCTGCGCCAACCCGAGGCGGCGGGAGCGGCCCTGAAGTGCTTCGACCGTCTGATGCGACATGGGCCCCGGGAGTTTTCCTGGTTCATCTACCGGGTTACCAATCCCATCATGCGCGACTTCTTCATGTATCCGCGCAACCTTTTACGCGTCAAAGAGGCGCTGCTCTCGGTACTGGCCGGCGACATCTATGGCCGGACGCCGATTTGGGGCTCGCTACGGGTGTTCAAGGGGCTCTATTACCTGGCCAATCTTTTGCAGCCCAAGCGCGCCTTCATGGGCTGGAAGCGGCGTCGCTGCAACATCCGTCATGTCGATGATCCGACCCTGACAGTTCCCCGGTGAATCTCGCCCTGTATTCCGATGCCCGCCATCCGCTACCTCTGATCGGTGCCGGACTGGAGAAGGCCGAGGTGCTCGGCGGTGCCCTCATCGGCCCCTTGATGCCGATCCCTGTGCCGGAAGCCTGGCCGATGCAACGGGTGGACGCGCCTTTGCTCGGATCGACCCGTGAGCTGGTGCGGGAGCTGTGGCAGACCGACAATCACAGTCAATCCGGCTGTTTCGAGGGGATCGCTTACCGGCGTACCACTGAGCTGCTGTTCGGCCTGATCGAACTCGATGAAGCCGGGTTCACTTCCCCGGAGCGGGGCTGTCCACTGCGGAACGCCACCGAGACGGCCTATCGCCGTCTTTTTCAGTTGCTTGACGACCAGGGATTGCCGCATCTGTGGCGGGTCTGGAACTATCTGGCCGACATCAACCAGGAGACGAACGGGCTGGAGCGGTACCGGCAGTTCAACATCGGTCGTCATGAGGCGTTCATCGCCACCCATCGCACCGCGACGGGAAACGTCCCTGCCGCTTGCGCCATCGGCCTGCGCCGGGGACCGCTCAGCATCGCCTTTCTCGCCGGGCGGACACCGGCCCGGGCGGTGGAGAATCCGCGCCAGATCAGCGCCTACAACTATCCGTCCGAATACGGACCGCGCAGCCCCACCTTTTCCCGGGCGGTGTTGGTCAGCATGGCCGGCCAGGAATGCCTGTTTATTTCCGGGACAGCCAGCATCCTTGGCCACCGTACCGTCCATCTCGGCGATATCCGCGGCCAATGCCATGAGGCGCTGAGCAATGTCGAGGCCGTGATGGCCGAAGCCAACCGCCTGAGCCGAGCCAGCCGCTTCTTGGCCTCGACCTTGTCCTATCGGGTGTATATCCGCCGGGCCGAGGATTTTCCGCTCGTGCAGCAGGTGCTGGCCCGGCGCATCGGCGCGGAGGCGGAGATCCTCTATGTCCAGGCCGATATCTGTCGCCGGGATCTTTTGGTGGAAATCGAGGCGATGGCCTCCATCGTCGGGGGGAGTTGTTGATGGCAAGGTCGAAATGGGGGCGATTGGGCGGTATGGCGGCACTCTGTGCCGGCTGTGTTACGGCCTCTGCGCTGGCGGACGAGGAAAAACCCCTGTGGGAGCTGGGTGCCGGTGTGGCGGCCATGACCTTCCCCGCCTATCGGGGTTCGGACGAAACCAACAATTTCGTCCTGCCGGTGCCGCTTTTCACCTATCACGGGGATTTTTTCAAGGCGGATCGACACGGCATCCGCGGCAGCTTTTTCGATACCGATCGGCTCGATTTCACGGTCAGCCTGGCCCTTTCTCCACCGGCGAGCAGCGACGATATCAAGGCCCGCTCGGGGATGCCGGATCTGGATGCGACCTTCGAGATCGGTCCCCAGATGGATATCACCTTCTGGCGTTCGGAAAACCGCGCCCGTTTCCTCAAGCTCCTGCTGCCGATGCGTGCCGCCTTCACCCTCGAAGGCCCGCCGAAGGACATCGGCTGGGTGCTGCATCCCAAACTGAATCTTGATATTACCGATCTTCCGGGTCTCCAAGGCTGGAATCTTGGTCTACTTGCCGGGCCGCTGTTCGGTGATCAGCGTCAGCACCAGTATTTCTATGGTGTCGCGCCGCGCTACGCGACGGCCACCCGTCCGGCCTACGAGGCCGACGGCGGCTACGCCGGGATGCAATACCTGGCCGCCGTCACCAAAAGATTCCCCAAGTTCTGGGTCGGCGCCTTCATCCGCTATGACAATCTGGCTGGCGCGGTTTTCGATGACAGCCCGCTGGTCAGGCAGAAAGACTATTTCGCCGCCGGACTAGCCCTGAGCTGGGTGTTCTCTGAATCCTCGACCCGGGTGATGGTCGATGACTGATTCCCGCCCAGTCGGGGCCCTCTGGGCGGCCTACGAAGGCTTCGCCATGGTGGTGGGGTTGGGTGCCCTGGCGCTGTTCTGCCTGCTTTGGCTGCCATTCGCCCTGGTGCTCTATCCAGTCTTGCCCCCCAACCTCGGGCGTTCCCTGGGACGTCATGTCGCCCGCGTCGGCTTTCGCGGCTATCTCGGGCTGCTCAGTCTCTTGTGCGCCTGCCGCTTCGATCTCGATGAACTCGATCGGCTGCGCGACTCGGGGCCGCTGATCCTAGCCGCCAACCATCCCTCCCTGCTCGACGCCTTGATGGTCTTGTCCCGGGTGCCCAATACCGCCTGCGTGATGAAGGCCTCGCTGATGGAAAACATCCTCTTCGGAGCCGCGGCGCGACTGGCCCGGTTCATCCGCAACGATGAGCCCCTGGCGATGATCCTCGACGCCCGGGAAGAACTCAGGGCGGGCGCCCATCTGTTGATCTTCCCGGAAGGCACCCGCACCTCCGTCTTCCCGGTGGATACCTGCCTCTCGAGTACCGGCCTCATCGCCCAACGCAGCCAGGTGGCGGTGCAGACCTTGCTGATCGAGTTCTCGACGCCCTACCTCGGCAAACACTGGCCCTTGTTCCGCCCTCCCGAACTGCCGTTGCTCTATCGCATCCGTCTCGGGCAGCGCTTCGACCCGCCCCAGCAAGTGGAGGGTTTCGCCGCCGAGCTGGAAGGCTATTTCCGCGCGGAACTGGGATCGACGCTGACCTCGACGCTCGCCCAGCCGACCCTGATGGAGGCGCGGAATGCCACGGATAGTGTTTAGACTGGACAAGCCGGCCCTGAAGCTGGGTTCGGAAAGGGTATGAGCTTGACCCTGAGAGAGGGGCGCCCTCACGGCTAGACTTTCTCCTTTCGGCGCTCCCGGGCCAGGGCGTTTTTATCCGGTTTTTTGTTCTCTAATAAAGAACAATAGGTGTTTTTAAAGCAATATTGTTCCCTAAATCAGAACAAAAACCAGCCGTTTTCGATCCATGCCCGACCACTCGGAAGCCCTTAAAGGTATTCTGCAAGGATGTTATCCACTGAGTGCTGGGTTCGGACTTCCATGACACCCGCGGCCTCATCCACCCATCTGGTCCTCATCCCCAGCTATAACCCGGGACCAACCCTGGTCGAAACGGTTCGTGCCGCCCGGGCGCACTGGGCTCCGGTCTGGGTCGTGGTCGACGGCAGCACCGACGACAGTACCTGCTTGTTGCGGGAGCTGGCCGGAGGGGATGCGGCTCTGCGCCTCATTCTGTTGCCGGAAAATCGCGGCAAGGGGGCCGCGGTATTTGAAGGACTCCGTCAGGCCCAGGCCGCCGGCTTCACCCATGTCCTGACCATGGACGCCGACGGTCAGCATCCCGCCGAACTCATAGCGGAATTCATGGCCGCCTCCCGGGAGCGCCCGGAGGCCATGGTGCTCGGCAAGCCGATATTTGCCGCCGACGCCCCGGCCTTGCGCGTCCAGGGGCGCAAGGTCTCCAACGCCTGGGCCGATCTCGAAACCCTGTGGATGGGCATCGGCGATTCGCTCTACGGTTTTCGCGTCTATCCTATCGCCCCCTTGCTGAAGATCATGCAGGCCAACCATTGGATGCGCCGCTTCGATTTCGACCCCGAGGCCGTGGTGCGTCTCTGTTGGGCCGGGGTGCCACCGCTGAACAAAGAGGCCCCCGTCCGCTACCTGCGGCCTGAAGAGGGCGGGGTCTCGCATTTCCGCTACCTGCGTGACAACGCCCTGCTGACCTGGATGCACACCCGGCTGTTTCTCGGTTTTCTGCTCCGTCTGCCCCAGTTGCTGGCGAGAAGGCTCGGTGGCTGAGGATGCGATGAACACCACCGAAATATTCCTGATCGCCATGGCCATCATCTTCACCTTGCCCTATCTGATCTGGCGTCTGGGGCGGAGCGACTACTACGCGCCCCTGGTCGTGGTGCAGATCATCACCGGCATCCTGCTCGGGCCGGGCATCCTCGGACGCTTTTTCCCGGAGTATTACGGCTTCGTCTTCACCCCGGCGGTGGTGCAATCGTTGAACGGCATCGCCTGGTGGGCGGTGATGCTGTTCGTCATGATCGCCGGGGTCGAGCTCGACCTCAAACAGGCCTGGGTCCATCGGCGCGAGAGCGGCCTCACCGCCGGACTGGCGCTCGGCACCCCCTTGGTCTTCGGCTCTCTGGCCGCCATGCTGTTGTTGACGCGGGACGGTTGGATGGGACCGCGGGCCATGGAGTGGCAGTTCGTGCTCGGTATCGGCATGGCCTGCGCGGTCACGGCGCTGCCGATCCTCATCCTCTTGATGGAAAAGCTGGAGATCCTGCGCCGCCCTCTCGGCCAGCGCATCCTGCGCTACGCCAGCCTGGACGACATCGCCATCTGGGGGGTGCTGGCGCTGATCCTCATGGACTGGACGCGGGTCGGCAAACAGCTGGCCTTTCTGCTCGCCTTCGTCGGCCTGGGCTTTCTCTTTCGCCGACTCATGCGACGCCTGAAGGAAGGCGACCGTTGGTATGTGGCGCTGATCTGGCTCGCCCTCTGCGCCTTCGGCGCCGATTGGTCCGGGCTGCACTTCATGGTCGGCGCCTTCCTCGCCGGGGCCATCATGGACACCCAGTGGTTCGACCAGGAGCGCATGGACCTGCTGCGCCACCATGTGCTCTTGGTTATCATGCCGGTCTTTTTCCTCAGCACCGGCCTTAGAACCAACTGGACCCTGGGCGGCGAGGCAGTATTCCTCGCCGCCGCTCTGCTGCTCATAGCGGAAATCAGCGGCAAACTGCTCGGTGTCCGTATCGCCGGCAGGATTCTCAACTGGGCATCGGGCGAGGCGGTCATCATTGGTTGGCTGCTGCAAACCAAGGCACTGATCATGATCATCTTCGCCAACATCCTGCTCGACAAAAACATCATCACCAGCGAGACCTTCACCGCACTCCTGCTGATGGCCGTCGCCAGCACCATGCTCACGGTGCCCATGGTCGCGCCACGATTGATGCGAATGCGGTCGGGCTGGGTCGATAGGGAAGAAGTCAGTCGCCGGACCGGAGTGGAAGGGGGATAGTCGATATCCCTTAGCTGGTCTGGAGTTTGTTTTTGTCGACAGGGGGCTTGTGGAGAAGGACAAGCTCGTAGGAGGCGGTGAGGTACGAACTGCAATCCTGCCCGCCCGGACAAATAGAAATCTGATTAGCGAGTTCTCAGCCAACTCGTCATACCGGCAAGGAAGCCGGTATCCAGAGGCTAGGATGACCATCGAAGGTAGCGCTCATGGCTCTGGATTCCGGCTTCCCGGCCGGAATGACGGCACGTTTCTTTCTAGCTAAAATTATATGCTGATCAGAAGCGGAAATGTTGTATCTGACCCCGTTTCCGCCTTCGGCGCAATGCGCTTCGCTCCCGTCGACTTAAAAAACTGATTTAGCATTATTCAAGAATGCGAGAAAATCCTGGTAATGATAATTAACATTCAGGAAGTCACGTATATATAGATTTCTGTTTTTCTCCAAAATCGCAAGATTTGTCTTGTTTAGTATGATATCGAAAATAGCCTTAGCCATGTCCGATGGGGTCTCAGCTATAATACATGCGTGTTTTGCCGATCCATGCATGCCCTCAATTCCTTTCTCGGTTGTGATCAATACTTTTCCCAGAGACAAGGCTTCAACCGTTTTGATTTTAAGGCCGGTTCCAACCCAGGCGGGGTTAATAACAACATCCGCAGCATTATATAGATATCCAGGATTCTGAACATAACCCATTGGGACGATTCGATCAGTATGTTCGTAGCGACCTAGATCGATGGCCTTGCAAACGTTACCTGCAATAATAAGTCTAACATCGTATCCATTCGGTATTACCTCACTGACCAGATACGGCCATCCCTCCATCAAGAATCGGTCAATACCATTAATATTTGGTTCGTTAATGCCTCCAATATAAAATATGGTGAAGTGGCTTTGAGCGCACAGGGTCTCTTGACTCGGTCCGCCATGAGCGGGTTGCTTTGACTGTTGTATATCTGAAAATGTTGTCATGCCTATGGTAAAAACGGGTCGCTCGGGAACCATTTGGCGTATCACCATTTCTTCGTCGCGCTGAATTGCAATCAAGGCGTCGAAGTAACGAAATATTTTCTGTTCCCTCTGGTAATCGATCTCCAAAGGAAATACGGCACCGGTCTTGGCGACTTCATCCCTTCTCCTGTGCATGATGTCGTGAGTATCAAGAACTTTGATCGTTGATTTCGGCAAAGTGAGGATGGCTTGATACATCCAGACATATTCGACGATTACGGCGTCGATCTTTTCTTTGTTGACGAGCTGAGCCGTATAGTGTTCCATCCCGGGCGGATAAAGTTTCCAGAAATCCTTGGCTTGTGGATTAAGCGTTTTGCCGACTACTGAGGTAATAATATTGTCGATGGATGGCAGTCTGCTCTCGGCCAATATGTCGTCGAAATAGCGCTTCGCGACACGAATATAATTAACAAACGAGCGTTCCCAGTAAAAGTAAACATGCGCATTAAAGTTGCGTACCATAAACAATGAGCTTTTGTCCGGCAAACCCCCTACCAGTAGCGATACTTTATGCCCGGAATCAGCGAGAATAGTGCAAAGTTCTAAAACCCGTTTATCGGCCCCTGAGCGTACTGGATAAGGCAGCTTATGATATATAACGAGAATGTGCATGTATGGTTTAGGATAGACGTCCTAGCAAGCCAGAGAAAAAGCCTTTTAGTGGCAGCAGACTATCGCTCATTGAATAACCTTGACGCCTATACCTCCCATAATGTCTTGCAGCCGATACGCCTTGAATAAAGATTGTGACGCAGATACGAGTCCAAAGGAATTTCCGATCCTTGGCGTATTGGGGAACGGTGTGTAACAAAAAATAAATAAAATTTCTACAGCCGTAATACTTCTTGCTTGGCGTAGGTTTTCCGGGGGATGGATCTTGGTGTAGGATTTCAGTGGCGTGAGCCAGTATCAGTGAACCAAGGCAGGCAATTCTAAAGGTAAAGTCCAAATCGTCAACCCATATAAAAAATCTTTCATTGGGGAAGCCGCATGTGGCAAAGCATGAGCGATGGAAAATGGGCCCCACAAATGCGTTGCCATCAATATCAGAAATCGCACCACCAGACTGGGGAATAAAATATTGCTGAATAAACAGTCTATTGAGGCGCTTGTGTTGATAATATTCCGGCTCCTTGGATGAAAAATTAATCACCCTTGGACATACACCAAGAATATGCGAGGTATCGCGAGAGGCGGCCACTTCCAATAAGCTGGCAAGGGTGTCTGGCAAGGCGATAGCATCATCGTCCATTACCCAGATCCATTGGTATCCTTCATTGAAAGCGATCTTCATTCCTTGTGAAAATCCGCCAGCTCCACCGGTATTACTGGTTAATGAAATAGTCCGAACCTTGGGATGGGCTGAAATACCTTCGACTTCCAGAAGTGCGAGAGTTCCGTCGGTACAGTTATTATCAATTATAAATATGCAGTCGATGGGATGTGACTGGACGAGCAAACTTCTTACGCATTGCAGCAATAAGTCTTTGCGGTTATAGGTAACAACGATTGTTGCCACTAATTTGCTATCTAAAGTCATCGCCGGTGTCGTTGAATGCAAATTATCGAAAGCCAGTGAATCCTTCAATAAAAATCATTATTGAATTACTGGCTTTGCATATATTGTTAATGCCGAACAAGCTACTCTATAAATTCGGGCCAAGGAATCCCGGTTTGATCGATAAGCTTGCGTAGGCGATGAAATTGGATCGCTTCTGGCTTACAGAATCTAGGTAGGCAGAAGATAATCCAATACCACGCCTCCTTCTTGCCATACAATAATTCCCTCAACAAAAAGTAAATTTTATTTTGGATTGCCCCGGATTCTCTTTTCAAAAACAGAAATTCCTGCTCTTCATAAAATTGGCCAAATTGCCGAATTGCCGAATTAGACATCTTTATTTTTGCTAAAGTATTCGTGGTGCGAAGCACATCAACCACCATTTGCTTCAACTGCCTTCGATTGTGGCTGTTTTCCGTGGTATCGGTCGCTTGCGCAGGATGGAGCCGCCATGAGGCGAGGTTAAAGGGGACATAAACAACATTCGCTGACAATCCAGCTCTCATGCCCCATTCAAAATCTGCGATAGAGCCATAATCGGTGCGAAAGAGACCTATTTGATCGAACAATTCTCTTCTAATCAATAACTGGGTTACTGAGGTATAAATAGTCTGAAGAGCACAATGTAACAAGCCGTCGAGCGGGGCGCGACGGATATGAATTCTATCCAACCAATCGTTAGCGAATCTTCCAAAGGTAAATCTTTTCCAGTCTAGGTTGGGATCAATCTCGCCATCGGCTTGGATAATATCCAATCGACACTGGCATAGTCCGCAATCGGGATGTGCCCGGAGGGCTGCAACCATTTTTTCCAGGCAATCCGATCGCATTGTATCATCGCTTGTGGCTATATAAACAAATTGCCCTTGAGCACGTCGTATGGCATCGTTCCAGCCAGCATAAAGACCTTTGTTTGGACCCTTGAATAAATGGATCCTTGAATTTTCGCGCGCGATATCAACAAAATATTCCCAACTGCCATCTGACGAAGAATCATCGACTATGACAAGTTCCCAATCAGTAAATGTCTGAGAGAATATGCTGCGAATGCGCTCGTCCAAGAAAAGCCTTGTGTTTTTGCATGGCAGGCAAATTGAGACCAAAGGAGGCATGCGGTGGGATGCTAAATATTGTTGTGAATGAGTATCCTATGCTAATGGATACTTTTCAGGTATTGTAAAACACGCTTTAGTATATCAACGGTTATTATTCTTGTGATATATAAATGGGGTTGTTTGTCAGAGTGGCGAGCAATTGAAAGCGCGGTTTTGCATGTCCTAAAAAAGCGAGCTAATTTTTTTGGTGAATAGGGAAGCTGTATCCCCTCAATTAGTAACCTAGTCATACCACATGCCAGTATGTTGAGGTCAGCATTTGCGATATGGTATGGACCTGGCCTTGTGGCGACATCGAGAAATGTCTGCAGATCATTTTCAAGCCTGGAGTTGATTCTGGCTGTTGCTGTCACCGAATGAGAGTGTATTCGATATATCGCCAATGGATGTGAAATAAGCCTTGCTTTCCAGCCCTGTAGCGCCCTAAGAATAAATTCCCAATCGTGAATCTGATAAAGCGATGTTAGTGGTGGTGGTGTATTAAGTATCGCTTCTCTGCGAATGGCCGTTCCCGGCATGCGAAAAAAGAAACGATATAATAAACGCTCCCTGAAGGCTGATGCCTCTAATGTTGTATCCGAATCTACTAAGCATTCGACTTTATCAAGATCGCCATGGCGCAGGAATGCTGATGTGGCTACAAAACCTATGCCTGGATCCGACAGGAAGGCCGAGAAAACTGCATCAAGAAAACCAGGAAGTTGATAATCGTCGGCATCCAATTTGCACAAATATGTGCCTTTTGCTTGAGCCAATCCAAACGCCCAGGCTTCAGCGGCGCCAAGGTTCTGATCGAGACGATAGTACTTTATTGATTCTCCATAAGAGGCGACAACATCAAAGGTATTATCCGAGCTTGCATCGTCAACGACAATGATCTCGAATGAATGAAAATTCTGGTTTAGGATGCTATCGATTGCGCCTGGCAAATAATGCCCATAGTTGTGACAAGTAATAATAATTGAAAAGACAGGGTTGGATATATCAAACATCGACTACAATCTTAAAGTCATAATTATTGACACTCTTGTTCTATTCCAAATTGTTCAAATTATGACTTATGGCTCTAAGCGCCAAGCAGGGCGCAGGGAGACAATTAATCATACTGGCATTCATATATTGCACAGAAATATATCAAGAAATTGATCGGCTTTATCAGTCACTCATCAAATGTTCTTTTGTATGTTGCGTAAAATACAATATTCTTTCGTTAAAATGTTTTCGATATTGACGATATGGGCTAGGCAAATCCAAAACAATTAAACATGCCAATAGTATATCAAGAACAATGTATCTTACTGAATTAAAGGGACTTGCAATGCTGAGGTTTTCGCGAAAGTGGTATTTGATATTTTTTTTTAGGAGATTCGCCAAAGATCGCCAAGGTTGTTTTCTAGCTATAAAACACACAGACCGATAAAAATGATAAGAGTCCATGATGTTTATAGGGAGACTGCGATTGATATGTGATAAATGGCTTGCAAGGAAGTCATTTACGGCCACTGTACGAATAATTATTTCAACTCTCGTCCATATTAGGTCTTTGCGTGACACCGCGAATCCGTTTGAATCATGATATCTATAACTACCTAATGATTCTTTGATTACTCCAGTTGGGGCGTGGCAGATTGAGCCGTATGCAATCAGATTATCGGCACAGATTTTCCAATCTTCAGTGGGAAGAGGTAGCAACTTCTTGGCGATGGACGACAGTAAACTCATACCTGATGTTGGACTAAACACCCACGGGAGCCCGCGCTCAAATAAAAACAAAAACAAATCTCCCTGCAGCAGATCGATGTTGTTTAGTTGGGCATAGCTTTTATTGCTGATTATTTCTCCATTCGAATCAATAACCTTCAAGTCATGGCATACCAAGCCCCATGGTGCTTCCATGAATTTTTCGACAACCTTGGCGACCTTATTGGGAGACCACAAATCGTCTGAATCCAGAAAACAAATAATTTCCCCTCGCGCTTCCATGATACCCGTGGCAAAGGCCGATGCCTGTCCACCATTTTCCTTATATATAATTCGTATGAGATGTTTGTAACGATCCAATATACTGCGCGACTCATCAGTGGAGCCGTCATCAATCACCAGAATTTCAATCGGTTTCCAAGTCTGAGCCAGTACACTATCAATTGTTCGCGGAAGATAGCGTCCATAATTGTAATTACATATTAGAGCGGTAACCAATGGTTTATTGCTGGCTATCCTGTGCTCCGCATAATCAATATCATAATTCAAGTAAATTGGTCTGACGATTTGCAATGATTGGTTTTTAAGGATAGCGAATGCAAGCGTACGCAGGAGTGAGGCAAGGGTTGAGGATGTTGTTTTGTAGTGGGCCAAGGCGTTCAGCATGGAACCAAGAATTGGTAAAGGATCTATTTTTTTTCCCTTAAACAACCCATCACAAACATCTAGCCCTTTAAAGTAAAGAAACCGCTCTCCCCTGGTCTTGTGGTAATGGCCATAAATCAACGCCCCTTCCATGGGTTTGGGTTCGAGTTCATTTATGTGTAAAAGCTGCATAACTTCCTTATGACTACCAGGATTGTAGGTGGCAGCAAGATTCCTATAAAAACTCATCCCAGCAAGAATTGATGGTTTCCTCCAAAAAGTGGCCTCAATCCCTACGCTGGAACCGAACGTAAGAATGCGATCCGCCGCATTTAGCAATGCATAAGAATCAATCGGACTATCTGCGGGAATGATTGTCAGGCATTTGCTTTCCAGATCATAGAGGCGATCCATAGACTTATTTTGCACATTCCGCAAATTGGGGTGAACGCGCAGATACACATGAATGCTGTTATCGCAGGATAGATCGGCAATAATCCGCTTCAAACCTTCCAATTGAGAACCATACAATGGATTCTTCCACGAGTCCCCGATGGCTACAAATTCATCCTCAGAACTAATGTAAATCACAATATTACGTTTATTGTTGTCCCAGTTCTGCGGGAGACATTCCTTTTTCTGCTCGCTGGTAAAAGAGATCCAGTTTTGTTTCTGGCCCATGGATCTTTCAATATAGAATCGAGAACCAATTTCGTTGCGAGACAACTTATCAGCCGAATCCCATGACTTTAGAATGAGGTTGTCATTGTGTTCGATATTATGGGGCAGCACATTTGGGTAGAGTTGAAAATGATTCAGATCACAGCCGCGATCGTGCGTATAGCATGTAATACCTTCATCCTGGCATGCCCTGAAGGCTGCTCTAAGTATGGCAAAACGTCCATTAAAAACATACGCCCTATCAAAAGCCTCCTCCTGAATGTAATTTCTTACCGAGTAGTAAACTGTGATAGACGATATGAAAAGTGCCCGCATCAATGCAAGCACCTCCGGGTCATGAAAATCCGGATCGGGATCGCGTAGCAGAGAAACCAGTGAAGACAGCACGCCCCAGCCAATATCGAATCCATCGAGCTTATATTGTATTAGTGATTCCTTGGAATCAAATTCTATCCTCAAGGAACGGAGCTCAGAACGATTTGACGAGGTTAGCTTCAATAAAGGTTCAACAATCGGATTCCCACTCAGAAGGCTGAGCCCTCTCTTTCTCCTTCCAACACAACGAAGGCATAAATCCAGATCGTGTTTGTTGTTGATATCGCATGCCTGGAGAAAGGCATTGCATGCCAGATAAACGACTTCATCGCCAGCATTGATGTGACGCTGGGCGATCTCCAGATCCGTTTCAAGATGTGGCGTCCAAAGAGCGTAAGGGGCAACCAGTAGGATCTTCATAAAAAACCAACGTTATTTTCCCGAACGGTTCGCATAAAGCAATATAGATACTAACCAATATAATAGTAAATCAAACATGAAAAACAACGAGAAGGCAATGCAAAATGAAACAACAAGTATCTTTGAACGATCGTGGTAGGACTTGATAATCGAAGCACACGCGGGTCACGAATGAATCCACCTCAAAAGATTGCCAAGGCTTCCGTGCCCTTCATATAGCATTATCAAGCAATCACATCCCAAGTCAAAGGCGCTCCTTTTTTTATCGATATTTTGGCGCATCGGCCCAAAACAATATCGAGATATTTCGGCGCCAGACCATAACCCGGCCTGATCGCACGAATGTTTTCGTTATTGAAAACCTCGCCTGCCTGCATGTCGCGTGAGACGTATAAGCTCCGTCTGAATGATAGCGACTTATGTTCGTCTTTTAATGGGCCGTAACTCACCTTTCCCAAGGCTTGCCATCCGCGCTCCGTTTCTGAAACTAAAGCCGCCATTTCAGCCGGTTCCATGGAAAATGCCGAGTCCACCCCGCCATCGTCTCGGCTGAGGGTGAAATGCTTTTCGATCACTGTCGCACCGAGTGCCACGCTCGTCACCGCTACCCCTATGCCCATGGTATGATCCGAGAGCCCCACCTCGCACTGAAACAGATCACGCATGTGGGGGATTGTAAGGATATTGGTATTTTCTGCTGATGCCGGGTAGGTACTGGTGCACTTGAGCAGGATCAGGTCACGACAACCGTGCTCGCGGGCGGTGCGAACGCTTTCGTCAAGCTCGGCAACGGTGGCCATTCCTGTTGAAAGGAATATAGGTTTACCTGTGGCAGCCACTTTGCGGATCAGGGGGATATCGGTGTTCTCGAACGAAGCGATCTTGTAGCAGGGAACATCCAGGTTTTCGAGGAAGTCCACCGCCGTTTCGTCGAAAGGCGTGCTGAAGGCTATGAGTCCCAACGCCTTGGCTCGTTCGAAGATAGGTTTATGCCATTCCCATGGAGTGTAAGCCTGCTGGTAGAGCCGATAGAGAGATGTGCCCCGCCAGAGGCTGTTGGGGTCAGAGATGAAAAACTCGCCTTCCTCGATATCGAGGGTCATGGTATCGGCGGTGTAGGTCTGGAGCTTCAGGGCGTCTACACCGGCTTTCGCCGCGGCATCGACGATGGCGAGCGCTCGTTCGAGCGACTGGTTGTGATTACCAGACATCTCGGCGACGATAAAAGGCGGGTATTGCCGCCCAATCCGACGGCTGCTTAAGGATATGTCGTGGACCATGTTCATTCACCCGCTTCGCGAACCAAAAGGTCAGACAAGCCGATATTCAGCCGAAACCCGGTATTACGTAGCGCATCCAACTGTTCTGAAAGCGATGCGATCTTTCCGGATTTCTTGGCACGGAGCAGAATACCCACTATGCCGGTCATCCTCAGATGATAGAGCCGCGCTTTTTCTCTGGCTTCGGAATCATCCAATAGGATAAGAGATGCTTCCAATTCCAAGGCGAGCGCGATAGCCTCCGCCTCGTCCCGATCAACCTCGGTGTTCAGCAACTTGACTAAGTTTCTGTTGGTTACCTGAACCACGCGCAACCAGGACGCCTGTTTGATCATGGTCACGTCGGGACGCCCTTTGCCATCAGTTATACATTCTTCATACACCGCTGATGGAATAAGCAATTCACCAAAAAAATCCGGCAACAGATTGAGTTGATCGATTTTTGCGAGATGAATAATGGGAGAGGAATTGCTCACTACCTGTATTGGCATGGTCAATGTCTTCTTCCAACTCGTATTCACCGTAATGCCGCTCGATTTGTCTCTCCGCCAACCCTTCCAGAAAAGTCCATTTGTCCAATCCAGCCAAGCGACGGGCGATACCCATAGAAACAAGTCCGCGCTCATACAGGGCAAACGCCATCTCAATAGCCAGTTGCTGATCTAATTGCTTGCGTGGCCATTTGATCGCGGCAACGACGTCATCAGGAATGCTTGGAGTGATAGCCATATTGATTTCTCATGATCGGAGTTAAAAATTGTCAAACATTTCTCCGCTCAGCAATATTGATTATGGTTATTGATACGGCCAACCTTCTTTATAGCTATCTCATATCTATAACCAAGGTGGTCAAAAAATGCTGGATATCGTGATGGATCACATACCCGAAGCAGGTTGAACTGCTCGGCCAGACTACGATGGGGATCGATACGGCTATCATCCGGCGTGCGGCGACGGTAATAGGTTCCCAGTTGATCTGTCTGTGGCAAGGGTCGAACCTTATCAATGTTTTCAACCGCGTAGTCCATAAGCTTCAATTCGGCGCCAAACAATAACTGATTGATTTCATCCACCAACTCATGGCCTTCAAAATGAATCTCCAACTGATGCCAGATTGCTCCAGTATCAACTTTATCTTCAGCTTCTAACAATGAAACGGTGATGTGGTTTGAACCATGTAATATCTGCCAAACCAATGGTGACCAGCCTCGACCAAGAGGAAGATTGCTCGCGTGAATAACCAAGCTTGCCCGATATTTTGAACGCAAATCCAACCCGACGATCTCTGAACAAGAGATAAGGAAGAGCACATCCCCCCCTGAGAGAGCGGCTTTTGACTGGACGAGCTCAACGATGTGCTGTGATCGTTTCTCCGCGCACCACTGTTCAAGATGAGGATATATGGGGTGTGTAGAGGATGAACACAAAACGGAAATTTTCATGGCCATACCGCCTCGATTGCGCGCTGCATTCCATTCCCATCTACGAGTTCGCATGCGCGTCGACCCTGTACCAACAAAAGCTCCGGATTGCGTAACGCGGTTTCAAGGAACTCGTATAATATCAAAGTGGACATGCCATCTGCGGCACCCAAGTAAGTAAATAAACCCTCAATATTAGCCTTCTGAGCAATAAATTGTTGATTGATGGCCATTGCTATCGCCAGTGTGGGAAGACCTACAGCAGCCCTTTCCCATGTCGTGGATCCCGACGCCCCAATCGCGAGATCCGCCCTCTCCATCAAGCCGGCCATATCATCCGTTTGGCAATGGTAGATGGCATTAAGCATGATCTCGCATTCCTTACGGACCGCCTCGCGTCTGGGGTTGCCGGAGCCGACGACCACATCGACTGAGATATCTTCCCGATGCAATGACCTGACCGCCTCCAAAGCCAGAGACGTCAGGTTGTACGGATCGGTTCCGCCAAAGAAGATCAGGATACGGCGAACCTTACCGTCGCGGGGTCTGAGCCTTTTCCTGGCCTCGCGGAACTCAGGACGCAGCAAGGCGAAACGAGGACCCAACAGCAAGCGGCAGGTATCCGATACCAAGCCGGCATATCGATTTCCACCTTCTGGTTGGAGGTTCTGATCCAGCAGCACATCGCAATCATGAATCCGGTCCGCCAAGTCATCGATGACGAAAAGGCGCTTGGTGAGGGGGCGCAAGGCTGTTTCCCAGCGATGATCGAGGGCATAGTGATCGACAACAAGCCAATCCACTCCACCGATTTGTTCCAGAGCTGTAAGGGTTTCCCGCACATCCTCTTCCCAATTTACTCCCAACCAGGCGGCGTGGGCAGGCTCATCCCCAGACCGGTGATATGGTTCGGCTGGGAGGGGTAACAGGGTGACGGAATACCCTTTGTTTGCGATCAAATCGGCCAGGTGACCAGCATGGGCTCGGGTCACGAAGTGGATGTCGGCACCTCGCCGTCGTAACTCATCGGCCAAGGTCAAACAACGCATGATATGACCGGTTCCCATCTCAACCGAGGCATCGGCGCGGAAGAGGATATGCATGATTTCTCTGCCTAGGACTCTGCTGAACGGCTGATGGCGATAAGTTGCTTGTCCATGGTCAGGAGTTCGATGCCGGCGCAGCTGCTGTAGCGACGATGATGGCGTCGGGCAACTTGATCCTGCGGGTTTGTCGCAAGCTGATGACTACGTCCTCAATGCTACGGTCAACGGCAGGTAGTTGAGTCGGGCCAGTTTCTGCCTGCTCACAGCCTCTTCTTCCCGAGTGATTCCAGGATACCCGAGGAGTCTCATGCGCATGATGGCGCTGTACGCACAGTTTTGCGATCAACGCTTGGCGCCGTCTGACCTCCTCTGGCACCGGAGGGCTGGCCTTGAGAATTCCCAGTATCAAAAAGGTAATTCCCATGTTTCCCCCTAGCCCATGCGCCAAGCCTTATACATCAGCTCCGCTCGGCGCCAATCTTCTTCCGTGTCGATATCCTGCACCAGATATCGCGGGAGAATGACCGGAAGTGAGGCTGGAGAGAAGGTCGCTTCGTCGTTGAGAAAGGCTTCGGCCCGACCCCAGTAGAACTGACCGGCGTCGTGATAGACCGGCTCCAAATCCTGGGAGCGGGTCAGTCGATGCTCAGGATAGATCGCCTCCACCTCGCCCCGTTCGTTGAGACGTATAGCCCGTTGAATGGGAAAAGCAAAGGAAGTCACGGCAAAGACGAAGGCCTTCTGAGACGCCACCAGCTTGTCGAAACCGTCGCGAAGGTAGCAAGACTGTAGAAAAGGCGCGGTTGCGTAGATACAGCAGGCATATTCAACCCTTGCGCCCTGTTCTTGGTACCAGGTAATGGCCTGTTTGGCGACGGCGTTGGTGCCGGTGAAATCGTCGGCGAGGGCCTGGGGGCGAAGGAAAGGGACCTCCGCACTGAATTCCTTGGCGATACGGGCAATCTCCTCGTCGTCGGTGGAGACCATGATGGTATCGAACAGTCTGGACTCGATGGCGGTTTGGATGGAATAGGCCATGATGGGTTGTCCAGCGAAGAAGCGTATGTTTTTACGCGGTATCCGCTTGCTCCCACCGCGGGCGGGAATGACCGCCAGGTTCATCGCAAAACCTCAGTCAGGGCGGCGACACAAGCTTGTTGTTGTTGGGTGGTCAATCCGGGGTAGAGCGGCAATGTCATGGCTTCCCGGTAAAACTTCTCTGCCACCGGGAATTGCCCTGGACGAAACCCAAGCGAGCGGTAATAGGGCTGGGTATGGACCGGGATGTAATGGACATTGACACCAATATCCGCCGCACGCATCCGGGTTACTAGCGTCCGCCGGTCGATGTTGGTGCGGGTGGGATCGATTCTGATGACATAGAGGTGCCAAGCGGATTGGGTATCGGGTGTCTGCCTGGGTTTACAGATGGGTAGATCGCTGAGCCAGGCGTCGTACCCGGCTGCAAGAGATCTGCGACGCTCGACAAAATCACCCAACCGGGCCATCTGACTCACTCCCAGGGCCGCCTGGATGTCGGTCATACGGTAATTGAAGCCCAGTTCGAGTTGCTCGTAATACCAGGGCTCCTGGGACTGGTCTTCCATCTGCGCCGGATCCCGGGTAATGCCGTGGGTGCGGAGTCGCCACATCTGTTCCGCCAACGCCTTGTCGTTAGTCAGGGCCATTCCCCCCTCACCGCTGGTGATGATCTTGACGGGGTGGAAGCTGAAGACGGTTATATCGGAATAGCGGCAATCGCCTATGGGGTATCCCTCATAGCGGCCGCCGATAGCGTGCGAGGCATCCTCGATGATATGGAAACCATAACGTTCACCCAAGGCGCGGATCGCCCGCATTTCACAGGATTGACCGGCGAAATGGACGGGTACGACTATCTTTGGTAGGTGACCCCTTGTCTGTGCCTGTTCGAGTTTGGCGGTCAGGGCCGCGACACTCATGTTATAGGTGTGAGGGTCGATGTCGACGAAGTCTACGGAAGCCCCGCAATACAGCCCACAGTTGGCTGAAGCCACAAAGGTGTTCGGCGAGGTCCAGAGCCGATCACCAGGTCCAAGGCCAAGCGCGAGACAGGCCAGGTGCAGGGCGGAAGTGGCGCTATTGACCGCAACCCCATATTTGGCGCCGCAGTATTCCGTAACTCTGTGTTCAAAACGAGGGATGGCGGGACCCTGGGTCAACCAATCGGAACGCAGCACTTCGACGACGGCGTCGATGTCCGCTTGATCGATGTCTTGTCTGGCGTAGGGAATAAGGGCCACGGTCATACCGGCGTAAACTTTGGGTCGATATGTTCGCGTATGAGCGAGCGAATTTGCTCGACCGTCAAGAAACTCGGATTTTGTCCGGAGTCATAGGCGAAACCGGGCGTGACTGGCCGCGCGGGGATGTGAGCGGCATAGCGTTCAAGGCCCAGCCTTTCACTCGCCGGCAGAATGGCGTAGTAAGGGCCAAGATCCACAGTAGTGAAACTATCGCTGGCCGTGATCATTTCTTCGTGGATTTTTTCACCTGGGCGGATGCCCACCACCTCATGGCGGCAACTGGGTCCGATAGCCATGGCCAGGTCGAGGATGCGGTAGGAGGGAATCTTGGGAACAAAAATTTCTCCCCCGAGGGCGTGTTCGAGTGCCCAAGCTACCATTTCCACCCCTTCCGTGAGTGTAATATTGAAACGGGTCATGGCCGGGTCGGTAATGGGCAGTACACCGGTTTTGGTCTTATCGAGGAAGAAGGGAATCACCGAGCCGCGCGACCCCATGACATTGCCGTAGCGAACAACCGCAAAACGCAGATCGCGCGCGCCACGAAAGTTATTGGCAGCGACAAAGAGTTTGTCACTACAGAGCTTGGTCGCTCCATAGAGATTGATCGGCGCGGCGGCTTTGTCCGTGGAAAGCGCCACGACACGTTTCACCTCCGTATCCATACAGGCTTCGATGAGATTGGCCGCCCCCATGATATTGGTCTGGATGAATTCGATGGGGTTATATTCGGCTGCCGGTACCTGTTTGAGCGCGGCGGCATGGACTACGGTATCGATCCCTTCGAGGGCGCGCCGCAGGCGGTTGCGGTCGCGCACATCGCCGATGAAAAAACGCAATTGGGGGTAACGTGACGCCGGATAATGCTGCGCCATCTCGAATTGCTTGAGCTCGTCGCGGGAGAACACCACGATGCGTCTCGGGTGGTAACGCTGGAGCATGGTTGACACGAAATGCTTGCCGAAGGAGCCGGTGCCTCCGGTTATGAGGATACTTCTATCAGTAAACATTCAGTCCAATCTGTTATAGGTATAGGGAATATCGAAGAAACCCACCTGTTGGGAGGCCGCGAAATCGGTTTGTTCGTATTTTCTGGCATGAATCACCAGGGGTGGCAAGATACCGTCAACCACGTCATAGGGTTGCGCATGTCGGTTACCAAGCCAGAAGTAGAGGGAGAACTCCCCTGGACGCAACCCGATATTCGGCAGCTCGATTTCGATAGTCCCTTCTTCGTCGGCCTCGACTGGGTCGCCGCGGATCTGGTGTCGTAGGTTGGTGATAATCTCCCCCATCCGACCAGAGCGCAAGGCGACGGCGACGAAAAGGTTTTCGATGGATCTGAATACTTTATAGGTCAGCAGAAAGCGGACGGTCTCTCCCCGCTCAAAAATCTGGCGCGGTCTGGATTTGCTATCCAGCACCTTCGCGGAAGTGATCCTCGCCGCTCCTGAGCCGCGCCTGAATGTTTCATCTCCCACCTTATAGGTCGCGGTAATCTCGGTCTTGAAAACCTGGTCATTGTATAACCTCACGGCCGTTTCTACGTCGGTAAAGGCGGTGAGCAATCCCCCATTCAATACGATGCCTCGGTGACTCAGTGCCCGTATCGATTGCATGTTATGGCTTACGAACAATACGGTTCTTCCGCTACGCGACGAGATATCTTCCATTTTTCCGAGACATTTCTTCTGGAAGGCGATGTCCCCCACTGCCAGCACTTCATCCACGATCAGGATTTCCGGTTCCAGGTGCGCCGCCACGGCAAAGGCAAGACGCACATACATCCCGCTGGAATAATGCTTCACTGGGGTATCGATGAAGGGTTCGATTTCCGAGAAGTCGACGATCTCGTCGAATTTGCGCTCGATCTCGATCTTGCGCATTCCCAAGATGGCGCCGTTGAGATAGATATTCTCCCGTCCGGTGAGTTCGAGATGAAAACCCGTGCCAACTTCGAGCAGGCTGGCGACGCGCCCATGAATCTCGGCCCAACCCTCGGTGGGATCGGTGATGCGGCTGAGGATCTTCAGCAGGGTGCTTTTGCCGGCGCCGTTGCGGCCGATGATACCGACCACTTCGCCCTCATGGATCTCGAAGCTTACATCCTTCAGCGCCCAGATGAGGTTCTTTTCTACGGCCTGACCGCGCATCGCCCGCAATCGTCGGACCGGGGCCTTCAGACCTTCCATCAGCGCCTCGCGCAAGGTGCGATAGCTCGCCGGCTTGGCGCCGATGGCGTACTGTTTGCCCAGTCCTTCGACAGTGATGATGGGACGGTTCATGGGGTCGATTCAGATGTCTGGCTTATAGGTATGTTTTTTTCCGGCAATCGCCTTAGCCTTCCGAAAAGATGGCTTCCAAGCTTTCGGCATCGAGCAGCCGCTCACCCCATAGCTCCAACTGGGCTGGCGCCGCTTGGTTGAGCTGGGCTTCCGCCCACTGCGGCAGCGGCCCGAAACGCCGCACCAGGAGTCGGTGAAGCAGAGCGATCTGCCCTTGGGAAATACCCTTCTCCATGCCCTTCTCCATGCCCCGGCGAGTGAAGATGCGTTCGAAACTACTCACATAGCGCATATGCTTTTCCTCCTCAAATTCTTGCACCTCCTTCCATAACCTCTCTTCCAACCCTTCTGGCAAGGCCAGCACCCAGTCGATGAAGCGAAATAGTTCCAGTATGTCTTGTCGCGGATAGCCCCGATGGTACAGGTGGCGAATCAGCGCCAGCTTGCCCCGATAGCGTTCGACCTCCGCACCGGCGGTCTGCTGCGCCGCCAGATGGGCCTGGGTCACTATGGCAAAGGGATTGGTCGAGGCGTCCAACTCGGCCCACCGCTCTCGGTAGGCATTCAAACTCACCACAGGAAAGCGTAGTTCCATTCGGCTGCCCCAGCGCTGGTAGCCGAATTCGCCGTACTCCTTTGGATGCGAGTTGGTCAGCACCGCCAGACTCACCACCGGCTTGGCGTACCTATCGTACAAGCGGTAGTTGTAGACAAACATTCGCTGGCCAAAATCCGCCTCATGCTTTCCCTGAACTTCGATATGCACCAACACCCAGTCCTCGACACCGGAGTGGTCGATGACCCGTGCCAGGATATCAGCGTACGCCGACCCAGGGTGGCGTCACGCACCACCTTTTGTAGCTCCTTGTCGAAAGGTATAGCCCTGACTCCAGTCAATTCCTGCGTAGGCCGCGGGAAAAAAGAACGCCAGAAATTCCGGAAAGTAACGCTCCAGCACGTTTTTCCATGGAGAGTCACAGTCGATCATGTCTACTCTCTTCCCCTACCAGATTCCTTATTGCCTAAGCTCATGGGGTCGCCTCATCAGATGATATCGGCGAAGCGGCGCTCGACGCGATTGAAGTGCCATATCCCGGCCAAGAACGCCATTGTGCCAATGATGAAAGAGATACCCAGTCCCAGGACATCGAAGGCCCGACCCAGAAAGGCCGAACGGAAGCCTTCGACCACTCCGGCCATGGGGTTGAGGTAGAGAAGCCAGCGCCAGTCCTCGGGCAGCAGGCTGGCCGGGTAGACCACCGGGGTGGCGAACATCCACACCTGGACGAGGAAAGGGATGACATAGCGGAAATCCCGGTAGGCGACGTTCAAGGCGGAAAGCAGCGTCCCCACGCCCAAGGCGATGAATCCCAGGGCCAGCACCAGAACCGGCGCCGCGAGGAGATTCAACGACCAGCCCAGGCCGTAAAAAAGCATCATTATCAATAAGATCATCGCGGAGATAGCGAAGTCCAAGAGGATACCCCCGATGGAGGCCAGGGGGATGATGAGCCGGGGAAAGTAGACCTTGCTGATCAGATTGGCCGATCCGACCACCGAGTTCCCGGCGCTGGTGACGGCATTGGCGAAGAAGGTCCAGGGCAAGAGGGCAGTGAACACGAAGATGGGGTAAGGGAGACCGTCCGAGGGCAGCTTGGCGAGGTGTCCGAACACCAGGGAGAAGATGGTCATGGCGGTGAGCGGTTGCAGAATCACCCAGAGCACCCCAAGCACCGTCTGCTTGTAACGCACCTTGATGTCGCGCAGGGCCAGAATCCAGAGGAGTTCCCGGTACTCCCAGAGTTCCCGCAGGTCAAGGCGCCAGGTGTTGCGGGGTTGGATGCGAACGGGGCGAAAACTTGTTGGACTCGTCATACAGCGGACAGCAGGGGAAAGGCCAGCGCTCATTTATACACAGCTTCCGCTGTGGCTTCGAGCCTTTGTTGGCCCACCACCTAACCGTCTTGGCGAGAGAAGGGCCAGGGATCCGTCTCAGCCCGAGGAAGAGGAGGATGTTTCATCTGACGAGGCTCCCGGGCCAGGGCGCCATGACCCGAGTTATTGTTCTCACTTTGAGAACAATAACTGGCCGTGTGATGAATTGTTCTCGAAATTAGAACAAAAAATGGCCGTTTTCGATCCATGCCCGGAACCACTGAAGCGCCACAGCGAACCGGTAGGTAGACCGCCTGTGTTGGCGAGGGATCTTCCGGAGCCGGCCAGGCTCTCCGGGAGGCGATCCGCCACGCCCTGGCGCGGATGGCCAGCGATACTCCTGGGTCGTCGATGATCGAGTCCAAAGGGTCATTGTGTGGAATCGGGCACAATTTCATGGGTGTGATAGCATTTCCGAGGATATCGCCGGATCCCTGATCCGCCAGGGAACGCAGGCGATCTTCGGCGGATGGGCGGCCCGGTCCGCCTACTCGATGCGCAACACGCTTTCATAACTAAAGACGGGGTCTTCTTGGGGCACGAATATGGTTACCAACGAGGAATCGTTGCAGCTGATTCTCGGCATTCCATTTTTCAGCAAATGCGAGAAACAAAGCCTGTCCAGGCTGCTGCCCAGTCTGTCGCTGAGCCAGCTGGAGCCGGGGGACAGACTCTACTCGGAAGGTCAAAAAGCCGAGGAGTTCTTCTGGGTACTGTCGGGCAAGATCGGGCTGGAGACAGCGAATACGGGCACGGACATCGAAGTGGACAAAGGCTTCTGCGGTGCCGAGGCGGCCCTGGGACTTCATACCTACAACGCCGACGCCTTTGCCCTGACCGAGACGAGTATCCTGGCCATTCCTCGTTCGGCGCTTGGAAAACTCCTGTCCGAGAATCCCCAGCTCGGCATGGATTTTTTCCGCACCATCGCCAACAGCGCCTATCCCGGACTGCGGAAGGCGGGGCAGGTCGTCGAGCATCAAAAGATCGGGCCGATCAGCCTGTCCCATGCCATAGGTTGGGGGCTCACCCTGCTCGGCCCGCTGCTTCTGTTGTGGTTACTGCCGGAATACGGCTTCAGTCGCAATCAAACCGCCTTTCTTGCCATTTTGACCTCCACGGTGATCATGTGGGTGTTCGATCTGGCCGATGTCTTCATCCCGAGCCTCTTTATGGTGCTGGCCATCCTGGTATTCGGCCTGGCTCCCCAGGAGGTGGCCCTGGCCGGATTCGCCTCCGATAGTCTGTTCATGGCCATGAGCGTGCTGGGGCTGGGCACCCTCATCGTGGCATCCGGGCTGAGTTACCGATTCCTGCTCTGGATCCTCAAGGTCAGCCCCCGGAATCAGTTCTTTTTCAACTTCAACCTGGTGCTCACCGGGATCATCCTCAGCCCGCTCCTGCCATCGATCAACGGGCGGGTGGCCATCATGGTGCCGGTGTTGCTCGATACCATCGACCTCCTCAATGCCCGCGCCAAGTCCGCGGTAGCCAATCGCCTGGCGGTATCGACCTTTGTCGGGGTGAGCCTGTTCTCGCCTATCTTCATGACCAGCAAGTCGACCAACTTCATCATCTTCGGGCTGCTGTCGGCCCAATATCAGCAGCAATTCGGTCTGGTGTATTGGTCCATCGCCAGCGTGGTGGTCGGCCTGTCCTCACTGGTGCTCTATGCCCTCAGCGTGGCCTGGGCCTTCCGCAATCAGGAACATCCGCAACTCTCGAAAGAGATTCTCAGTATCCAGCTCAAGATCCTGGGCCCCATGAGTTATCCCGAGCAGGTGACGATGATCGGGATCGGCCTGTTCATCCTGGGGGGGCTATCCGCTTCTTTGCATCATATCGAGCCGGCCTGGCTGGCCCTGACGCTCTTGTTCGCCCTATTGCTGTCCGGCTCCTTGGACGCCAAAGAGTTCCGCCGCCAGGTCGACTGGCCCTTCCTCATCTTTCTCGGCAGTACCATCGGCATGGTCAAGACCATGAGTTATCTCCAACTCGACGATTGGCTCTCGGGTCATCTGGCCTGGATGGGAAGCTACATGACCCATAATCTGGAACTCTTCATCCTCATGTTGACCCTGACCCTGTTCATCATCCGCCTCGCGGTGCCTATTACCGCCACCATCGTTATCACCGCCACGGTGTTCATGCCCTTGGCCGAGATCAACGGTATCAATCCCTGGCTGATCGGTTTTTTCATCCTGGTACTGGGGGAGAATTTTTACCTACCCTATCAAAGTTCCTATTACATCCAGTTCAAATCCCTGACCAATAAGGCGGCTGTCTACGACGAACGCCGCTTTCTCTGGTTCAATGCCTGGATCACCCTGGTCAAGGTGCTGACACTCTATATCTCGCTGCCGTTTTGGAACTGGCTGGGGATCATCTGATGCAACCTAAACATAACTTTCTGAAGTTGGGACTTATTTTTTTGTTTCTCGGCGGCCTCATCGTGCTGTTCGTCTACTTCAACATCACCCGTCCCAGGTTGCTGATCCTGCATAGCTACGACACCACCTACTCCTGGACCCGGGATGTCAATGTGGGGCTGCGACGGATATTGGATCACTACACCAACTACGCGGTGCGCTGGCACTATATGGACACCAAGCGCCACCCGGACCCCGGCTTCAAACGAGTCGCCGGTATCGGGGCGCAAAGGGCGATCGAACTGTGGCGGCCCCATGTCCTGATCGCCATCGATGACGATGCCCAGGAGTTTGCCGCCAAGCACTTCGTCAACCATTCCGACATCAATCTGGTGTTCGCCGGGGTCAACGGCGAGATCGAACCCTATGGCTATACCGGGGCGTCCAATGTCACCGGCATTCTGGAGCGCAAACAGCTCCAGGCCGTCAAGGAAATCGCCCAGGTGGTCGGGACTTCCCTGGGGTTGCCGAACCCTTTGCGTATCCTCCATATCGGGGACACCTCGGGTTCGGTGGCGGAAGACGCCAAGTTCATGGACCAGTTCGACTGGGCGCCGGTGCGGTTTCTGGGATCAAAACTGGTCGGCACCTTCGATGGATGGCAGCAGTCGATCGCCAAGGCACCGGAAACAGCGGATATCATCCTGATTACCAACTATCGTCGACTCGCCCGCTCGTCCACGGACAAATCCCTGGTACCGAACCGCGAGGTCATGGGATGGACGATCAACCACTCCCACCTGGCCGTCATCGGCACCAATGTGTTCAATGTCGAAGACGGGGCCAACCTGGCGGTGGGCGTTTCGCCTTATGAACAGGGCGAGGTGGCCGCCAAGATGGCGATCAGCCTGATCGAGGGTCACCAAGAAGCTTCCGGGATCGCGGTGCGCTCCACCCAGCAGTACATCGTCTCCATGCGCAAGCAGGGATTGCAGCAAAGCGGCATCGTCCTGCCCTCGGTGTACGAGGCCTTTGCCCGGGCCACCAACAACTTTTTCGACGCCCCGGCGGAGGGTCCGGTCATCCATCTGGCGGCGACAAGAGCGGCCACTCCGCTTTCTTCGCCCCCCGCGGTCGCGGCACCACAGCTACCCGGCCCGATCCCGGCTGAAGTCGAAACCGAGGCCGTCCCCGCCAAGGTAAGCCCCCCTCGTCGCTCACGGCTGACTATCGAGGCACGCCAGGCCTCCTGGGCGGAGGTACTGGAGGCCGGGGGACAGCACCGACTCCGTCGCACCCTGGAGGCCGGCAGCCGGCTCAGTCTTGATGTCACCCCACCCCTGCGCGTCAAACTGGGCAAGCCGGAAGCCGTACAGCTCAACCTCGATGGCCATGCCCTGGATATTCGTCCCAAAGCGGGGAGGTACTTCACCCTTGAGTAAGGGTAAGCCGCTATCATGTGGATCCTGATGCCAAGCTGGTGGCCGCCATCTGGCCGCCAAACCGGGTGTTGAGGATTTTCCGCGAAGATTCCGCCCAGGAACCATGTCTCACCCCCCTTTCGCCCATTGGTCGATCACGGTCAAATTGGTTCTGGTGCTCCTGGCGGTGTCCTTGCCGCCCATGGTCGGCACCGCCTACTACAATCTGCGCGGCAGCCTGGAGACGGTCGCCAATCAGGAACAGGATAACCTGCAACTTCTGGCCATAAGCCTGGCCAACCGGCTCGATCAACTCCTCTCGGATACCGTCAGGGAAGTAAGAATTCTGGCCTCGGATCAGGAGGTCATCGGTTATCTCAGTCATGCGGGGGAAGACAGGGAAAGGTTTCATTCTTCGGTGGACAGCAATCTCACCAACATCCTCGGTGCCGCCAAAGAGTTTGCCCATACCTATTTGATGGATCAACAGGGGGTGTTCGTGGCCACCACCAACCCGCTGGTCCTGGCGAAAAACTATTCCCATCGGGAATATTTCCGGCGCGCGATCCGTGGGGAGCTGTTCACCTCCGAACTCATCTTCGGCACCACCAGTGGTGAACCGGGTGTCTATTTCAGCGCCCCGGTGATCAAGGATACGGCGGAGATCCTGGGGGTCGCCGTGGTAAAACTCCAGGCGGAGGCCATCACCGACATCCTGGACGGCCTCAGTGCCCACCGCCAGGGCGTCCCCGTGCTGCTGGATCGGGACGGGATACTCATCCATCATCCGGATCCCGCGGTCCGCTTCCACTCCCTCACCGAGATTCCGCCGGAGCACGCCAAGGCGATACTGGCTACCAGCGGCTATCCGGTGGATCAGATCGAGGGATTGGGGGCGGAGGATCTGGCCCGACTCTTGAAGCAGCAGCCCGCCGCCGGACACTCCCGTTTTGAATCTCGTCTCGGACCCGGTCCCCATGTTATTGGCTATGGGGCGATGACCCAGGTGCCCTGGACGGTAGGTGTCATCAAACCCGAAGCCCAGTTCGCCGAACCTTTGAATACCCTGTTCCATCAAGCCATGTTCAGCGTCGGCCTCGTGGGGTTGATGACCCTGGTGGTGGCCTTGTTGCTTGGACGGGCTATCGCGTGGCCTATCGCCGCCTTGACCCAGGCGGCGGGCATCATGCAGCGGGGCACCTACAAGGGAAGGGAAGAACGCTTTTCCCCCGCGGTGTTGGGTTTGTCCGGCGTCACCCGGCGGCGGGATGAACTGGGCGATTTGGCCCGGGTATTCGAAGACATGGCCGGCCAGATCTTCCGCCGGGAGGAACAGCTCGAAAGCGCCGTCCAGGCGCGAACCTTCGAGCTGGGGGAAAAGAACACCCAGCTCGAATCGGCGCAAAGGCTGATCCAGGAAGAGCTGAAGGTGGCCCAATCCCTCCAGCTTTCGATCCTTCCCACCCGCTTTCCCAGTGTGACCAGTTTCGATCTCTACGCCAAAACCACCCCGGCACGGGTGATGGGTGGGGATTTCTACGATTTTTTCCAGCTCGATGACGACCGTATTGGTGTGGTGGTGGCCGATGTGTCCGGCAAAGGGGTGCCGGCCGCCTTTTTCATGGCGGTGTCCCGCACCCTGGTACAGAAACTGGTCCAGACCCATCCGGGTCCAGGACAGGTATTGGCCCTGGCCAATGACGCCATCTGTGCGGAAAACCCCCTGGAACTCTTCGTCACCCTCTTTTATGGAGTGCTGGATACCCGTAGCGGTCGTTTTCGCTATGCCAACGGCGGCCATAATGCCCCATTCCGGCTGAACGGCCAGGGTGGCGGCGAATGGTTGGAAACCACCGAGGGCATGGCCCTGGGGGTGTTCGAGGGGCAGATCTATGCCGAGAAGGAAATCCTTCTCAGCCCTGGGGATACCCTGGTGCTCTTTACCGACGGCGTCACCGAGGCCTTCAATTCCGCTCAGGAGGAGTTCGGCGAAGCCAGGCTGGTCGATGTCGTCAAACATGCGCCAACGCTCAGCGCGCAACAGCTCACGGAAATCATCCTGGACGGGGTGCAGCATTTCACCTCGGGCGCGGAAGCTTCCGACGACATCACCTGTCTGGTTCTGCGTTTCCTTGGAGGGAGACCCATGACCACGAGCCTGCATATCAAGATTCGCAATGACTTGACGGAGATCCCACGGCTCGCCGCCGAGGTCGAAGGCTTCGCCAAGGCCTGGAGACTCGCCGAGAATGACCTGTTCAGCCTGAATCTCGCCCTCGACGAACTTTTGACCAACACCATATCCTATGGCTATGAAACCGGTGAAGTGCGCGAGATCTCCGTCACCCTCACTCTCAGGGGCCACACCCTGACGGCGGTACTGGAGGACGATGCCAAGCCATTCAATCCGTTGGAGGAAGTCCGGGCCCCGGTGCTGGAGGCCGACCTGGAACAACGGCCAATCGGCGGCCTGGGGGTCTATTTTGTGCGCACCTTCATGGATCTGGTGAATTATGCCCGGGTCGAGGGTCGAAATCGGGTAGAACTCATCAAACACCTCTCCTTCTGAACCGGGAGGAGAAGTTGAAGCAAGGCAAAGAGGTAGTGTCGGCATGAGGGTTCATCAGGAAACGTTGGGAGAGACACTCTGGCTGCGTCTGGTCGGTCGACTCGACAGCAACAGTTCGCCGGAGTTGGAAAAGATCCTGCTCGGCGAAATCGCCGCCGGAAAGGGTGTTGTCTTGGATTTCTCCGCTCTGGATTACATCTCCTCGGCCGGATTGCGCATCCTGCTGATGGGGGCCAAGCGGGCCAAGCAGGGGGGGACGAAACTGGCCCTCTTCGGCTTGCGCAACAGCATCCTCGAGGTCTTCAAGGTCAGCGGCTTCCTCAGGATCCTCAATGTTTTCGGCACCGCGGACGAAGCCGGAGGCTTCGTCCAGAGCTAGCCCGGGTACGGATGACAAGGATCCCAACCCGAGTTCAGACTCGACAGACCCATTCCTTCATCCCCTATTGAATCTGCCTCACCATGCCAATAGAACCTGCCGATCAGCAAAAGCTCGAAGAGATGGCCGTTAAGTTCAAGGATATCTTCGAACAGCGGTTTTCCATGCACTTGCGGGTCGCCCGCCGCACCACCGCCTTGATCCGCATCGGCATGTTCAGCCTGGGGGTGATCGCCGTCTCGATGCTGCTCCTGGTGCTGACCCTGACCTATCAGATCAAACCCATGATCGAGGCGGTCATCACCATGAACCGGCACTTCACCAGTATCGCCGACAACATGATGGTGATGCGGGACGCCATCCGGGAGATGGAGGCCAATGTCGCCACCATGCCGGTCATGGCCACCGAGATGGCCAACATGCAGGCGAATGTGGGGGAAATGACCGCGTCCATGAGCAATCTGGCGCGGCGCATGAATACCCTGGACACCAACATGGCCGGCATCACCCAGGGCGTGGCGCGGATGACGGGGACCTTCGCGGTCATGAATCAGACCGTGGGGACCATGGAATACGATGTCAACCGCATGTCCGGCCCCATGCGGGCCTTCAATTCCTTCAATCCGCTCCCCTGAGTCTGCCGAGTCGGAGGTCCAAGCATGACGACCGAACAACAGATGATCGATCTCTTCCACCACGCCATCAGCGATCTGGACGCCCAGATGGTGGAGGAAAACCGCATCGGCCTGACGATCTCCCGCCGCACCAACCGCATCATCCGCGGCGTGCTCATCCTACTGGCGGTGGTTGCCCTCCTGGTGCTCTATCTCATCAATGATCTGACGCAGAACATGATCACCATGACCCACAACATGGTCTCCATGTACGAGCATTTCGGCGACGTCAGCCGGGATATGGACACCATCACCGGCTCCGTCACCCAGATGAACGCCAATGTCCGCAGCCTGCCGTTCATGAAGGAGCGCATGGTGATCATGAGCCGGGACATGGCGATCATGAACGGCAACGTGAAAAGCATGGACCAGGACGTGGCCGCCATGGACCAGAATGTGGCCATCATCACCGCCGGGGTTGGCGAGATGGCAGGGCGCTTCGACCTCCTGACCCGCAGTACCCAGGGTATGGGATACAACGTCAATCAGATGTCCCAGCCGGTGCGTTCCCTGGACCCCTTCGGCTTCTTCGGACGCTGATTGACGGCAAGCCATGAGCGCCATCCGCACCGAACCGGAATGGGTCGTTCTCATTGGCGACCTGATCGAACAGGGACAGTGTTTTCTCGCCTACGACCTCTCCGCCGAGGCCCGCCTCGCCTATCCCGGCAGCCAGAAGATCCGCCTCCTCGCCATCTACGCCCTGTTGCGTTCCGGGGCGGTGAGCGAGGCGCGCAAGCTGTTGTCGGAACTGGAAACCGCCCTGGAGACCCAAGAGTCCCTCGCCGCCCGCATCACCGAGTCCCTGCACCGACATCTCCCGGCCCTGCTGGCGCCGGACCTTCCCACCCAGGCGATCGGTACCACCCCCTGGGTGACCGAACTGGCCGAACATATCGTCCGCCTGGGTGGTCAGGCGCGACGCCAGGACACCGACGACCGGGAAACCCTCAGGCTCGCGGCCCAGGTCCATGGCGAGAGTTGGCGCCAGCAGGGCCGTCCCGGTGATCTGCGGCAGAGTCGCGACGCCCATCTGCGCGCCTTCCGCCAGTTTCAGGATAGCGAAAGTGGGATTCACGCCGCCCACCAATCCTGGTTGCTGGGCGAACGGGAACTGGCCGGACGGATCGCGGCGGAGGCCAAGTCATTCTGCAACCAGGGTCGGACCGGAATCACCCCCAAGGAGCAGTTCTTCTGCGCCATAGATCAGGCCGAAGCCATCCTGCTCACCGGCGATCCGGCCCAGGCCATGGAGGGATACCGTCAGGCCAAAAGGCGTTTCAACCCCCACTACGCCTGGGTGGTGGAGGCCAGGGAGCGTCTGGGACAACTCCAACGGCAGGGATTCCCCGAGGTGGACGAGATCCTCGCACTGCTCAGCCCGCCCGTCATCGTCATCGGTGCCGGCCAGGCCCTGGATGCCGCGACCAACGGCGAACAGGTGTTTCCACCGGCCCTGGAAAAGGTGGTCGAGCGCGCCATCCAGGAGCGACTGGATGAACTCGGGGCCCATATCGGTTATAGCTCCGCCGGTGCCGGTACCGAGCTGCTGTTCGTCGAGGCGCTCATCGAACGGGAGGCGGAGGTCCATCTGGTGCTGCCCTGCGCGGCGGAGGACTTTGTCCGCGAGCGGGTCGCCTATGCCGGACAGTCCTGGGTGCGACGCTTTCGTCAGGCCCTCAAGCTCGCCTCCAGCGTCACCTATGCCACCGAAGAAGCCTATCTCGGCCATGACTGGTTGTTCCGCTTCAACAATCAGATCATCGACGGGCTCGCCCGTCTGCGGGCCGAACTCCTGGGGACCCAACCCTATCTATTGCTGGTGTGGGACTATGCCGCCGAGAACGCCGCTGGCACCGCGGCGGATTTCATGGATCATTGGCCGGATATCGCCCGTCTGCGCCTGATCGAACTCGATGAACTCCGGGCCGGACACGCCGACCTCGGCGAAGCGGCGCCCCTTCCCGGGCCACAGGCCCTGGCGCCCGGCATCCGCCGGGAACCCCAACGGGTGCCGAAGACCATGCTGTTTGCCGATATCGTCGGCTTCAGCAAGCTGCATGAGGAAGATCTGCCCGGATTGTGGCGCTACCTGGAGGCGATCAAGGCCCGCCTCGACCGTGGCGGCGATCCACCGGACCTGGTGGAGAGCTGGGGCGATGCCCTCTATGTGGTGATGCCGAGCGCCCGGGCCATCCTGCGTTATGCCTTCTGCCTGCAGGACAGCTTCGCCACCCTGGACCCCGCCGCCTTCGGCGTACCCCAGAGTCTCAGCCTGCGCATCGGCCTGCATGCCGGACCCGTCTATACCGGTCGCCATCCCCTCACCAACCGCCCCATCGTCTATGGCAGCCATGTCTCGCGGACGGCCCGCATCGAGCCTGTCACCGTACCCGGTCATGTCTACGCCTCCCAGCAGTTCGTAGCCCTGCTCACCGCCGAGGAGACCGCCTACCGGGCCGAACAGGGCCGCCAACAACCCTGGTACGCCTGCGAATACCTCGGTGTCTTGCAACTGGCGAAACAATACGGCGATTGGCCGGTGTACCACCTGCTCCCCCGGACCGAGGCGACATGAACATACGTTTTCTCGGCGTCGGCGCCGCCTCCAGTACCGCCGAGTATTACCAATCCAACCTGTTGATCAGCAGTCGCCGGGGCAGACGCCTGCTGCTGGACTGCGGCGGCGATATCCGCTTCTCCCTCGCCGAATGCGCCATCCCACCTCAATCCATCGAGGCCGTCTATATCTCCCATCTGCACGCGGATCATATCGGTGGCCTGGAGTGGCTCGCCTTCCTCAATCGCTTCGGCTCGGAGCCGCGACGCCCACAGCTCTATTGCGAGGCGGGGCACATGGAACGCCTCTGGCAACACGCCTTGCGGGCCGGGTTGGAATGTGTGGATGCGGAAACCCTGTCCCTGGGCGACTATTTCGATTGTCGCCTCCTGTGGCTCGGTGAGCCCTTCGACTGGGATGGTATCGGCGCCGAGATGGTGAAGATGCCCCATGTCATCGCCGGTCGGGCCGAACATCCCAGCTATGGGCTCATCCTGCGGGAAAGGGAGGGGCCCGGGGTCTTCATCACCACCGACGCCCGTTACAACACGGAGATCCTGCTGCCGATCGCCGAGCGGGTCGAAATCATCTTTCACGATTGCGAGACCTGCGACCAGGTGACCGGCGTCCATGCCCACTATCGCGAGCTTCTACAACTGCCGGACCGGGTCCGCGCCAAGATCTGGCTCTACCACTATCAGCCCGCGCCCCACATCGACCCCAGGGCGGACGGTTTTCTCGGTTTCGTTACCAAGGGACAGGAATTCGTCCTTGGTGGGTAAATAGTATCATTTCCGACTGGATTTCTTGTTTCCGACTGGTCGGAGGCCAGCCCCGGATGCGTTGCCGAGAGAAGGCTTCATGAGGAAATTCTCCTCAGCCAGCCTTCCGGGCATCGACGGAAAATGGCCATTCTTTGTTCTTTTTTCGAGAACAATATCTCCATGGCGACGACATTGTTCTCGCATGGAGAACGAAAAATCGGCTCCGAGCACCCAGGCCCGGAAACCATGCGGGCTGAGGGCGCCACCCTCTTCGCTGCCGATCAGGGATAACTTGCAGGCGTAGGTTGGGTGTTAACCCATCGTTAGGCGAATTTGGCCTGGTCGGAAACGGCGGATGTCGATGTTGGTCTCCATGGGTTTCGCTCCGCTCCACCTATCCTACGGGATGGGCGCCAGCCCATGGTGATGGAAATCCATGACTGAATACCGCCGCTGCCGTTTGCCGGGAGGGATGTATTTCGGCTCTTTCTCAAAAGGTGGGTAACGGAAGGATGAGGGAACGGCCAGGATGGAGGCTTCCGCGATGAACCCGAAGCGATAACTGGCGAGCGTCGAAAAACCCGCCAAGAAAGCACCAACCTTATCGTCCATGGGGGCGACCCTGTTCTTTCTGTGACCGGCCCTACCTCTGCCTGAAAGCGGCTGACGCCGCTCTCAGCTCTTCCTCGAAAGTGGATACCCGCTGATCACCCCTGACCAGAGGCGCTTTGCCCCGATCGGCGGTGCTTTCACCGATTCAACGCAACGGCGACTCCGAATAGTCGACTAGGATGTCTTGGCGTGGCCTGATTCTTCGCTTGGTTTACTCCCTGCAAGAGGCGGACCGTATGACCGGATCCAACTCTCCTGCAGGGATTGCCATAAATCCAGGTTGCGTTGGGCCAATTGGGCGAAGATGCTCATGGGGGCATTCTGCATCAGACTCGACATCTGCTCCTGCATCATCCGCTGTTGCCTGACGAAAAAATCCATACTTTCCTGCAGATAGCTCGACATGAAGCCCTGCATGGTATCGCCGTAGGAACGGATGAGTTTTTCCAGCAACTCGGTGGTCAGGATCGGCTGCCCCTTTTCTTCCTGCTCGATGATGATCTGCAGGAGGATACTGCGGGTGATGTTGTCTTCGGTCTTGGCGTCGATCACCCGGAATTTCGCGCCTTCTTTCACCAGCTGGCGGATATCCTCCAGGGTGACGTAACGGCTGACATCGGTGTCGTAGAGACGCCGATTGGGATATTTCTTGATAATCCGTTCCATGGTGCTCACTACTACTACCTCAACGCATATACTGGCCGCCGTTGATCGATAGATCCGCGCCGGTGATAAAGCCCGAATCGTCCGACGCGATAAAGGCCACCGCGCGTCCGATCTCCTCCGGTTTGCCGTAGCGCCCGACCGGAATCTGCTCAAGGATCTTGGCCCGGATCTCCTCGGGGACCGCCCGGATCATGGGGGAATCGATATAGCCGGGAGAAATGGTGTTGGCCGTCACCCCTTTGCGGGCGCCCTCCAGGGCGATGGACATGGTGAAGGCATGGATGGCCGCCTTGCTGGCGGCATAGTTGGACTGGCCGAACTGACCTTTCTGACCATTGACCGAGGAGATGTTGACGATGCGGCCGAATCCCCGCGCCGTCATGCCTTCGATCACATTGCGGGTGGTGTTGAAGACGCTGTCGAGATTGGCGGCCAGCACCTGATGCCACTGATCTTCGGTCATCTTACGCAAGGGGGCGTCCCGGGTGATGCCGGCGGCGTTGACCAGGATGTCTATCGGACCGATGTTTTCCTCGACCCAATGGATGATCTCGCGGGTGGCGTCAAAATCGGTCAGGTCGCAGCCGATGACCTTCATCTCGTAGCCGTCCTCCCGCCTGGCGGCCTCCCATTCCTTGCCCTTGCAGTCGATGGTAGCGGGTCGACACACCGCGACTACCCGACACCCCATGGCGCCCAGGTGCTTACAGATTTCCGTCCCGATAGCCCCAGTGCCGCCAGTGACCACAGCCACTCTACCGGACATTACTACTTCCCCCTAGACCAGAAAAAACTCCGCGCCCGCAGGCGCGGAGAGGATGTTTAGCGTTCGACCGCTATGGCCACGCCTTGTCCGCCACCGATACAGAGGGTGGCGAGCCCTTTGCTGACGCCACGCTTGGCCATCTCATAAAGCAGGGTCACCAGGATGCGGGCCCCGGAGGCTCCGACCGGATGGCCCAGGGCCACGGCCCCACCATTGACGTTGACCTTGCCCATATCCCAGCCGAGTGTCCGGCTCACCGCCAGGGCCTGGGCCGCGAAGGCCTCGTTGGCCTCGATCAGTTCCAGATCCTCGATGCCCCAGCCGGCCTTTTGCAGACAGCGCTGAGTGGCCGGCACGGGTCCGAAACCCATGATGGCGGGATCGACCCCGGCACTGGCGTAGGCGACCACCCGGGCCATGGGTTCCAGACCCAGCTCGCGAGCCTTGCGGGCCGACATTAACATCACGGCGGCGGCGCCGTCGTTGATGCCCGAGGCATTGCCGGCGGTCACGGTGCCGTTCTCGCGGAAGGCGGGACGCAGCTTCCCGAGGCTTTCGGCGGTGGTGCCATGGCGGGGGAACTCGTCCGCACTAAACACGATGGGATCACCTCGGCGCTGGGGAATGACCACCGGGACGATCTCTTCATTGAAGCGGCCGGATTTCTGCGCCGCCTCGGCCTTTTGCTGGGATTCAGCGGAAAAGGCGTCCTGATCGGCGCGGCTGATGCTGTACTTGTCGGCCAGATTTTCCGCCGTGCAGCCCATGTGATAGGCATTGAAGACATCGTGGAGACCGTCGTACAGCAACGAGTCTTGCAGCTTCCACTCGCCCATGGTCTGTCCGTTGCGGGAGTTGAGCAGCAGATGGGGCGCGGCGCTCATGTTCTCCTGGCCACCGGCGACGACGATGTCGGCATCGCCACACTTGATGGCCTGGGCGGCCAAGTGCACGCTCTTCAAACCACTGCCGCAGAGCTTGTTGATCAACATGGCCGGCACCTCCACCGGGCAACCGGCCCGGATGGACGCCTGACGGGCTGGATTCTGCCCGGTTCCGGCGGTCAGGATCTGCCCCATGATGACCTCGTCGATCTGGTTCGGCTGCACGCCGGTGCGCTTGAAGAGTTCGGCGATGGTTTTGGCGCCGAGGTCCGACGCCGGAATACCGGCCAGGGTACCGCAGAATTTGCCGATAGGGGTGCGCACGGCACCAACGATTACGACCTCCTCCATCATTTTCCTCCTCGTTTTAATCTATAGTTAATGAAAACAAAAGCAGGCCGGCAGCAGCATAACACAGCTACCGGCCTGAAGCTCCAGACCTACCCTACCAAAGCTGCCTCCATGCAGCCAAGACGAAAATCCGGATTCAAATTACTTGGTGACCGCGTCGACTCCGGCCTGGGCCGCCTTGCTGGCCCAGGAAGACACCTGCTCCTGGGTTTCCTTCGCCAAGCGCAGGATCTCTTCAGCGCGGTCTACCATCTTCTGGCCGAACTCGGCTACCAGGCGACCTTCTTCGGTAGCCCACTTTTGCGGGTCTTTGGCTTCGCCGAAGAGCTGCAATTGCCGGGCGCTGAGTTCCATATAATCACGGGCCAGGGTCAAATTGTGATGGGTCATCTTGTCGAACGCTTGGGCGGCGATCTCGTTCAGCTTCATCATGGGTTCCATGGCGGAACGATTCATCTGCATCCACTGGTCAAGCATTTCATTCTTCATTGTGGTTCTCCTCTCTGAATGTCGGTGCATCATTTGTTGCGTTGCAGCATATTTGGTCTTGAAAAGGCTGTCAAGCCCTTTCTGTCGACCTGATACTAGCCCAAAGAAGGGGAGGCGTCACAAGAGCCCTGTCGGGCAAAATATATTGCGGTGCACAAAAGCATTGCTATACACTAGGTGGCGTACACTCAATGAATTAGACCAACAGATCTATGTGATCCTCATTCCCCAAGGAGAACCGGATGGCAGACCAAGCAACAAATCTGGACTGGGCCAATTCCTGGCTCGACATGCAGCGTAGGTACTGGGATAACTGGGTCAGAATGACCCAAAGCCTGGCCAGCCCGCCCAAGGCCCAGGCGAGTTTCCCAGCTTCCCCTACCGACGCCATTTCTCAGAGCCTCGATTTCTGGTCGAAAATGCTCTCCCCGGCGCTGCCGAACCAGTCGCGCGACATGGTGCAAAAGATGTTTTCTCTCAACAAAGGCTATCTCCAGTTTGGGGAAAGCCTCTGGCAGAGCATCACCGCCGCCCAAACCGCGACCAAATCCGCGGAAGGCTGGTGGGACAATTTTGTACAAAGCATCCAGCAGATGCAGCAAGAGTTCGCTGGCAAGGTCGGCGCCGGGAGTGACCCCTGGGCCGGCTTCGCCACCTTCTGGGGTATGCCCCTCGATAACTGGCGGCGGGTGATCTCCGCCTGTTCCGTCCTGCCCGGCGACATGGAGCGCGCCCTGCGCGGCGGCGGTGCCCCCTACGACGTCATCCACGGCGCCGTCAGCGGGGTCCTCTCCACCCCGGCCCTCGGCTACACCCGGGAATGGCAGGAGCAGGTCCAGGTGTGGACGCAGCTCTGGTTGAACCATGGTCGCTCCATCCAGGATTACGGCATGGTGTTGGCGAAGATCAGTGCCCGTGCCATCGAACTCTTTACCGGCAAGGCGGCTGAATTGGCCACCAAAGGCGAGACCATCGACAGCCTGCGGGCCATCTATAATTTGTGGGTGGATTGCGGCGAAGAGGCCTATGGCGAATTCAGCATGGGCGAAGAGTTCAGCCAGGCCCAGGCCCAACTCACCAACACCCTGATGGCGGTGAAGCGCCATGAACAACAGATGATGGACGAGGTGCTGGCCGGCTTGAACATGCCGACGCGGCGTGAGTTGGATTCCAACCACCGCCGGGTGCACGAACTGGAACGCCGGATCTGGCGTTTGCAGGAGGCCTTGGAAGCCTTGAGCGCCGGCGAAGCCACTGAGTTGCCGCAGCCATCACCGGCCCCAGCCGGGACTCCAAGTCCCCGCACCCGGAAAAAAGTCGCCGTGCGTCCGGCCGCCACCTCTACCACCCCCGAAGCCTAAGCCAGGAGACCAGAGATGCAAGTGCGTCCCGACCAAATCGTGCAGGAACTCTTCGAGTTCAATCGCAAAATCTCCAGCGGCATCAGCTGTTTGGGTCAGGTGGGCGAAGTCGATGTCGGCACGGCCCCCAAGGAAGCTGTGTACGGCGAGGGCAAGATGACCCTCTACCATTACACGCCCCAGGTGGCGAATCCGGCCAAGGTGCCGGTCCTGGTGGTCTATGCCTTGGTCAATCGCCCCTATATGACCGATCTGCAACCGGATCGCTCGCTGATCCGCGGCCTCTTGGGCCATGGGGTCGACGTCTACCTCATCGACTGGGGCTATCCGGACGGTGCCGACCGCTATCTGGATCTCGATGACTACATCAACGGCTATGTCCACCGGAGCGTGCAACACATCTGCAAGCAGCACGGTCTACCGTCGATCAACATCCTCGGCATCTGCCAGGGCGGCACCTTCAGCCTTTGTTACTCGGCCATGCATCCGGAAAAGGTGCAAAACCTGATCACCATGGTGACGCCGATCGACTTTCACACCCCAGGCAACATCCTCGCCCATTGGGCGCGTCAACTGGATGTGGACACCATGGTCGACACCCTGGGCAACATCCCCGGCGAGCTACTGAACTGGTGCTTCCTCTCCATCAAACCCTTCCGACTGACCGGTCAGAAGTACATCGACATGGCGGACATCATGGAAGATCCGCAGAAGCTGAAGAATTTCCTGCGCATGGAAAAATGGATCTTCGACAGCCCGGATCAGGCGGGCGAGGCGTTCCGACAGTTCGTCAAGAACTTCTTCCAGGAGAACCGTTTGTTGAAGGGGGGGTTGAAGATCGGCGAGCGTTCCGTGGAACTCAAGAACATCAGCATGCCGGTGCTCAATATCTACGCCACCGAGGATCACCTGGTCCCGCCTCCCGCCTCAACCATCCTGGGAAAATGTGTCGGTACCAAGGACTACTCGGAATTCACCTTCAACGGCGGCCATATCGGCATCTATGTCAGTGGACGGGCGCAGAAGGATATCCCCGCCGCCATCGCCAAGTGGCTGAAGGAGCGTTGTCACTAAGAGATATGGCGTAAGGAGAGGCTCGGCCCGGCGGGTGGAGTAGCGCCTGCGTTGCCGGGCTGGGCGATCTCCCCTAACCGACGGATCGACGAGGCCCGGGAACAACCCCCGGGCCTCGTCTGCTTTCAGCCCTGTGCCCTGGCTTATTAGAGACCGCGCTCGGCGGCAGCGATCAGCATGGGTTCCCGGTCTTCCTTGGGCAATTGTTTGAACTTCTCCGCCAGGCTGGCCCACATCAGGTTGTAGTACAGCTCGGCCCGCACCAGGGCCACATCTTTCGTGGGGATGTCATAGCTCAGGGTCCGCTCTTCGTGGGGCTTCAGACGGGTATCCTTGCCCAGCGCCTTGGCGGTGGGCGGCATGGTCGGTTTGCCCTGCTCATCCACCATCTCGAAGAACAGATAGGCCTGGGGATCGTCCTGCATCGGATGCCCGGCGCTGCTTTGCCAGACCACCTCGCCCGCCTTGTTGTAGGCCATGACCTTCACGTACATGTTGCGGAAGGGCGCGCCGGTAGGCAGGCTGTGAGGGTTTTGATTCTTCATCTTCACGCTGGCCTTGATCTTGTCCCCGGCCGCTTGGGTATCCAGGGTGAAGACCACCGCGCGCTTGAGCATGGCGGAGTCATGTCCACCATCCATGCCATGGTTGGCCATTCCATCGGCGATCGGCATATGACAGGACAGGCACTCGACCTGCCCCTTGGAGGCGACATACTCATCGCCGGTCATGCAGAGCGGCACGCCATGGGGATTGTTGCGCTTGTCGTGGCATCCCATGCAAGCATCCGCGGTCTTGAGCTGCTTGGGATTGGCTTCCATGGTCAGCGCCGGGATCTTCTTGCCCTTGAATTCCACGCCCTCGCCCAGATGGGGATTGGGTTTCTGCTCGCCTTGAGCCCCGGCTCCACCGAACATATCCCCGGCGGCGCTCAACTTTTCCGCCCCCCGGGAGAAACCCTCGGGACCCTGAAGTTTATCCGCGGTCTCATAGGCCTTGACGCCGAGTTGCAGTTTGCCATCGGGCCCTTTCAAGCCCTTGAAGCTTTTGAGCGTATGGCAGGCGACGCAATTGACACCCTCGGAATAGGCCGCCATGGCGTCCAGCTTGGTCTTCTGGTCCCGGGCGGCGTTGGGGGCATGACAGCTCAAACACACCGGATAGGTGCCCGAGGCCTTGTGTTTGGCCCCTTCTTCCTTGGGATCGCCGACCTCCTGGTTATAGAAGGCGCCATGAATCGGGTCGCTCAAGGCCGTGCTCTTGGCGTGCATCGAGCCTTTCCACTGCTTGTAGATCTCTTCGTGGCAGTTCTTACAGGTCTCGGATGGAATCTGATGCATGGGTTGATCCGCCGCGTAAACACCCGCGGCAAAGAGACCAAGCATCGCGGAGAGGAATACTTCTCCCCTCTTCGTGTACTGCATAAACAATCTCCTATCATAGAATCGGTTTATTCCGCCGTTTCCGGCCTGGCAACGATTGGGCAAGCGACCATCAAAGTCAAGACGCCCGCCGCTCACCCAGGGCAAACGCGCCATCCTCACAATCGAGACAAGACTTTAGCGCGGAAGTCATCGTTCCAGGCGGCCCGTAAGAGTTTCTTATTCACGCTCCCCTTGGAGGGGTCGCATTTCAGGAGATTGAGGGCGATCTGCCGGATAACGGCGAAGTTCTCGGCGCCGAAGCCTGCGCGGAGGCGACTGTCGTCCTCGCCGAAGGTCACATCCAGAACCCAGTGCAGAGAGTTCTCAATCCCCCAATGCCCACGCACCGCCTGGGCGAAGCGCG
>JBPOHE010000161.1:0-28031 GCA_052035915.1 Pseudomonadota bacterium
TTGGCATGAAGAACATCGGAAAGCCGTGTGCGGGAGAACCGCATGCACGGTTTGATGAGGGAGGGCAGGTTATCGTAACCACGTCCCGGCTCGTGAGGCACCGCCAGACGAAAGGGGCGGAAACAGACAGGCCGGGCCTAAAGTGATGATAACCTGCTCTCTACTCTACCCATGACCCTCCGGAGGGAATCCCGTCCGGAGGCTTTTGGTTATACCGGGTCGCTTGGCTTTGCCTGCCTCTGAGCGGAGGGGTACAAACCCTGTCCTGCGAGGGTTTCAGTCCGAGCCAATTTCTGACGAGGTTCCGGGCCTGGGCTAAAATAAGCCCCTCATTGTTCTTTTATTAAGAATAATTGCTGTTATTTTTTTGGCATTGTTCTTTGTAGGAGAACAAAAAATCGAACCCAAAAGCCCAGGCCCGGAACCTTTGGGGCGGCTGGGGTTAGTAGCCCCGGTAATACCAGGGATTGTTCCAACCAAAGGGAGGGGGATACCAGGATGATGGATCGTTTTCCTGTTTCTTGATCTGCTCCCAATAGTCCCGCTCAGCCTGGATTTGCGCCTGGACGGCATCCCGACGCCGTTGTTGCAGGTCGCGCAGATATTCCCCCTGAGGGTTGAGCCACCTCCGGTAGGCCCGAAACGCCTCTTGTTGGGCCGCGTGGCGGTTTTTCACGGCTTCACGATAGTTTTCCCGCTCCTTGAGGAGATCCTCTTCCGGGCAGGGGGAATCCAGCGGATCGCTGTCACCGAAGGTGGACGGGCCAGGCGGGCCCGGTTTGGTCTTCTCCCCCTGGGAACGTTCCCGCAGGGCTTGATGCTGAGCCTTCACGGCTTCGAAATAGGCGAGGGGGAAATCCATCGGGTAGGCCATCTGGGTCGGATCGCCCAGGGGCCGGGTCTCAGGGGCCGGTGCTGAAGCGGATGGCTTTGGTGTCGCCGGTGTGGCCGGTTCCTGAACAGGCAAGGGGAGGGTTTCAGCGGCCTTGACAGAAAGTAGGATGAGGCTGGTAAGGCCTAGGGCGCTGATGAAAGCGGTAAGGCGCCGGGGTGAGTGAGCCAACATGATGCACCTCCCGGGATTCGGTCCAATGGGGAGAATAAAGTTTTGCCGAGTAGAGAATGGCGTTGACAACGTCCGCCATTATATAAGAAGAAAATAAAATACGGAAAAATTAACGCACCCCCTCGCCACCCAGGGGTTCTTTCCTCTGCTTGTCAAAGGGATAAGGAACGTCCGCGTCCGGAGCGTTTTGCGTCGAGGCGGAGAGGGATTGATCTCGGCGGACGCATTGGCTGGGCGGCGTCAGGAGATGGTCGAGCCGGGCACTGAATCATCGATATGCCGGTGAAGGGCTTCTTCCAGGCAGATCATGTTCGCCTTGTTGAGAGGACAATTCTCACGGTCGGTGATGAAAAAGATGTCTTCCACCTCGGCGCCGATAGTGGAAATCTTGGCGTTTTGCAGGCGGATGCCGCAGTCGGCGAAGGCCTTGCCCACCTGGGCGAGCAGTCCAGGACGGTCGGCGGTAACCAGGCGCAGGATGGTGCGGTGATTGGGAGAGTCAGGCGAGAAGTTTGCCTCGGTAGTGGTGGAGAAATATTTCAGACGCCGCGGGACGCGACGGGATACCCGATGTTCGAAGGAGTCCGGATCGCTCAGTCCGGCTTCGAGTTGATGCACGATCTCCTGCTCCCGCAGGGAATCCATGACCGGGGTCCCCCCTTCGTCCAGGACGAGAAAGCTGTTGAGGGTAAAGCCGTCGTCGGCGGTGATGATGCGGGCATCCATGATGTTCAAGCCGAGTTGGTCCAATAGGGCGGTGGTGATGGCGAAGAGACCGTCATGGTCCGGGGCGTAGATGAATACTTCGGTTCCCCCGCGGATGGTCCTGGGTCGTACATGTATTTCCGGCAGGCTTGAGCCGGTGGCCTGGAGCACCACCTCCGCATGCCAGGCGATCTCGTCGGGGTAGTTGTGCAGGAAATATTCCAGGTTGAGGTTCAACCAGAGCCGCATCACCTGGCTGGTATCCACCCTTCTTTGTTCGAGAATCCGTAACGCTTCGACCTGTTTGACCTGGATCACCTCGTCCTGGGCCTGAGGATTGAAGAGCCCCCGTAGCAAGGCCCGATGGGTGGAGGTGTAAAGCTGCTCCAAGAGTGCCCCACGCCATGAGTTCCAGCGTTCCGGGTTGGTGGCGCGGGAATCGGCGACCGTCAGCAGGTAGAGATAATCCAGGCGGATGGGATCCGCCACCACTTCGGCAAAGGCTTGGATGACCTCGGGGTCGCTGATGTCCTTGCGCTGGGCGGTCAGCGACATGACTAGGTGCTTTTCCACCAGCCAGGCGACGAGCCGGCTATCCGGATTGCTGAGTTCGTGTTTCTGACAGAAGGCCAGGGCATCCTTGGCGCCGAGGATGGAATGATCCCCACCGCGCCCCTTGGCGATGTCATGGAAGAGGGCGGCGATGAACAGCAGTTCGGGTTTGGGAATGGTGCCGCTGATACGGCTGCAAAGGGGGAATTCGTCCTTGAACTGGGGGACCATGAAGCGACGCAGGTTGCGGATGACGAACAGGGTGTGTTCGTCGACGGTATAGACATGGAAGAGGTCGTACTGCATCCGTCCCACGATATTGGCGAATTTGGGCACATAGGCGGCGAGGATACCGTAGCGGTTCATGCGGCGCAGGGCATGGGTGACCCCGGAAGGTTGGCGCAGGATCTCCATGAAGAGGCTGCGGGCGGCAATGGAACTACGAAAATGATCGTCGATGAGATGACGATGCTCGCGGATCAGGCGGATGGTACTGGCGCGCACACCCTGGAGTTCGGGATGGGTTTCCAGAAGCAGAAAGACCTCGAGGAGGGCGTGGGGGTGCTGTTGAAAGACCCGGGGGTGACTGACTTCGAGATAGCCGTTGCGGGCGAGGAATCTGTGGTTGATGACCTGGGTGTCGACCTGCTGGTGCGGAAAGAGGATGGCTTCCGAGAAGAGCTGCAGCAGCATCTCGTTGAGTCGTCCCAACTCCATGACGGTGCGGTAGTACTGCTGCATGAATTGTTCGACCGCCAACTGGGATGGCGTGTCCTGAAAGCCGAACTGCTCGGCCAGTAAGCGTTGGTAATCGAAAAGCAGGCGATCCTCCTGGCGACGGTTATGGATGTGCAGGGCGAAACGAATACGCCAGAGAAAGGACTGGCCATCCATCAACGTAAGGTATTCCTGTTCGGTGAGGAAGCCGAGCGGTACCAGTTCCCGCATGGTCTCGACGCCGAAATGGCGTTTCGCCACCCAGCCGACCATCTGGATGTCCCGTAATCCTCCTGGGCTGCCCTTGATGTTGGGTTCCAGCCGATAGGCGGTGTCGTCGAATTTGTGATGACGGTTTTGTTGTTCGCGCCTTTTCGCTTCGAAGAAGGGTTTGCTCGGCCAGATCTGTTGGGGTCCAGTCAGCTCGCGCATGCGTTGAAAAAGGACTGGCGAGCCGGTGATCAGCCGAGCCTCTACCAGATTGGTAACTACCGTGATGTCACCCACGGCGGCGGTACGGCAATGCTCCAGGGTGCGGACGGAATGCCCCACCTCCAGCCCGATATCCCAGAGAAAGGTCAGGAGCTTCTCGATCGCTTCGGGTAAATCTGTTCCCGGTACCGATCCGGTCAGCACCAGGATGTCGATATCGGAAGCCGGGTGCAGTTCGCCCCGACCGTAGCCACCGACGGCGACCAAGGCGGCCTCTTTCTCGGGTGGGATGAAGAGTTCCCAGGCCTTGATCAGCAGATGATCGACGAGGTGGGCGCGTCCATAGACCAATTGAACGATGTCGTGGCCGTCCTGGAACCAGCTCTCGAGCCGCTGACTACCGTTTTGCAGGGCCTGACGAAAGACGCGCAGGGCGTTTCCCGTGTTGCACAGCTCAGCGTTGAGGCTTTCGCTGTCGAAAATCTCCTCCGCCATATCGAGCAGGATATCGTTCATGGGGAATCGGACGGCCAGGCCGACATCTCTTCTTGGCGCAGGGTGAGCACCTCGAAGCCGCCGGGGACCACGAGTATGGTGTGTTCCCATTGGGCGGACAAAGAGCGGTCCTTGCTGACTACCGTCCAGTGGTCCGGAAGTAGTTTGACATGACGTTTCCCGGCATTGACCATGGGTTCGATGGTAAAACACATCCCGGCCTGGAGTTCAATACCTGTCCCACGTTGGCCGTAGTGGAGCACCTGGGGATCCTCATGGAATTCGCGACCGATGCCGTGGCCACAGTATTCCCGTACCACGGAGAAATGATGGCCTTCAACAAAATCCTGGATGGCCTGACCAATGTCGCCGAGGCGGGCGCCTGGACGTACCTCGGCAATGCCGATCCACATGGCTTGATGGGTGATGTCCACCAGCCGGCGCGCCAGGATCGAGGGCTCGCCGATGAGAAACATCTTGCTGGTATCCCCATGATAACCATCCTTGATCACGGTGATGTCGATGTTGAGGATGTCGCCCTTCTTCAGCACCTTGTCGCCGGGAATGCCATGGCAAACCTGGTGGTTCACCGAGGTGCAAATCGACCTGGGGAAGCCGCGGTAATTGAGGGGGGCCGGGATGGCCTTCTGTTGGTGAACGATGAAATCGTGGCAGAGGCGGTCGATTTCGTCGGTGGTCACACCCGGTCGTACCGCTGGTTCGATCATTTCCAGGACTTCCGCCGCCAAGCGCCCAGCGACGCGCATCTTATTGATCTCTTCGGTGGTTTTGATCGTGACGCCCATGGGAAGGATGCTAAATAGGGAAAACTAAGACCTTGATGATGGTGGGAAATTTGTCGGGAACCACGGGGTATGGTATAAAACGCGCCGCTTTATCGCAAAGGGTTCGCAAGAACCCATTCCACACATGCACCGACACATGAGATCGGGTGCCCCTCCAGTGGGTTGTTTCATGGGGTGCATGGAGGTGAAACCCAATAGCTCAGGAGAATCTCATGCCTACTATTTCTATGCGTCAGATGCTTGAGGCCGGTGTGCATTTCGGTCATCAGGCCAGGTACTGGAATCCCAAGATGGGTCCCTACATCTTTGGCGAACGGAATCAGATTCACATTATCAATCTCGAAAAAACCGTCCCGATGTTCCACGAGGCCATCAATTTTGCCGGTTCCTTGGCGGCTGATGGTGGAAAGATCCTTTTTATCGGGACAAAGAGGTCCGCGCGGGATGTGATCCGCGAGGAGGCCGAACGTTGTGGGATGCCTTATGTGGACTATCGCTGGCTTGGCGGCATGCTGACTAACTTTCGTACCGTCAAGCAGTCCATCAAACGACTCAAGGAACTCGAGACCATGGTGGAAGACGGCAGCCTGGAACAGCGCTTCAACAAACGGGAGGCTCTGAGCCTGAGGCGAGAGCTGGATAAGCTGCTACGGAGCCTGGGCGGCATCAAAAATATGGTCAGTATTCCGGAGGCGCTCTTCGTCATCGATGTCGGCAATGAAAAGATCGCCATCAGCGAGGCCAGAAAACTGGGGATTCCGGTTATCGGGGTGGTTGATACCAATAGTGATCCCGATCATATCGACTATGTCATCCCCGGCAATGATGATGCCATGCGGGCCGTGCAGCTCTACGTTCAGGGCATTTCCGGCGCCATTCTGGAAGGGAGGGCGAGCGTGGCCCACATCGCCGCCAGCGGAGATGACTTCATCGAAGTGGACGAGGATCGTCCCGCCTCGCGCAGGGGCTGAGCTGGCTCCATCCGGGTGACTTAAAGGCGATTGCCGGCAAAGATCTACCAGCTGCGCTGAATGTTCGCGCACCTGCAAGGTGCGTCCACCGGCGCCTGGTAAACTGGGCGGCAGCGGTGTGCCGCCTCTTGGGGGAGGATAACGAACCGGCAGGATGGTATGGCTTTTGACGGAAATCGCCACCGTGCCAAATTTTTCGCGAATCGTTTTGAAGGGGATTGACGGAAGATGTCTATTTCTGCCTCTGTGGTAAAAGAGCTTCGAGACCGCACCGGTTGCGGCATGATGGAGTGCAAAAAGGCCCTGACCGATACCGGTGGCGATATCGAAGCGGCCATCGAATTGATGCGCAAATCGGGTCAGGCGAAGGCGGCCAAAAAGGCCGGACGCATCGCCGCCGAAGGTACCATCTTGATCAAGCAAAATGCCGCTGGGACCCAGGCGGCGATGGTAGAGATCAACTGCGAGACCGATTTTGTTGCCAAGGACGCCAATTTCCAGGCTTTCGCCAATGCCGTGACGGAACGAGTGCTGAGTTGCGATGTCCAGACGGTGGAGGAACTGCTGCTGCAGCCGCTCGGAGAAACTGACCCACAGACCGTCAACGAAGCGCGCGAGGCGCTCATTGCCAAAATCGGGGAAAACATCAATGTCCGTCGTTTCATTCGTTACCATACCGAGCAGGGCCACCTGGCCAGTTACCGTCACGGCAATCGTATCGGGGTGATGGTGGAATTGCTGGGCGGCCATGAGGTATTGGGTAAGGATATCGCCATGCATATCGCCGCCAGCAATCCCATTTGTGTGGCGGCGGACGATGTTCCGGCAGACCTTCTGGCCAAGGAACGTGAGATCTATCGGGCACAGGTGCTGGATAGCGGTAAGCCGGCGGATATCGTCGAAAAGATCGTCGACGGACGGATGCGCAAATATCTGGGAGAAGTCACCCTGCTCGGCCAGCCTTTTGTCAAGGACCCGGAGATGACGGTGGGAAAACTGCTTGATCAGGCTAAGGCCGAGGCCGTCCGCTTCCAGCGTTTTGAAGTCGGTGAAGGGATCGAAAAAAAGGAAGTGGATTTTGCCGAAGAGGTCATGGCCCAGGTGCGAGGCTGACCGCAGAGGCTGGGTGGAGCCGATGCCGACCATGAGGGGAATCAAGCATGACTGATCTGCACTATCGCCGTGTCCTGATCAAGCTCAGCGGAGAGGCTCTCATGGGACGACAAGGTTTCGGCATCGATCCCGAGTATCTCGGCCGCCTGGCGGTCGAGATATTCAGCTTGGTCCAGGCCGGGGCGCAGATTGCCCTTGTCGTCGGTGGCGGCAATATTTTTCGTGGTGCCAATTTGGCGAAAGCCGGGGTGGATCGGGTTACCGCCGACCAGATGGGGATGTTGGCGACCGTGATGAATGCCCTGGCCATGCAGGATGCCATGGAGCACCTGGGGCTGAAGGTGCGCGTCATGTCGGCTCTGAGCATCCAGAATATCGGCGAAGGTTTTACCAGCCGTCGCGCGGTGAGCCACTTGGAACTGGGGCGTGTGGTGGTGTTCGCGGCTGGCACGGGAAATCCTTTTTTTACCACGGATTCGGCGGCCAGTTTGCGTGCTATCGAGATCAGCGCCGAATTGCTGATCAAGGCGACCAAGGTAGACGGTATCTATTCCGCTGATCCGGTCACCGATTCCGCGGCGCTGTTCTACCCAGTAGTTGATTATGACCAGGCTCTAAACGATAAGCTTGGGGTGATGGATGCCACGGCGATAGTAATGTGTAGGGACCATGACCTGCCGGTTCGCGTTATGAATATCAATCAAGCAGGAGCCCTGAAGCGTTTGCTGCAGGGTGAGGACATCGGTTCTTTGGTGACGAGATTACCGAAATGATTGAGGACATTAAAAAAGAAGCCAAGGCGCGCATGCGCAAAACCATAGAGTCCCTCGGGCAGGATTTAGCGAAGATCCGTACCGGGAGGGCCCATCCCAGCCTTTTGGATCACGTGCTGGTCGATTATTACGGTTCAGAGATGCCCATCAGCCAAGTGGCCAGCATTAATGTGGAGGATGCCCGTACCTTGACCGTAACACCATGGGAGCAGCGCATGGTGACCCTGGTGGATAAGGCCATCCGGAATTCCGATCTGGGTCTGAATCCTTCCGTTTCCGGCATGGTGGTGCGCATTCCACTACCGCCCTTGACGGAGACTAGGCGTCGCGACATGATCAAAATCGCTCGCCAGGAGGCTGAAGCCGGCCGGGTCGCTATCCGGGGTATACGCCGGGAGGCTATCCAGGATCTGAAAGTTAAGGAAAAGGAGAAAACCATCTCAGAGGATGATGAGCGCCGTGGGGAAGAGGCTATTCAGAAACTTACCGACGAACACATCAAAGAGGTCGATAAAATCCTGGAAGAGAAAGAAAAGGATCTTATGGCCATTTGAGCCCTCGGGGTGCGTCTGGTGATCATTGATTAGTTCTCCGACACAGCCCGGCGTCGGTGAGGAGCTAGTCCCTTTTGGGATCCCCGCCGATCGTTTGCCGAGGCATGTGGCCGTTATTATGGATGGAAACGGCCGTTGGGCGTCCGAGCGGGGCCTGCCGCGCCATGCCGGTCATCGCGCTGGCGTGCAATCGGTTCGCAGCACCGTGGAGCGTTGCGTGCAACTTGGCATCCCTTATCTCACCCTGTTTGCCTTCAGTAGCGAGAATTGGAAACGTCCTCGGCAGGAAGTGAGCTTCTTGATGGAGTTGTTTATCACCGCTCTGCGGCAGGAGGTAAAAAGACTGCTGAAAAATGGTGTGCGACTCAGGGTGATAGGGGATCTCTCCGCCTTTCCCATCAAGCTGCGGGAGCATATCCGCGAGGCCGAATACCTGACGCAGGAAAATTCGAGATTACAGCTGTTGGTCGCCGCCAACTATGGTGGGCGCTGGGATCTTACCCAGGCGGTGCGTCGGCTGTCCGCAGAGGTGGTCGGCGGTCGGCTGACGCTGGAGCAGATCGACGAAAACACCTTGTCGATGTTTTTGGCCTTTGAGGGTATTCCCGATCCGGATCTCTATATCCGAACCGGCGGCGAACAGCGCCTCAGCAACTTTTTGTTGTGGCAGGCGGCCTACGCTGAGTTGTATTTTACCAAGGTGCTCTGGCCGGATTTTGATACTTCTGCCTTTGACCAATCATTGATGGAGTTCGCCCGGCGGGAGCGTCGATTCGGGCAGGTACTCTCACCGAAGAGCCCTTCTGTTCAAGACTAGAAGCCATTGAGGAATAGCGGATACGAATGCTGCGTCAACGAGTCATGACCGCCGTTTTGCTGGGCATTCCCATAATCATGGCGGTGACGCTGTTGAACACCCTCTATGTGGCCCTGCTTTTCGGGATTATTCTGCTCGGTGCGGCCATCGAATGGTCGAGGTTGGCCGGGATAACCAGCCGCATCGGGAGGCTGGTCTTTCTGCTGATGATAGCCGTTGGCATGATGGGGTTGACCTATGGCGTCAGGGATAAGGCGCTGATCCCAGGTTTGTTGAGTCTGGTCTCTATCGGTTGGGTTTTGCTTGGGGTTGTTCTTTGGCGCAAGCGTCTCATATCGCCCCCTCTCAAGACCCAGGGAATGGGGTTTGGACGTCTCCTTATCGGTGTTCTGATATTGATTCCTCCCTGGCTGGCGGTCGTCCATCTGCACGCCAGTTCTCCCGTCGGTCCCTTGGTGGTGCTGTATTTTCTGATGTTGATCTGGGGGGTGGACACGGCGGCTTATTTTGTTGGCCGTCGCTGGGGACGAAATAAACTGGCTCCCGGGATCAGTCCGGCCAAGACACTGGAGGGGGTGCTAGGGGGGGTTCTGGGAGCCGGGCTGTTGGGGTTGTTTGGGTCGCTGGGGTTTGGTCTCGGCCTGGCCGGAGGTGCCGGTTTCATTGGTCTCTCCATGTTTGCGGCGATGATTTCCGTGGTCGGCGATCTCTTCGAGAGCTGGATGAAGCGATCAACCGGGGTCAAGGATAGTGGGGCGCTTCTCCCCGGACATGGGGGATTACTCGATCGCATCGACAGCCTGACTTCCGCTGCCCCCGTATTCGCCGCAGGGGTGCTCCATTTCGGACTCATCTCATGATCGGATTGACCATCCTCGGGTCCACCGGGTCCATTGGTTTCAATACCCTCAAGGTATTGGACCAACACCGTGATCGGTATTTTGTGGCCGCGCTGACGGCCAACCGGGATTGGGAAACCTTGTTCAAGCAGTGCCTCAGCTTTCAGCCCAGGTATGCAGTGATGGTGGATGCCTCGGCAGCCCATCAGCTCTCGCGGCGTCTCACCGAGTCGGGTTTGGACACCCAGGTACTGGCGGGGAGCCGGGCACTGGAAGAGGTGGCCGCGATGGCCGAGGTCCAGTACGTCATGGCGGCCATTGTCGGGGCTGCCGGACTGCGACCGGCCCTGGCCGCGGTCCGGGCCGGAAAAAGGATCCTGTTGGCCAACAAGGAGGCCTTGGTCATGTCTGGACCCTTGTTCATCGAAGAAGCTGAGCGTCATGAGGCTCAGATATTGCCGATCGATAGCGAGCACAATGCCATCTTTCAATGCCTCCCCCCAGGATTTAGGCGGGGGCTCCGAACGGTTGGCGTGCGCCGCATCTTGTTGACGGCTTCTGGCGGGCCTTTTCGCGTCACCCCCCTAGAGGCATTCCATGAGGTGACACCCGAGCAAGCCTGTGCCCACCCTAAATGGGACATGGGGCGCAAGATATCCGTCGACTCGGCTACATTAATGAATAAAGGTTTGGAGGTCATCGAGGCGTGTTGGTTGTTTCATGCCGAACCGGATCTCATTAAGGTATTGATTCATCCCCAAAGCATCGTGCATTCCCTGGTGGAGTTTATCGACGGTTCGGTTCTGGCCCAGCTAGGTAATCCGGATATGCGCACTCCCATTGCCCACGCCCTGGCTTGGCCGGAACGGCTTGAATCCGGTGTCCGCAGTCTCGATCTTTTAGAAATAGGCAAACTCGAGTTCGAGGCCCCCGACTTGGAGCGCTTCCCCTGTCTTGGTTTGGCCTATCAGGCGTTGAAGGCTGGCGGAACGGCGCCAGCGGTACTCAATGCCGCCAATGAGGTGGCGGTGGAGGCCTTCCTGCATAGGCGAATCCGTTTTAGCCATATACCAGGTATTGTTGAGCAGACTTTGGAAAAGCTTGAATACGGAACGCTTCAGGATCTTGATGATGTCTTCGAGAGCGACCGGGAAGCCCGAAGGCTGGCCCGACACATGATAGGTTGACGCGGAAAGGGTGGACGCCATGACTTCCTACCTCTCATACGCCTTCTACTTTCTGATTGCACTTGGAGTCCTGATTACCGTCCACGAATACGGTCATTTCCTGGTGGCCAGACGACTTGGGGTCAAGGTTCTCAAATTTTCTCTCGGCTTTGGCAAGCCTCTCTGGTCTCGCCGTCTGGGGAGGGACCAAACCGAGTTCGTGGTAGCCATCTTGCCCTTGGGCGGTTATGTGAAGATGCTCGATGAACGGGAAGAACAGGTGGCTCCCGAAGAACGGCATCGCGCCTTCAATCAGCAGTCGCTCGGTGTGCGGGCGGCTATTGTTGCCGCTGGTCCAATATGCAATCTGTTATTTGCCGTGCTCGCCTATTGGTTGGTTCTGGTCTGGGGGGAAACCGGCCTTCGCCCGCTCGTGGATATGGTCGACCGGGGATCGATCGCCGAACAGGCGGGATTCAAAAGCGGCGATGAAATTCTCGCCATCGGAAATCGTCCCAGCCCGACCTGGGAATCCGTCGTTTATGGCCTGTTGGCCGAATCCCTGAAAAGTGGTGGCATTGCCGTGCGGATTCGCCGGGATGATGAGCAGGAAACTGTCAGATGGTTGTCGGCTGAACAACTCCAAAGGATCACTGAAGACGGGCAGGTGATGCACAGGCTTGGGCTGAGTCCGAAACGACCGGCCTTGCCTCCGGTGTTGGGGGAGGTGATTTCCGGGGAGGCGGCTGACGAGGCGGGGTTGCGGCAGGGCGACCGAATTCTCACGGCAGACGGTATTCCGGTGGCCGATTGGTCTTCCTGGGTGGAGTTGGTGAGGGCCAAACCTGGTCAGCGAATTCAGATCGAGATCCAGCGTCAGGATGGTCGTCAATGGCTGTATTTGATCCCCAGGATCACCGGAGCGGAGCATGAGGCTGTCGGGCGTATTGGCGCAAGTGTCCAGATTCCGGAAGGATTTCAGGATCAATACCGCGTACAGATGCGGTATGGCCCGGTGGAAGCTTTGGGCGAAGCGGCCCGCCGAACCTGGGAGATGTCGGCGCTGATGCTCAATATGTTTGGGCGGATGCTTATCGGCCAAGCCTCGATCGACAATCTCAGTGGGCCCATCGCCATCGCCGAATCGGCTGGACGCTCGGCTAGCTATGGTCTGAGCTACTTTTTCAAGTTCCTGGCCGTAGTCAGCATCAGTCTCGGGGTGCTGAATCTGTTACCCATCCCCATTCTTGATGGTGGGCATCTTTTCTACCTCATGATGGAGTGGATCAAGGGGAGCCCTCTCTCTGATCGGATAATGGACATTGGGCAGAGGATTGGACTGGCCATCCTGCTGTCCCTGATGACCCTGGCCATGTACGTGGATATCTCGCGTTTCTTGGGATAGCCCAGGAAGTTCCTTTATACTTGGCCCCTAGTATCGACAGTCGCCGGTGATGGTGCGGTCCCTATCTGGAGAAGATCGGCCACTCAAACGTTCACCGGCCATATTCCCGCCTTGTGCTTCTGATCGTGCCAAGGCTGGGTGTATCCTTAGTTCAACCCAATCGAGCTCAAAAGACAGGTAATGCATCCGTTCATCCGGAATCTCTTCGCTTTCTTTCTGTTCCTACTATTGAGCCGGTCGCCCGTCTATGGGGCTGAAGACTTCCTCGTCAAAGACATACGGGTCGAAGGGCTGCAGCGGATCGCAGCGGGTACCGTGTTCAACTATCTCCCGGTGAGCGTGGGGGAGAGGGTGGATCCAGGAAAAACAGCCGAGATCATCAAGGCGCTCTACAAGACCGGCTTTTTCAAGGATGTCCGCCTGGAACGGGATGGAGATGTATTGGTGGTCGTGGTCACTGAGAGGCCCTCGATCGCCAAAATCGACATCAGCGGCAACAAAGAGATCGAAACCGACAAGCTCACCCAGGCGCTGAAAGACATCGGTCTGGCTGAGGGGCGGGTGTTCAATCGCTCCGTGCTGGATCAGATCGAGCAGGAATTACGCCGTCAATACTTTAGCAAAGGCAAATACGGTGTTCAGCTTACTACCACGGTGACACCTCTGGAACGAAACCGTGTGGCTGTAGCCATCGACATCAAAGAAGGCAAGGCGGCCAAGATCAAGCAAATCAAGCTGATCGGAAATAAGACATATTCCGATAAAGTGCTTTTGAAAGAGTTTCAACTAAGCACTACTGGCTGGTTTTCGTTCTGGACCGGTGACGACCAGTATTCCAAACAAAAGTTGTCCGGCGATCTGGAAAAACTGCGTTCCTATTATCTCGATCGCGGCTATCTGAAATTTCGTATCGAGTCCACTCAGGTTTCTATCAGTCCGGATAAGAAGGATATCTATATCACCATCGTCTTTGACGAAGGCCAGATATATAAAGTCAGCGATCTCAAACTGGCCGGAAATCTAGTGGTGGAACCCGAGCAAATTTATCCGCTCATAGATGTGCGACGCAATGAGCCTTTTTCCCGCAAGCGGGTCACCAATACCACCGAGCAGATCAGCAAGCTGTTAAGCAATTATGGGTATGCCTTCGCGAATGTAAACAGTATCCCGGAGATCGACGATACCAAACGAGAGGTGGCCCTGACCTTTTTCGTCGATCCCGGTAAGCGGGTTTACGTGCATCGTATCAACATGGCCGGCAATGCGCGGACGCGCGATGAGGTGTTGCGGCGTGAGATGCGGCAGATGGAGGCTTCCTGGTTTTCCACCGAGCGCATCAATAAATCGCGCGACCGCTTGAAGCGGCTGGGATTTTTTGAGGACGTCACCATTGAGACGCCAGCGGTGGCGGGTTCCACCGATGAGGTCAATATCAATGTCAATGTAAAAGAGCGTCCTTCCGGCAATTTTCTGGCTGGCGTCGGTTTTTCGCGCAGTGACGGCATCATCCTCAATGCCAGCATCACCGAAAACAACTTCCTCGGCACCGGCAAGAAAATGACGCTGGCTTTCAATAACAGTACAGCGACGACCATCTACCAGGTCGCCTATACCAATCCCTATTACACTATCGACGGCATCAGCAGAGGCTTCAATCTCAGTTATCGGGCGACTGATTTTTCCAAGCTGAACGTATCCAACTACACCACAGATATCGGTCGTGCGGGCATGAACTTCGGTTTCCCCATTAGCGAGTTCCAACGGGCGGGATTTTCTGCCGATATCGACGATATCACTCTGAAAACGGGCAGTGCACCCTCCGACGAAGTGCAGAACTTCATCGACGCTTATGGCGATAAATTTAATGATCTTAGATTGCTGGCGAATTGGAGTTATGACTCCAGAGATAATTTCTTGTTCGCCACCAAGGGGATGTTGCATACCTTCGCGGTGGAGGCTGCGTTACCGGGAAGCGATCTCGAATATTACAAAGCCGATTTTATCGGGCAGGGATTTATCCCTCTGACCCGGAATCTGACCTTGATGCTGAAAGGCCAGATCGGCTATGGCGATGGTTACGGTAAGCTTGATACTTTGCCGTTCTTTTATAATTTCTTCGCCGGTGGTCCTCGCTCGGTCCGTGGTTACGAGCAATGGACGCTGGGACCCCGGGATTCCAATGATGATCCGTTCGGCGGTAACCTGTTGACGGTAGCTAATATTGAGCTTCAGTTTCCGCCTCCTGGGGACGCTTTCAAGGATACTCTCCGGCTGAGCGCCTTTTTCGATCTCGGTAATGTATTCGATACCCATGGTTTGGAGTCTGGTTCCGGCACCGGCTTTGCTGTAGATAAAATCAGGTATTCCACGGGGTTGGCTGGGTCCTGGCTATCTCCAATCGGCGCGCTTACAGTTAGCTTGGGATTCCCGCTCAATGCGAGTAGTGAAGATAAGCGGGAAGTCTTTCAATTCAATTTCGGGGTGGGTTTGTAATGTTCCAAATGCAGGGGATGTTATTAAAGATGACGGCACTTAGAATCATGGGCGTGTTGATGATGCTGGGAGCATCCAGTTATGCCCTCGCGGCTGAGGGAGTGAAAATCGCCTTTGTCCATGCGGAAAAGGCTGTGGAGAATTCTCCCCAATATGCGGCTTTTCAGAAGGAGCTCGAGCAGACTTTCACTCCCCGTGCTAAGGATATCGAGTCCAAGGTAAAGCAGTATGCGAAGATGCGGGAAGAATTGGAGAAGAACCAGTCCGTCATGAGCGAGACGCAGTTGCGCAAGCAGCAGGCGGAACTCCTGACTATGGAGCGGCGGATCAAGAGTGCCAAAGGCGAATTGGAGCAGGATAGTGCCCTTCGAAGCAATGAATTGCGCCTCAAGCTGGTAAAGATCGTCAACGAAGTGATCGAGGAGATCGCCAAGGCGGAGAATATAGACATGGTGGTCAATGAAAATGTGGTGGTCTACATCAATCCGAAAATAGATATTACCGACAAGGTGCTTGAGCGCCTCAAGCAAAAGAAGCGCGATTAGTCGGAACTACCCGGCCAAGGCGGGAATTGGCGGGTCTTCTCTAGTGGGTTGCACTCTGGGAGAGGTCGTCGACCTGACGGCTGGGCGTTTGGTGGGTGGGGATGAGCGCCAGCTTGTAGAACGGGTGGCGACCCTTGGGAAGGCGGGGGCAGGGAGCATCGCCTTTCTTGCCAACCCCAAATATCGGCGTCAACTTCGGGAAACTCGGGCCACGGCGGTCATACTCTCCGCCGAACATCTCGCCTATTGCCCGGTGGCGGCCCTGGTATGTGACAATCCCTACCTGGCCTTTGCCCGGGTGGCCGCCTTCTTGAATCCGGCACGGCCTGTACTCGCCGGGCGCCACCCCACTGCGGTGGTTCATGCCGATGCCGTGGTCGATGCCAGCGCCTGGGTGGGTCCTTATTGCGTCCTGGCCGAGGGGGTGTGGATCGGTCCTCGGGTATACCTTGGCGCCGGCTGTATCCTGGAACCTCAGTGCCGGGTGGGTGCCGATACTCGACTGGTGGCGAGGGTTACCCTCTGCGCGGGAACAGAGATAGGTGAGCGGGCGATTATTCATCCTGGGGCCGTGATCGGGAGTGATGGCTTTGGTTTAGCCAAGGATGCCCATGGTTGGGTCAAGGTACCCCAGCTCGGGCGGGTGAAGATTGGGAATGATGTCGAGATTGGCGCCAATACCACCATTGATCGTGGCGCCATCGAGGACACCCAGATTCATGACGGGGTGAAGCTGGATAACCAGATCCAGGTGGCTCACAACGTAATCATCGGAGAACATACCGCGATTGCGGCTTGTGTGGGTATATCCGGTTCGACCCGTATCGGGCGTCACTGTCTGATCGGAGGTGGGGTGGGTTTCGCCGGGCACCTGGATATTGGTGACAACGTCAGCTTCTCCGGTCAATCGCTTGTCACCCGCTCCTTTACCGAGCCGGGATACTACAGCGGGGGGCTTCCGGCGGTCTCCAATCAAGAATGGAAACGCTGTATTGCACGGATGAGGCACCTGGACGACATGGCCCGTCGCCTACGTGCCCTCGAAGACGCACTGCGCGGTGATGACCTGGGCCCCCAACCCCATGACCTGGAGCCTGAGAATGAATAACGTCGCTGAGATTTCCACTGGGCTCGCTGTTCCGGCTTCGTCGGGGGGAATCGCCAAACCGACGCTCATGGATATCAGTAAGGTGCTTCGGCTTCTCCCACATCGATATCCGTTCCTGCTGATTGATCGGGTCGTGGAGTTCGTGCCGAACGAACGGTTGGTGGCCGTGAAGAACGTTACCTTCAATGAGCCCTATTTCAACGGCCATTTTCCGGCCCGCCCGGTGATGCCGGGGGTACTCGTTGTCGAGGCCCTGGCCCAGGCGACGGGGATATTGGGCATGCAATCCCATCCCGACAAGGTGGATGAAAACACCATTTATTTCTTTGTCGGCATCGATAAGGCCAGGTTCAAGCGCCCGGTCGAGCCTGGAGACCAGTTGTTGCTTGAAGTGATCATGAAAGGGAACAAACGGGGGATATGGATGTTCTCCGGGACGGCCCGGGTCGATGGTCAGGTGGCCGTTGTGGTTGACAACATCATGTGCACCGCGCGGGACCACCGCTTCTAGTCAAGGTCATAGGATCTTTGTTCGCTTTATGTGAACAAGATAGTTCGGAAAGGGTCATCACACCCATCCCGGGTGCCGGAGACGAAACCGGCTCCAGGCGGTGAACCCGCCTTCGGGGGGGTGCGCATTGGCTTGGTGGTCAACGAGTTGTCGGGAGATATCCTCGGCGCCTCTCTCATGGCGGCGATCCGGGAGCAGGTTCCCGAGGCCGTTTTCGAAGGGATCACGGGACCTGGGATGGAGGCCCAGGGCTGCGTCAGCCTCTCTTCCCTGGAGCAGTTATCCGTCATGGGGCTGGTCGAAATCCTGCGCCATCTGCCGGAGATCCTGCGCCTGCGCCGGAAAATTCTGCGCCATTTTCTCGCTTATCCTCCGGATGTGTTCATCGGCATCGATGCCCCTGATTTCAATCTCGGACTGGAAAAGCGCCTGCGACAAGCCGGGATCCCGACCGTTCACTATGTTTGCCCGAGCGTCTGGGCTTGGCGACCCGGGCGGATCAAGGTGATCCGGCGCGCGGTGGATCTGGTGCTGAGCCTCCTGCCGTTCGAGGAGGCCTTTTTGGCCCAGCACGGCATCCCCGCCCGTTTTATCGGTCATCCCCTGGCGGATGAGATCCCCTTGGAGGTTGATACCCAGGCCGCGCGGGCGAGGCTGGGGATTCCTGCCGAGGCCAGGGTGCTGGCGGTGTTGCCTGGGAGTCGGCGGGGAGAAGTGAGTCGTCTCGCCAGGGTTTTTATCGAGGCCGCCCTGCGGCTCAGAAACAAGGTCCCGGATTTGTTCGTGGTCGTTCCCATAGCGCGGCCTTCGTTACAGGCAGGAATACGTCGGGTGCTGGATGAGATGGGTGCGAATCTCCCCCTCCTGTTCCTGGATGGCCAGAGCCGGGAGGCGATGGCGGCGGCGGATTGGGTGCTTGCCGCCTCGGGGACCGCTACCTTGGAGGCCATGTTGCTGCATCGGCCTATGGTGGTGGCCTATCGGCTGCATCCACTGACCTATTGGCTACTGAGGTTGTTCAGGTTGGTGAAAGTGCCTTTTATCGCCTTGCCGAATCTCCTGGCGGAGGCGCCCCTGGTACCTGAATTCGTGCAACACCGCTGTCGCCCCGAATTTCTGGCAGAGGCCCTGGGTATCTATGTCGAGCGGCCTGAAGTTGTGGCCGCTTTGCGGGAACGCTTCACCCGAATGCATCGAGCGATGCGGCGGGAGGCCAGCCGACAGGCCGCGCAGGCGGTGCTCGCCCTATTGAGGTCGGCATGAGCGAGAACCTGGATCTCGTCGCCGGGGTGGACGAGGCAGGGCGTGGTCCCTTGGCTGGTGCGGTGCTGGCCGCGGCGGTGATCCTGGATCCTTTCCGCCCCATACCGGGACTAGCCGACTCCAAACAACTTTCCCCGGCCCGACGCGAGGTCTTGGCGGCACAGATCCGCACCCAGGCCCTCTGCTGGGGGATGGGGCGGGCCGAAGTGGAAGAGATCGACCGTCTGAACATCTTGCGTGCCAGTCTGCTGGCCATGGAACGGGCGGTGGCGGCCCTCTCTGTCGTGCCGCGAATGGTGCAGGTCGACGGCAACCGCTGCCCGACCCTGCCCATGCCGGTGCTGGCCATCATCGGTGGCGATGCCAAGGTGGCGGCCATCAGCGCCGCCTCGATCCTGGCCAAGGTGGCACGGGATGCGGAAATGGTGGCGCTCGAGGCCCTCTATCCTGGGTATGGCCTGGCCAGACACAAGGGCTATCCCACCGCCGAGCACCTGCGGGCACTGGAATCCCTGGGGCCGACACCGATCCACCGCCGCAGCTTCCGCCCCCTGAAGGGGCGGTCTTGCAACCCTTGCGAATAGACACAGCTCGATGGCGATTGACTTCGTTCACCTGCGGGTCCATTCCGAATATTCCCTGGTAGACGGTTTGGTCCGCATCAAACCCCTGACCGAGGCGGTGGCCCGGAGCGGGATGCCGGCGGTAGGACTGACGGATCATGTCAATCTGTTTGGCATGGTGAAGTTTTACAAAGCCGCCATGGCGGCGGGGGTAAAGCCGATCATCGGCGTGGATGCCTGGTTACAGAACCCGGCCGACGTAAACAAACCCTTCCGCCTCACCCTGCTGGTGCAGAACCAGACCGGCTATCGCAACCTCACCCGCCTGGTGTCCCGCGCCTATCTCGAAGGGCAGTACCTGGGTGAGCCCAGGCTGCAACGGGAATGGGTGGAAGAGGCGGGCACGGGGCTGATCCTGCTCTCTGGCGGTCGCGAAGGAGACGTGGGGCAGGCCCTTCTGGCCGGTCACGAGGACCTGGCCGGACAACTGGTGCGGCGTTGGCGGCAACTGTTTGCGGATCGTTATTACCTGGAACTGGTGCGGACGGCGCGACCTCAGGAAGAGGCGTGTCTCCATCTCAGCGTCGATCTGGCGGCCCGCTTCGATATCCCGGTGGTGGCCACCAACGATGTGCGCTTTCTCGAACGGGAGGAGTATGAGGCCCATGAGGCCCGGGTCTGCATCCATGAGGGGCGTATCCTGGACGATCCCCGTCGCCCCAGGCGCTACAGCGAGTGGCAATATTTGCGTCGCCCGGACGAGATGCGTGAGTTGTTCGCCGATATCCCGGAGGCGCTAGAGAATAGTGTCGAGATTGCCAAGCGCTGTACGCTCGAACTCACCCTGGGAAAAAACTACCTGCCGGCCTCGCCGATCCCGGACGGCGTCAGCCTCGCGGACTATTTCTCCAGTCAGTCCCGTAACGGCCTGGAATGCCGCTTGAGGGAGGTTCTGGACCCCGAGGCCGCCGATTACGCGCAACGCCGACTGGGCTATCTGGAGCGGTTGGAAACCGAAATCGACGTCATCAGCCGCATGGGGTTCAGCGGCTATTTCCTGATCGTCGCCGACTTCATCCGTTGGGCCAAGGACAACGACATCCCTGTAGGACCCGGACGCGGATCCGGGGCCGGGTCCCTGGTTGCCTATTCCCTGGGTATCACCGATCTGGATCCCATCGCCCAGGATCTGCTGTTCGAGCGCTTTCTCAACCCCGAGCGCGTTTCCATGCCGGACTTCGATATCGACTTCTGCATGGAGGGTCGCGACCGGGTGATCGACTATGTGTCCCATCGCTATGGGCGGGAGTCCGTCTCCCAGATCGTCACCCATGGCTCCATGGCGGCCAAGGCGGTAGTGCGGGATGTCGGCCGGGTGCTCGGGCATCCCTATCCCTTCGTGGACGGTATCGCCAAACTGGTCCCCTTCGAGATCGGCATGACGCTGGAGCGCGCCCTGGAGCAGAGCGAGGAGTTGAACCAGCGTTACCGCAACGATGAGGAGGTGCAGACCCTGATCGACCTCGCCAGGAAACTGGAAGGCCTTGCCCGCAATGTCGGCAAGCATGCGGGCGGCGTGGTGATCGCCCCGACGGTGCTGACGGATTACTCCCCCCTCTATTGCGAGGCCGGCGGCGGCAATCTGGTGACCCAGTTCGACAAGGATGATGTCGAGGCCATCGGCCTGGTGAAGTTCGACTTCCTCGGTTTGCGCACCCTCACCATCATCGACTGGGCCTTGAAACGGGTGAACCGGGAGCGGGCGCAGTCGAGTCTGCCGGCGATCGACATCGCCAGGATCCCCATGGACGATGCGGAGGCCTTCAAGCTCTTGAAGCGCGGCGAGACCACCGCGGTCTTCCAGTTGGAATCCCGGGGCATGAAGGAACTCATCAAAAAGCTGCAACCGGATTGTTTCGATGACATCACCGCCCTGGTCGCCCTCTATCGCCCCGGGCCGCTGCAATCCGGCATGGTGGACGACTTCATCAATCGCAAGCATGGACGGGCGGCGGTCAGTTATCCCCATCCCAAGCTGGAGCCCATTCTCAAGCCCACCTATGGCGTCATCCTCTATCAAGAGCAGGTGATGCAGATCGCCCAGGTGCTGGCGGGCTATACCCTGGGCGGCGCCGATCTGCTGCGCCGGGCCATGGGGAAGAAAAAGCCCGAGGAGATGGAGAAGCAGCGCGGCGTCTTCACCGAAGGGGCGGTGGCGGCCGGCGTGGCCCGGGATACGGCGACCTATATCTTCGATTTGATGGAGAAGTTCGCCGGCTACGGCTTCAACAAATCCCATTCCGCCGCCTATGCCCTGGTGTCCTATCAGACCCTCTGGCTCAAGACCCACTATCCCTCCGCCTTCATGGCCGCCGTGCTCTCTTCCGACATGGACAACACCGACAAGGTGGTGGGCTTCATCGAGGAATGCCGGGTCATGGGCCTGCGGGTGGATCCCCCCGATGTCAACCTTTCCGAGTACAGATTCAGCGCCGAAGGCGAAGGCAGGATCCTCTATGGATTGGGGGCCATCAAGGGGGTCGGGCAGTCGGCCATCGAAGGGGTTCAGGAGGCCAGAAACAACGGCGGCGTGTTTCGCGACCTTTTCGATTTCTGCCGCCGCATCGATCTGCGCCGCGCTAACCGGCGGGTGTTGGAGGCCATGATCCGTTCCGGGGCACTGGATTCGCTGGGACAGAACCGCGCGACCCTGATGGCCCAACTTCCCCTCGCCCTGCGAGCGGCGGAACAGTTCGAGACCATGCGCCTGGTCGGGCAGGCGGATCTCTTCGGCATGACCGAGCCCCAACCCGAGGGGGGCGTGCTGGGTGTGGTACCGCCGGAGGAATCCGAGTGGCCGGAGGATCTCCGGCTGCAGGGCGAGAAGGAGACCCTGGGTCTCTACCTGACCGGCCATCCCATCGAAGGCTACCGCAAGGAATTGGATCAGATCGTCACCGCCCGTCTGGGCGAATTGGCCGACGAACCGCCACCGCGGCCATCCGGTTTCGGCAATGGTCGCAACAACGAACCGGCGACCGTGGTCGCTGGCTTGGTGGTTGCCATGCGGCAGAATCGCACCCAGCGCGGACGCATGGCCTCCATGACCCTGGATGATCGTAGCGGTCGGCTCGAGGTCACCGCCTTCACCGAGGTGTACGAACGTCACCGCGAACTCATCGCCCCGGACCGGATCCTGGTAGTCAGCGGCCATCTTGGGTACGACGAGTTCCGCGGGGCCGTCAGTCTGCGCGCCGAGCGGATCTGGACCATGGAACAAGCGCGAGAAGGTTTCGGCAGCCATCTTCAGGTTCTCATCGACCATTCCGGACCCAAGCCGGCCCTGGCCGAAGCCTCCCGGTTCAGGGAATTCACCAACCTCCTGCACGAGTATGCGGGGGGTATCTGTCCAGTTCGCATCGACTATCTGTCCGCCGAGGCCAGGGTCAGCCTCAGCCTGGCCCAGGAATGGCGCCTCGCCCCCCGGGACGAACTTCTCAAGCGGTTGGAGCGGTTGTTGGGGCCGGGAAAGGTGGAGATGCTATACAACAAGACTCCCCGCGTCCTGCCGGAAGGGAATCCGCAACGGGTCGGGGCCGGTTGAGTCGCCGGACCGGAGGCCGGAGCGCCCCTTCGCGGCAACGGTTCCGGGCATTGACCGAAAACGGCTATTTTTCGTTCTTATTTAGAGAACAATGCACCTTATTTAAGAGTTATTGTTCTTATATAGAGAACAAAAAACCAGCTCAAAGCGCCCATGCCGGGAAACGCGGAACCAGATCGGGCCAGCCGTGACGGCTTCCCTGTCTCTCGCCGTTTTTCCGCACGCCGCTTCGGGTGCGGCGATAGGTGCGCTTCGCTCACCACGGCCTGCGAACTCGAACCTCCCGGGAATCGGGATTCCCCCCATCCTTGTATCTTCCCTCTGGATACTCCGGGGTGGGGGGTTCATAACGGCGGAATCTTGGACCAAGCCGGCCTTTCCGAAGAGGAGTCCTGTCTCCTCCTTGGCCCAGGCTGGAGCAGGCTCCGTTACTGATAGGTAGTGATACCATTTCTCGATAGGTATTATCGATATTCGTAGGCTGGTGTTGAGGCGCGAAGCGCTGAAACCCAGCTTCTCAGTAGCTGGGATTCGCTTCGCTCATCGCCAGCCTACCTCATGGCTTTTAGGCGGATAAACTAATAGGAAATGGTATGGGATAACCGTTCAGTTCCATCTCCACTACATGGGGGAGAAGGTCTAGGCCGAGGCGAGTGAAGGGTTACCTCACCGAGGAGCCGAAGAGGGATTCGATCGGATCTCGATTTATCATGAGACCCGGATACACTAGTTGTTGCCGCCGTTCTACTGGTTAGTCGACCTTGGGAGGATAGACTCGATGTCCAGGCTCATACTCTGTTCCGTACTCTGTGTTGTTCTTGCGGCCTGCGCGACGCCCCAGGTCACCATGAAAAATCCCTCCACAGGCAAGATCGTGGTCTGTGGCGGCGGCACCAGTGGTTCCGTGCTCGGCGGTTATATCGGCCATCAGATGCAAAAGCGGAATGACGAGGACTGTGTCAAGAGCTATGAAGCCAAAGGCTACAAACGCCAGAACTGAGGTGATTTTTTATCAAGGGTTGAGTTCAAGGTTGGGTTCCAAGCGCCGCCACCCAGCGGACAAGGTGCTGGGATTCGCTTCGTTCACCATCAGCCTATCCCATGCCTTTCTCAAGGCATTCCGTGATTCCAACGGCTCGAGTGGGTTCAGTTACCACATCAATGCCATTAAGTTAAGCCGCTCATGATTCGACAAGCTCACCATGAGCGGCTTAACTTAATGGCATTGGGTGCCACATCTTTACCCATCGAGTACGGACAACCTAATAGGAATTTATATTGAAGTCCCGAATGATTTACGTGCAATTCTATAAATATCCAGTGCGCCGATTTATACTTAGATTTATTTAAGAGAAAAAAGGGCAGATTATGAAGACTGGAAATGTTGTTTTCAGGCATTGGTTGGCTGCCATCTTAGTGACACTAGGCTTGAGCGGGTGGGAGAGAGGATTGGCGGACCCACCGACACCGACCAATAATATTTATTTTTCTCCCGATAATCTCGATTTTGGGACTGTCCTTACGTCCCAAACCAATATAGCTGACAAATCCACCAACTTGGTTTGGGAATCCTCATCCGAGTTTCTTGAACCTTCAGCCCCAAATCCTATTTATGTTGGCGCCTATGCGATTAGTTATCCCGCTTGGTGTAAGACGTCAGGGCATGATAGCTGTCCATTGACCGTTTCCTTTTCCCCTGGAGGGACAACGAATGCCTGTCTCTATACCGGGTATTTTTGGATTACCCGTTCGAGTGACAATACCCTGAGTCATAGCTTGACCCTGTCAAGTTTCATGGTGATTGATTGGGCCCCCGACAAAACTGCGTTGAATTTTGGCCAGGTGGCCTTGGGTCAACAAAGTCCGGCGCAGACGATCACCCTTACCAACCATGGTCTCCAGGGATCAGCTTCCCTCCCGCTGTACATCGCGAGCCCGAGCGGGGACTTTTCCCGCGTTTCCAGCGGCCAGAACGATTGCGGCACGACGCTCAGCCCCCAACAGAGTTGCACCATCGCGATTGTACTTACACCAACCGCCAGCGGGCCGCGATCGGGATCGTTCACGATTGATGGTGGAGACTGCGCGGGAGATCCGCGCACGATCTCTCTCAGTGGCAATAGCACCAGCTCTGGTCAACCCGACTTCGTGGTGACCTCGATCAGCCTGAGCCCGACTTCCCCGACTACTGGGGGGACTTTCAATGCCACTATTACGGTACAGAACCAGGGCAACGCCGCCGGCGATGGGGGGTATGTGGACCTTTGGCTCAATCAGCCGACGAGCCAGGGTTGTGGGGCCGATGGCGATTATTACGGTGTCGTAGGCACCTTGGCGGCGGGGGAGAGCAAGAACTTTCTAATCGACTCGGCGGCGGCCGGGACGGCGGGCGGCAAAACCCTCCGCGCCTTCGTCGATAGTGCCTGTGCTACCGCCGAATCCAACGAGAGCAACAACCAGACGACCAAAAGCTATACCGTGGGTGGCGGCAGCGGTCAACCCGACTTCGTGGTGACCTCGATCAGCTTGAATCCGACCTCGCCGACCGCTGGGGGGACCTTTAATGCCACGGTTAGTGTAAAAAACCAGGGCAATGCCGCCGGTGATGGGGGGTATTTGGACCTTTGGCTCAATCAGCCGACGAGTCAGGGTTGTGGGGCCGAAGGCGATTATTTCGGTGTCGTGGGCACCATGGCGGCGGGGGAGAGCAAGAACTTTCTGGTCGACTCGGCGGCGGCCGGGACGGCGGGCGGCAAGACCCTCCGCGCCTTCGTCGATAGCACCTGTGCCATGGCCGAGTCCAACGAGAGCAACAACCAGACGACTCAAAGCTATAGCGTCCTTCCCGGTTCAACGACTACATACATCCTGACCGTCAATAAGACCGGTTCCGGCACCGTCAGCGGTCCGGGTATCGATTGCGGGAACGACTGTTCCGAATCCTTTGATGCCGGTACCCAGGTGACGCTTACCGCCACTCCGGCCTCCGGGTGGCAGTTCAGCGGTTGGAGTGGAGACTGTTCAGGTCAGGGCGGTTGCAACCTCAGCATGACGGCAGCCAAGAGCGTGACGGCCACTTTCACTTCGATACCCGTCTCATCCCTCGGCGACGCGGTGGACAACACGACCCTGAGCTGGAATACCGGCGGCAACGCCCCCTGGATCAGGCAGGCGGGAGCGGGGCCAGGCGGGGGTGACGCGGCGCGGAGCGCCACCATTGGGGATGGCGAGACAAGCTATATGCGTACTATCGCGGATGGTCCGGGCTGGGTGCAGTTCCTCTGGAGGAGTTCCAGCGAACTCGGTTTCGATTATCTGCGGTTCTCTATCGACGATGTCGCCCAGGCGGCCATCAGCGGCATCCAGGATTGGAAACAGGAAACCTTCCCCCTTGGGGAGGGAAGGCACGTCCTCGTCTGGTCCTATGTCAAGGATGACAGCACGAAGGCCGCTGAAGATGCTGCCTGGCTCGACGCGGTGAAGTTTGAACAAGCGGCGAGTTATCAACTCACGCTCAACCTGTTGAATGACGGCTGGATCAAAAGCTGGCCGGCGGGGATCGACTGTCGGCGTCAGGGTGAGAGCCGGGAAGGCTCCTGTCAGGCCGGTTTCCCCCCGGGTACCCTGGTCAACCTCTCGCCGGTCAACGATGGCCATTCGATCAACGCCTGGGGGGGCGCGTGCGGCGGCAGTGCCCAGGTGTGCACGCTCCCGCTCATCGGCCATTCCGGGGTGACCGCAAGCTTTGTCACCAATGCCGCCATGCGGGAGATTCTGGCGGCGATCGGCGACACTGGCCTCCATCCGAGCCTCACCATCGCGGTGATCGGCCAGGGGCAGGTCAACGCGGTCTTGAATGGCGTTGAACAACTCAGCGGATGTCGCCAGGGAAGCTCCTGTTACAAACTCTGGCCGGGAGCGGTCAGTCTGGTGCTCACCGCCACGCCCGATCTCGGTAACCGGTTCACCGGCTGGGAAGGCGAGGGTTGTCAGGGAATCACCGAACGGCTCTGCACCGTCCTGGTCGACGCCCATGTAAACATCCAGGCGCGCTTCGAGGCCGAACAGAGTCCCGACTATTTATTGCAGATTCAGAAGACCGGACAAGGAAGTGTGACCGGCGGAGGGGCCCTGTGCACGGACAGCTCCTGTGCCCTGACCCTGCCGAAGGACACGAGCGTGAATCTTGCCGCCACGGCGAATGCCGGTTATAGCTTCAACGGCTGGAGCGGCGACTGCGGCGGAACGAACTGTCAATTGAGCATGACCGGTCCCAAGGAAGTGACCGCGAATTTCATTCCAACCACGGGCACCAGCCAGACCCTGAGCGTTACACCCAAGCCGACGCACGGCACGGTCTATACACCCGGGGCGGATGTCGTCTGTGGCAGCGGCGGTAGCGCTTGTGCGAAAAACTATCCTGCCAGCACCGAGCTGATCCTCGAGGCGGTGGCCGACGCCGGTTACTTCCTCGAGAGCTGGGGTGGGGCTTGCAGTGGCAAGAGTGATTGCCGCGTCAAGATGGATGGTCCCAAAACCCTTCAGGCCAGCTTCGCCGCCACGCCTGCGGTCAGCTATCAGCTCGTCGTCACCTCCGCTGCCGGTGGCGGTATTAGCGTGACCGGGCAAGCGAGCTGCGGCACCGGGCAGAGTTGCACCTACACGGGACTCGCCGCCGCGGCCCAGCCCAGCCTCAATGCCGTTCCGGCGAGCGGCTACCGCTTCAACGGCTGGGAAGGGGACTGCGCCGGGAGGAACAACCCCTGCACCCTGGTCATGGATCAGAACCACAATACCACCGCCTTGTTCGCCACCACGGCGCCCAAACTCTCGGTCTACACCAGCGGCAGCGGCGCGGTCAGCGCTCCAGGCATCAACTGTGGGGGGGATTGCACCGAGACCTACAGCCTCAACCAAAGTATCCAGCTCAGCGCCAGCGCCTTTGGTAACAGCCGTTTTGGTGGCTGGAGCGGGGCCTGCGCCGGTCAGGGCAACCCCTGTGGCCTGCAGATGGGTTGGGATAAGAACGTCATCGCCCAATTCATCGACGACAGCGCCAACACGGCCACTCTCAGCGTTGATGTGACCGGCTCGGGGAGCGTGATCAGCAACGAAAGTCCACCGAAAATCAGTTGTCAAAGCAACGGCTGTCGGGCGGACTATGACCTATGGCAAATCGTCAAACTCTATGCCGAACCCTATCCCGGGGAATCCTTCCTCAACTGGGGCGAGGCCTGTAATGGGCAGGGCGATCCTTGCAGTCTCAGCCTGTCCACGGATCGAACGGTGACGGCGAACTTCACGCAGAACCAGCCGCCACTGACCCAGATCAACCTCTCGGGGAAGGTCCTGCTCTCCGGCACCTCGATTCCGGTGTGCGCCATGGTGCTGGCCAATGGACAAAGCCAGTTCAGTTGCGATGGGCAGGGGAACTTCAATCTCGCCAGCGTCCCTCTGGATCAAAACCGCCAGGTCACCCTCTACACCTGGGCCGAAGGCTTCAACCCCTATAAGCTGGTCTTCACCCCGGTGA
>JBPOHE010000155.1:0-5738 GCA_052035915.1 Pseudomonadota bacterium
CGAGTTTGGCGGCCAGGCGCTGGTCGTAGGCGGGTCGCCCTTCGTCGCTGAGGGCCAGCAGCGCGATGAACTGGACCCCGGATTCCACCAGCTCGGCGGCGCGCTGAAGCAACCCCTGCTCGACGCCCCCTTCGTAGAGGTCGGAGATGAGCACCAGTATCGTCTGGTGGGGTTCGCGGATGAGGGACTGGCAGTAGCCGATTGCCTGATTGATGTCGGTGCCGCCGCCCAGTTGTACGCCGAAGAGCAGTTCGACCGGGTCGTTCAGTTCCTCGGTCATGTCCACCACCGAGGTGTCAAAAACCACCAGCCGGGTGGCGACCGCGGGCAGCGAGGCCATGACCGCGCCGAAGATGCTGGAATAGACCACCGAGTTGGCCATGGAGCCGCTCTGGTCGATGCAGAGGATCACCTCCCGCTGAGGTCGGCGCGACTTGCGACCGAATCCCACCAGGGTCTCCGGGATGATGGTGCGATGGCTCGGTTGCCAGTGGCGCAGGTTGGCGCGGATGGTGCGCGGCCAGTCGATCTCCGCGTGGCGCGGACGTCGGTTGCGGCGGGCGCGGTCGAGGGCACCGGTCACAGCGCTACGCAGGGGTTCGTCGAGACGGCGCAGCAGCTCATCCACCACTGTACGCACCACCAAGCGGGCGGTCTCCTGACTCTTCTTCGGCAACACGCCGTTGAGGGACATCAGGGTGGCCACCAGATGGACATCGGGCTGCACCGCATTGAGCAACTCGGGTTGTACCAGCATGTCGCGCAGATTGAGCCGCTCCAGGGCGTCCCGCTGCATCACCCGCACCACCGGGCTGGGGAAATATTTCCGTATGTCCCCCAGCCAGCGGGCGACCCGAGGCGAGGAACCAGCATTGCCGCCGCGACAGTTCAGCCCATCGGGACCATCCGGTTCATAGAGCGCGGCCAGGGCCCGATCCATGGCCAGATCCTCGCCACCCAAGTCGATGCCGCAGGATGACTGGCCGGCCTCGCCCAATACCAAGCGCCAACGGCGGGCGCGTTCCTGGGAAGGGTTCATGGGCTCCACCTCGACAGATTCATCGGATTCCCACCACCCGGGCCAGTAGGGCCAGGGGGCGTCGGGCCCGCTCCGTGTCCCAGGGCGAGTCGGTCGGCGTCCCAGTGGGGGTGAGCTGGACGGCTCCCGCCTGCCGGGCGCGTTGGCCGAGCTGGTGGCGCTCGTTGGGGCCGAAGCCGGCGAAGGCGCGGCGGATCAGGGGCAGGGTGCGGAGGAAGTCTTCACCGGTCAGGTCCAGCAACCACTGGTCCACCAGCCGCCAGAGGCCGTCGTCGTGCAGCAGCACCAGGCCGCCCTGATGCAGAAAACCCTCCAGCCAGCCGGACGCCTGGGCGGGATCGCTGCCGATGGAGAGGGCGGCGGCCATGGCTATCGAGATCTGTTCCGCGTCCAACTGCCGATCGTCGAACAGCAGCCGCGTCGCCAGCCCCAGGATGAGACCATGGCTGGCGCCGGCCCGGGTCAGGCGCCGCAATGCCTGGCGCCATTGGTTCAAGGGCTCCTCCATGGCGATCAGCCGGATCGCCTGATGGGCCGCCAGGAGGCTAGGGCGCAGCTCGATGGCGGCGGCCTCGTCGAGGGCGGAACAGGCGGCGGGCAAACCGCTGGCGGCGCGCTCGATGAGGGTGGCGAGCAGGTGGGCGACCAGGGCGGTATCGGTGCGGCGCACATTGCCGTAGCGCTGGATGTCGGCCAGCGGCGGCAGGGCGGCGAGGAGTTGGGGTACATCGCCGGTCAGGGCCGCGCGGGACTCCAGGGCGGTGGCCACCGGCACCACCGCCTCGGCCAGATCGGCGAGCAGGACCTGATCCATGAGGCGGGCGAGGCTGGCCAGCTCCGCCTCCCGGGCCAGCGCCACCGCCCGGGCCGTGGCCGCCGTTTCCACCCGGTTGCCCCAACGGTTGGCGGTCACCAGGGCGAGGGCGAACTCCGGTTGCCATTGCAGTTGCCACAGCTCATGAAAGTTCCCCTTGACGCCGCGACCCACGGTGGTGGGCTCGCCCCAGGGGACATCCAACAATCGCAAACGATGCAGCAGGTGGCTGCGGGCCAGATCATTGGCTTGGCGCAGATCCAGATCCAGCGTCTTGCGCAGCGCCTCGGGTTTGAAACGGAGACGGCGCTGTTGCTGTTCCAGGTCCCGTTGCAGGGGCAGGGTGGGGGTCTCGGGCGGTACGCGACCGAGTCGATCCCCCACCAGCAGGCGTTGGGCGATGAGCTTGAGGGGCGCGACGTCGCCCAGACAGACCAGGGTTTGCATGGCCTCCTGCAACTCCGGCAGGCCGGGCGCCGGCCGCTCCCGCATGGCCGCCAGCCCTTCGGCCAACCGCACCGCCTCGATGAGGTGAGCGGAGGAACAGTCGAGATCTTCCTCCCGGAACAGCGCCGCCGCCCTGGCCAACCAGCCCACCAGCCGCCGGCGCGGCTCCGGGTGGCGCCAGAGATGTTCGTACCAACCCGGGGCGGTCACGCCTGCCCCGTAGCCGCTGGCGCTGGCCAGATTGGCGTTGCTCCAGGGCGCCCAGGTGGCGGTGACCTTGAGCCTGGGCAATCCCTTGAGCAGGGTCAGATCCGCCCTGGCCGGGGGGAGTTCGGCCAGGGCCGGGACATGCCAGGCGCCGCAGACCACGGCGATGCGCTCGAAGCCCTCCTTGAGGGCGGTGCGGATTCCCTGCCGCATCTGGGCCTCGCGCAGCAGTTCGCGCCTGGCCATCCAGGGAGGCTGCGGTCGCGGCGGCAACTCCTGGCGCAGGGCGGTCATGGCCTCGGCGATGGCGGCGAAGAGATCGGCGCCGTCGCCCCGTTCTTCCACCTGATGGTTCCACCAGCTCTCGCCGTCACCATAGCCGGCGGCCTCGCCGAGCCAGTCGATGGGGTCCCAGGGGAGGGCCTGGGGCGGCTCGGCTGGTTTTTCCCCCAGAGCGGTTTCCCCGTCCGGCGGATCGGCGGTGGCCTCTTCCGGCAATGCCAGTTGTATCCCCTGGGGCAGGTCGATGAAACGGATGGGGAGCCCCTGGGCGAGGCCGAACCTCAGCGCCTGCCACTCGGGAGAGAACTCGGCGAAGGGATAGAAGGCGGCCTTGGCCGGTTCCTCCGGCGCGTAGATCAGCAGCGCCACCGGTGGCTCCATGTCCGCTTCCAACATCAAGGCCAGCACTGACTCCCCTTCCGGCGGTCCCTCCACCAGCAGGCAGTCGGGCTGCAATCGGGTCAGCGCCTGGAGCAGACTGCGGGCGCAGCCCGGGCCGTGGTGACGGATGCCGAAGAGGTGGACGGGCGAGGCGGTGGTCATGGCGCTGGTGCTTGGAGGCGCGGGGAGGCTACGCCTCCACCTCCCGGCAGGCGCGATAGAGATCCTTCCAGTCGTCCCGCTCCTTCACCACCGCCTCCAGGTATTCCTTCCACACCAGGGCGTCCTGCACCGGGTCCTTGATGATGGCTCCCACCAGCCCGGAGGCCACATCGGCGGCGCTCAGGACGCCATCGCCAAAATGGGCCGCCAGGGCCATGCCGTTGTTGATGACCGAGATGGCCTCGGCGGTGGAGAGGGTGGCGGTGGGGCTCTTGAGTTTGGTGCGGCCGTCCTCGGTCTGGCCGGAGCGCAGCTCGCGGAAGATCTGCACCACCCGCCGCACCTCCTTGAGGGCCGGGGGTTCGGCGGGGAGTTCCAGGGCGCGGCCCATCTCCGCCACCCGCTTCTCGACGATGGCTACCTCCTCCTCGGGCGTGGCGGGTAGCGGCAGAATAACCGTATTGAAGCGGCGCTTGAGGGCGCTGGAGAGTTCGTTCACCCCCTTGTCCCGGTTGTTGGCGGTGGCGATGACATTGAAACCCCGCACCGCCTGCACCTCCTCCCCCAGCTCGGGGATGGGCAGGCTCTTTTCCGAGAGGATGGTGATGAGGCTGTCCTGCACATCGGCGGGGATACGGGTCAACTCTTCCACCCGGGCGATGCGCCCCGTCTCCATGGCCCGCATCATGGGGCTCTCCACCAGGGCCGCCCGGGACGGGCCATTGGCCAGGAGTTGGGCGTAGTTCCAGCCATAGCGCAACTGCTCCTCGGCGGTGCCGGCGGTGCCCTGCACCAGCAGGGTGGAGTTGCCGCTCACGGCGGCGGCCAGGTGCTCGGAGACCCAGGATTTGGCGGTGCCGGGCACGCCGAAGAGGAGTAGCGCCCGGTCGGTGGCCAGGGTGGCGATGGCGATCTCCATCAAGCGCCGGCTGCCGATGTATTTGGGGCTGATCACGAAGCCATTGGGCAGGGTGCCGCCCATGAGATAGGTGGCTACCGCCCAGGGGGAGAGGCGCCACTGGGGCGGTCGTTGCCGGTCGTCGGCCCGGCGCAGCTCCTCCAGTTCCTGGGCGTAGAGATGTTCGGCGTGGTCGCGTAACAGATTGCTCATGGGTCAATTCCCTGGGCCAAGTTGATCGAGAAGGTGGTGGAGTTGCTGCCTGAGGCTGAGCAACCCGATGTAAGGGGCGAGGTCGGCGGTCTCGGCCTCTGAGGTTGGGGTCTCGAGCTGGAGTTCAGCCAGCCAGCTGGTGACCAGGGAGGCTGGGATCACCAGCAGCAGGTCCTCGTATAACCAGCGGAAACGCGAGGGGGAGCTGACCATCAGGCGCGCGGCCAGGTTGAGGGCGGCCAGAGCGGTGGCTATCTGGAGATCGCGACCGGACTGATGCGCCCATTGCACCAGCTCTGTGAGTAACGCCCGTCCATCGCCGGGAGGATCATGGAGTCGCGCCAGCCAATAGTCTTGCTGCTCTTCCTCCGGCAGGCGCGGCACCAGTTGGAAGGCCTCCAGACCGAAGACCGCCTTGGGCTGATCCAACACCACCCTGACCCAGCTCGGGGCCACTTCCTGGGTCAGGCGTTCGCCCATGGCCCGGCCGAGGGCCTTGGCCCAGTCGCTCTTGACCACCCATGGGCAGATTTCTTCCGGCGTCAGCTCCAACTGTTGTTCCCACCAGGCCAACGGCAGGAAAGTGGCGATTTGTTGCAGCCAGCCGGCGCGCGGGCCCTGGCCGCTATCGAATTGTTCCAGTATCCCATCCCGTGCCCAGAGCGGATCGAAGGACTGGGGCGGAGTCATGACCCAGGTCCCCCTCTGGTTGCGACTCAGACAGCTCGCGAGTCGCTCCCCCATGCGCGACACCAGACGGCTTTCCGGCAATAGGGACAGCAGCCTGGCCGCCTGGACCCGCACCTCGCGGCTGCGATCGCCCAGGCTGTTCTCCAGGAAGGGTTCATCCTCCATGGAGAGCCCTTCGCGCCACTCCGCCAGGAGTTCGGCCCGTTCCTTGGCGGGGATCTTGGCGAAATCGCTTGCCAACCGGGCGCGTGCCTGCTCCGGTGCCCTGCGGCGCAGATGGGCCAGATGGGCCCGACGCGCGGGGTGGGTGGCGGTCTCCCAATCGAACTCGGCCTGAGTCGCGGCCTCGGTGCCCAGGGCCCAGCCGAACTGAGGATTCAGGCGCGCCAGCCAGGCGCCCCGCTCGCCCAGCACCGGCTGGAGGAAGGGCCGTAATTCCGGCCGATGGCGCCCGCTTTCCAATAACCTGGGCAGGAAGGAGAAGGGGACGATCAGGCGGCGGGCCGCCAACTCCCGCAGGGCCTCGATCAAGAGGCGTAGCTTGGGATGTTCGATCAGATGCGCCAGGAATTCCTTGAAACCCTCATGTTCCACCAGGGTTCGAG
>JBPOHE010000149.1:0-23552 GCA_052035915.1 Pseudomonadota bacterium
CCCTCACCGATCTCGGCGAGAATCCCAACATCAGCTTGCCTGCGGTCGCAAACTGATGACCTTCCCTTCCTTGCCAGAGTCGATGACCTTCTGATCGCTTCTTACACCACGTCCGGGGACACGATCGTAACCTGAGCGCGACGCCGATCGCAATCACCTTGCCAACCTTTGCCGCCTCATACAAATTCTCGTTAGGTTCTCCCTGATCGACAGCGAAAAGGGTGGCGCCCCGACTCCCTTGGTTTGTGCTCGCCGGTCCTGGATTCAGAGAAGGACCATAGGCGCGGGCTGGCCCGCGCTGAGCCTTCTCGCCGTAACGAGCGCCAGCAATCCCCGGATCGAGTCCGAGGAGTCGCCTACACCCCTTGGGGCTCCCGGGCCTGGGCTTGTGTAGCCGATTTATCGTTCTCTTTTAGAGAACAATACCTCATCTTTAACCGCATTGTTCTTGTTTGGAGAACGAAAAACCAGCTCAAAGTGCCTCGGCCCGGAAACGCCTAGGTTGGCCGGGGGGCTCAATCAAGTTCTTTTGTTCTCTTATTGAGAACAACACCGCATAAAATTCCGGAAATGTTTCCCTGGGAAGAACGAAAATGGCCATGAAATGGCCGTTGCCCGGTTGGCCTGGGCCAAGGCACCGCCCATCCAAACAAGCATCGGCTTCCTCTCGGGTCGACAAGCCGATAGCCAAAGAGGCTGTCTTTTTTGCTGCACCTGCGTAAGCTATGTATGAAGGCCATCGAAGGAAAATGGCTTGGGTTTCTTGGAAAGGGCCGCGGGCCTCATGCCTGGGCCGGTTTCCCCGGAGGTTTCCTCATGGAAGTGAAAAAAGCAATAATTTCAATACTATTCCATCAGAGAGGTTGAGTGTGCAAACGACCATCTTTTCCCCCGCCACCATGCTGGATCCCTTCGGTATCCTGGCCTCTTCCTCTGCCGTGATGCAGGCCTGGAGCCGCGAGCCATGGCAGTTGCAGCAACGCTTGTTCGGCTTCTACAGCAAATGCTTCGAGATCCAGCAGGAGGTGTTGCAACGCGCCATGGGTTCGCTGGTCGGCGACCCGGTACCCGTGGCCGCCTATGACGAGCGTTTCCATGACCGGGCCTGGACCGAGAATCCCTGGTACGACCTGGTCAAGGAGTATTACCTGCTGGTTACCCGTACTATCGAGGATACGATCTTTGCCACGCCCGGGGTCGATGACAGAACCATCCGGCGGGCGGCCTTCTGGGTGCGCCAGATGCTCAATGCCGCGGCGCCCTCGAACTTTCTCTGGACCAATCCGGTCGCCTTGTCGCGCTTCATCAGCACCGGCGGCTGGAATCTCATCCACGGCTATCAGCAATGGTTGAAGGATCTGCCCACGGGGGACGTGAGTATCGTCGATCCCGATGGCTTCCAGGTAGGGCGGGATATCGCCGCCACCCCGGGGCAGGTGGTGTATCGCAACCACCTGGTGGAGGTCATCCAGTACGCGCCCACCACGGACAGCGTCCAGGCGACGCCGATCGTGTTCATCGCCCCCTGGATCAATAAATACTATGTCCTTGATCTCACGCCGGATAAAAGCCCGATCCGCTATCTCGTCGACCAGGGCTTCACCGTTTTCGTCACCAGTTGGAAGAATCCCGATGGGGCGATGCGCAACACCAGTCTCGACGACTATCTCAGCGCCGGCGCCCTGACCACCATCGAGGTTGCCCGGCGGATTTGTGGGGTGGAGTCGGTGCATGCGGTGGGCTATTGCATCGGCGGCACCCTGCTCAGCACCCTGCTGGCCTGGGCGGCGGCGGATCCGGCCACGCCTGCGCCGGTGGCCCATTGGACGGTGTTCACCACCCTGGTGGATTTCGCCAACCCGGGGGATATCGACGTCTTCCTCACCGAGGAGGGTGTCGAATGGATAGATCGCATGATGGATGGACCCGGGTATCTCGACGGCCGGGCCATGGGCTCCGCCTTCCGCTGGTTGCGTTCCAACAGCCTCATCTGGCGCTATTTTGTCCAGAATTATCTCTATGGCGATGAACCGGCGCCCATGGATGTGTTGCAGTGGAACATGGATACCACCAGATTGCCCAAGGCTATGCATGGTTTTTATCTGCGTGAGTTCTATCTCAACAACCGGCTGGTGGAGCCGAATCGGATCCAACTCGCTGGTCGCCCCATCGACCTGCGCCGCATCACCGCCCCTCTCTATGCGGTCGGGGCGGAACAGGACCATATCGCCCCCTGGAAGGAGACCTTCAAGCTGGTCTCCCAGGTGTCCGGACCTGTGCGCTACACCCTGGCCACCTCGGGTCACATCCTGGGTATTCTCAATCCGCCGGTGAATCCGCCCAAGCGGCGTTACTGGACGGGGGAGGCCGCTGGCGCCACGGATCCCGAGGCCTGGCGTCAGGGTGTCGAGAAGGTGGCCGGTTCCTGGTGGGACGACTGGACCCAGTGGCTGCGGGAGCGTTGCGGACCCCAGGTGGCGGCGCGGGTGCCGGGCTCCGGCCAATATCCCGCCCTGGCTCCGGCCCCTGGGACCTATGTATTCGAGAAATAGTCGCTGAGTAACGCCCACCGACCGTCGGTTGCGAGGCCAACCGACGGTCGACTCTCTCTCGTCGCCCGCGGCTCTTATTCCTTGGTCGAGAAACGATAACCGGCGCCACGCACGGTCTGGATGAGATGATCGTGGCCGGTGGGTTCGAGGAGTTTGCGCAGCCGCCGGATGTGGACATCCACGGTGCGTTCTTCCACATAGCTGCCGTCGCCCCAGACTTGATCCAGCAGGTGGGCGCGGCTGAACACACGTTCCCGGTGGGTCATGAAGAACTGCAACAGACGGAACTCCGTCGGCGTCACCTCGATGGGTTGCCCATCGACACTGACCCGATGGCTGACGGGATCCAGCCTCAGGCCGCGGATATTCATCTCCGTCATGGCGTCCGGCTGCACCCGTCGCAGCACGGCGCGGATGCGGGCGATGAGTTCTCGCGGCGAGAAGGGCTTGGTGATGTAGTCGTCCGCCCCCGAGCCCAGCCCATTCACCAGATCGCTCTCTTCGGTGCGGGCGGTCAGCATGATGATGGGGAGTTCGCGTGTCTCCGGGTCCTTTTTGAGTTGTTTGGCGAGATCCAGACCAGAACGCCCGGGTAGCATCCAATCGAGCAGCATGAGATCCACATCCTGACGCCGGATCTGTTGCATGGCGGCTTCGGCATGGGCGGCTTCGGAGGTCTGAAAGCCTACGCTCTCCAGGGAAAAGCGAATGACTTCGCGGATATCGGGTTCATCGTCGACGATCAGGATATTTGGCATGGCATTTCATGTGCGAACAGGCGAAAAAAGTCAAACCGGCTTGCTTGGATGTCCGGGGTGACTGGCCAAGGCCCCGGATCTTTATTCTCTGATCCCGTGTAGGACATGGATTCAGCCGTCGGTGATGGCTGAACCGGCATGGCGGACCGAGATAGACAAGGATCATCCTGTTGTTGTCTTCCTGGTGATGGCCGTGATCAGGGCGTCGAGGTGGTCGATATCGCCGCCACGCCAACCCTGTCACATTTGGTTAACAATACAGGAAAGCCGAACCGAGTTCAGCTCATGGCGAGGGCAGACCCGCTCCCTGGGTTTTCAGTAACCGGATCAGATCCTCATGGCCGTCCCGGGTGGCGATCAGCAAGGGCGTGGCCCCTTCCGCATCCCGGGCGTTGATATCGGCGCCATGCAGGATCAGCAGTTTGCTCATACTGCGGGAACCCAGCCGAACCGCCAGCAACAGGGGGGTATCCGCGTTGGCGTCCCGTGAGTTGATGTCCAGGCCCCGCTGGAGCAGGAAATTGAGGACGTCGCGGTCGGTGACCTGATGTCGGACCAGCTCGAATACGAGCTGTCGGCTGTCGAGGCGGGCGCCCCGATCGAGCATTTCCGCCGCCAACTGGGTCCGTCCATTGAGGAGGGCCAATGCCAAAGGGGTCTGTCCCTGGCGGTTTTTCCCCTCGATCTGGGCGCCGTTCTTGATCAGCAATCTGGCCTCGACGATGCGACCCCGGGCGGCGGCGGTGTGGAGGGGACTGTTGCCGTCCGGGTCCGGCGCGTTGAGATCCGCGCCCCAGGCGATGTGGCGTTCGAGTTGATTCAGATCGCCGCCTTGGACGGCCAGATAGAGGCTGATGCTTGGCGGTTCCGGTTTGCCACAGCCGCCGACCAGACCGAGCGAGAGGAGGAGAAAAACAGTGAATAAAGCTTGGGGTGACATGGAGATGGGACCCTTGATCTGAATCGGTACCCTCCCCGCGGGGAGAGTCCCGGGGCGGGGGAGGGGGCCGGGGGATGGCTGTCAGTGGCCGGGATAGAGGCGTTCGTACTCGCTTCGACTGCGACTGATACAGTCTTCGATGGCCATCCCCTGAAAATAGTTGCCGGTCAGACCCAGTCTTTGACCCGAGAGCTGCGGCTGGAGACGTGCTAATAGCTCGGCGTGGCCCTGGCGGAGGGCGGGAAGGGGATTGCGGCGACTCGCCTTGGCCAGGGGTCGGGTGCCGTTCAGGCCAAGAACGGTGGCGATACGTTGGGCCTTGGCCTCGGCGTCGAGTCGATCCGGCCGGAAATGGAAGGTGAAGCCCCGCCAGCGCTCGTCGGGTCGGGGGTCGCGGGAGACCACCGAGTAGAAAGCGTCTTGGATGCCGATCAGACCGGCGACAGGAGGGAGTCTGGATTCCCGGGCAGGCAGCACCAAGGCCAGGCTGTCGACATAGACCTGCTGGATCCGCGCCAGTACCCCGGATAGGTCGGGAAAGTCCGTGCTCAGCAAGGCGCTCGCCTCGGTTGGCGGCGTCGCCAGCACCAGATCCTCGGAGGTAAATACCTGTCCCGAGGCGATGGTGACACGGAATCCCTGTCCGACCCGGGCGATGCGCTCGACCCGGGCCTGGGTCTTGACTTTGATCCCGGGCTGTCCGCTGATGGCCACGGCGATATCCTGCACCCCGCCAGGTAGGGTGAAAGTGCGCAAGATTTCCTTGCGTCGGGCACGCTTACGGAACAGGGCCTCGGCGGGGAAGTCGGCGGCCGGCTGACAGATCACCGCGTCGAAGGCCGGACCCAGCACCTCGTGGAAATTTTTCGCCCCGGCCACCTCGGCATAATAGCCTTGGATACTCTTCCCGGCCTTGGTGAGAAAAAAGAGTTTCGGCAGCGAAAACATCAACTCCAGCCAGTGCAATCTGGAGGGCACGGATACCGGGCGATCACCGATCCAGAGGCGATAGGGCAGCCTCAGCTTGGGTTGGATACTGCCCAACAGGCCCAGGTCCTCCATGATGCCGAGCAGATGACCATAGGAGTTGTACAGGGTGTGGGCGCCGAGTTCGCACCAGAAATCCTCGCAACCCGGGAAAAGGGGGCTGCACAGGCAGCCTCCAGTCGTCGCGCCAGCCTCCAACACCAAGACTGGGGCCTCATGGCGACAGGCGTAGTGGGCCAGACTGAGGCCACTGATGCCGCCGCCGATCACGATCAGGCGGTAATGTTCGGAAGTCATGGGGGCTCCAGGGATCAGAATTCGGCTTCTTTATGGACCACAGGCTCGCTCGGGAGGAAATCGAGATGGCTGATATCCGGGATGGAGATGGGTCTGGGGGCGGGGCGACAATCCTCCAGGCTCCCGGTCCTCGGCGGCAGAAGGCTCAAGGACCTCAGATCCACCTCGGGCGGCGGAGCTTCTTTCCCTTCCTCCGCCAATCGACTTCCCAGGGGCGCCAGATGTATCCAGGCGGTATCCGGCACCGGGGCGGGTATCACCGGCTTGGCGCAGTCGATCAGGCTACCGGTGTTGGGGGGCAGCAGCGTGAAGCCTTCCCCCTGGGATTCAGGCTCCTCGGTCGGGGTTGGATCGGCAGCCGGACGATCCGGCTCGGCTTGAGGTTGTTCCTCGGTAACCGCCGTCGCTGTCTGGGCGGCGGGCTGGAAAAGATCGGAGCGACGCAATTCCACCAGGGCCCCGGCCTGCTGGAAGGCGGTGCGGTATTTGGTCGCCGTCTCCAGGTCCAGGTGTTTTTTGATCGGCACCTGGGTGCCGGAAAAAAGCACCTCGAGCTGGGCCGGACCGAGCTTGAACATCTGCCCCAGCCGCTCCCGTACCTGGAGGGGATCACGTCCGGGCAGAACCAGGCCGGAGAAGATGATGTGATAGGTTGGATCAGCCATGGGTATCGAAACACCTCGCCTCGTCAGGTTGAAGTCCGGCCCCCCGCGGCGCCATCCGATCGGTCCTTGGCGACCTTCATCCCACCCGCACCGCCAGGACATCGCAGTTGGCCCCATGCAGAATGGCATTGGCGGTGGAGCCAAGGAGTAGGGCCAGCCCCCGTCGACCATGGCTGCCGACAACGATGAGATCGACCGCCTTTTCTTTGGCCAGACGCAGGATTTCCGCCCGGGTGGAGCCGGTTTCTACATAAAGCCCGGCTTCGGGGGCGCCCAGGCGGTTGGCCAGCTCACTAAGGGCCATGCGGGCCCGTTCCACCAGACCTTCCTCGAGCTTCAGCTCGATCGGGAGGATCTGTTCGCCACCATAGTCCAGGGGCGAAAACTCCACCACATGCACCAAGCTCAGCTTGGCCTGATAACGACGGGCCAGATCCAGGGCGGTCCGGGATACCCGCTGGTCGGTATCGGCAAAGTCGACCGCCAACAAGACATGGGAATAGGTGTTCATCTCAGACTCCCATTTCAGCTTTTCCTGATGAAAGTATCGGTCAAGGCAAATGTGATCGCCATGATGGCGGTCTGAGCCGGCGGGGACTTTGTTCATCTACCATAAAGCCCCAGATCCCCCGGTTCTGGTGGCGTGCGATGCGTTCGAGCACATGGTAGTCATAGGGGGCGTCAGGGAGGGCGACGGCCCAGCCCTGTTCAATCAGATAGGCCCCCAGGTCCTCGCCCTCGGAAAAACGGGAGGCGCCGCTGTAGCAGACCGCGTTGAGACTCCCGTCCTCGTTCTCGCTCTGCTCGATGCAGCGCACGAAGCCCTTGACCTTGAAATCGAGTGCCAGGACAGCGCGAGGAGCGCAACGGATGGGATTCTCGAAGGTGCGACACTGCTGGTCGCTGGGAGGGATATAGATGCCATCGAGGTGGAAGATATGGCCCTTGATCAGGAGGCTGCCGTCCTCCTGGACCAGGGCATAACTATAAAACTCTCTTGCCTCGAGCGGGCCGAGGGCGAGCAGGGTGGTGAGGAAGATCCAGGGCGCGAGCTGTCTCATGGTGGATCAGGAGGCGGATGACTGAGGCCATCCTAACACAGCCGGAGATGGGAATGGCATGGGGAAGCCCCCGACCCCGACCGGCGGCTCGAAATCCCCCTTCAGGGAGATCTCGAATCGGTGTGGATATCGACAGGCTTGCGGGCCGGGGCCTTGTAGCCCGGTTTTGCGTTCTCGAAACGAGAACAATTACATCTGGAACGACGCATTGTTCTTGTGAGGAGAACGAAAAATGGCCATTTTGGGTCAATGCCCGGAGCCGCCGAGCCTCATACCAATGTTCCGCCGGGCCTGTTTCTCAGTGGCGCATCCGGGGCTGTCGCCCGACCACCAGGAGTTTCAGGCTTCGATCGGGATCAGGTATCCCGGTCCGCTTCGTAACGCAGCAAGAGACCACCCAGGGGCGGCAAGGTCAGGACCAGGGAGTAAGGACGATAGCCCCAGGGAATGGGCTCGGAATAGAGGCCGTGACTGTTGCCCATATCGCTGCCGCCGTAATACCTGGAATCCGAGTTCAGCACCTCCCGATAGTAGCCGGGTTCGGGCACGCCGAGCCGATAACCCTGCCTGGGCACCGGGGTGAAGTTCAGCACCACCAACAGTCGCTCGCCTCCCGGGCCCTTGCGAAGATAACTCAGGGTCGATTGGGAACTGTCATGGCAGTCGATCCACTCGAAGCCGGAAGGGTTGAATTCCTGGGCGTGGAGGGCGGGGGATTGGCCATAGACCCGGTTGAGATCCGCCACCAGTTGTTGCACCCCCTGATGCTGGGGCCGTTCCAGCAGATACCAGTCCAGTTGACCGGCCTCGTTCCATTCCCGCCCCTGGGCGAATTCGTTGCCCATGAAGAGCAGTTTTTTCCCTGGATAGGTGAACATATAGGTGTAGAGCAGACGCAGGGAGGCAAAGCGTTGCCAGGCATCGCCCGGCATCTTGTCGATCATGGAGCGCTTGCCGTGGACCACCTCGTCATGGGAAAAGGGCAGCACGAAATTCTCGTTGAAGATATAGAGCAGCCCGAAGGTGAGCAGGTCGTGGTGGTAGTGGCGGAAGACCGGGTCCTTGGCCATATAGGACAGGCTGTCATGCATCCAGCCCATGTTCCATTTCATGCTGAAACCCAGACCGCCGATCCAGGTGGGGCGAGAGACCATGGGCCAAGCGGTGGACTCTTCGGCGATGGTCAGGGTGCCGGGGAACTGCTGGTGGGTGAGGCTGTTGAGTTCGCGCAGGAAGTCCACCGCCCTGAGGTTCTCCCGACCGCCGTATTCGTTGGGTAGCCATTCATGGGGTTGACGGGAGTAGTCGAGGTAGAGCATGGAGGCGACGGCGTCCACCCGGAGACCGTCGAGATGGAATTCTTCCAGCCAGTAAAGGGCGCTGGCCAGGAGAAAATTCTTCACCTCGTTGCGACCGAAATTGAAGATCAAGGTGCCCCAGTCCTTATGCTCCCCGAGTCGGGGATCGGCATGCTCATAGAGGGCGGTGCCGTCGAACCTGGCCAGGGCGTGGCGATCCTTGGGGAAGTGGGCCGGTACCCAATCCAGGATGACGCCGATGCCTTGTTGATGCAGATGATCGACGAAATAGCGAAAGTCGTCCGGGGTGCCGAAACGGCTGGTGGGGGCGAAATAGCCCGTGGTTTGATAGCCCCAGGAACCATCGAAGGGATGTTCGGTGATGGGGAGGAGTTCCACATGGGTAAAGCCCAGCCGCTGGACATAGTCCCCGAGTTGGTGGGCCAGTTCCCGGTAATTGATGAAGCCGGAATCGTCCGTCCGCCGCCAGGAGCCGAGGTGGACCTCATAGATCGACATGGGGGTGTGTTGCCAATCCCTGCTCCGACGCGCCTCCAGCCAGGCCTCGTCACGCCAGGCATAGGTCCCGGCCTGGTCGATGATGCTGGCGGTGCTGGGGCGCAATTCAAAGTGATGGCCATAGGGATCGGCCTTTTCCAGGACCGTCCCATCGCGGGAGCGGAGCTCGAATTTGTACAGGCAGCCGGCGCCGAGTCCGGGGATGAAGAGTTCCCAGATGCCGGATTGTCCCCTCGCCCGCATGGGATGGAAGCGTCCATCCCAGCGGTTGAAGTCGCCGATGACGCTCACCCGTTCGGCATTCGGTGCCCAGACGCTGAAGAGCACCCCGGCGATGTCCTGGACCTGATGGAGATGGGCGCCGAGGAAACGATAGGCGTGCCAATGACGGCCTTCGCCAAAGAGGTGGAGGTCGAAGTCCGCTATCTGGGGCGGAAAACTGTAGGGGTCGTGGCCGAGATGATCGTGACCGAACTCATCGATCCAGGCGACCCGGTAGTGTGGGGGGATCTGGTCCGCCGGACCGCCGCCTTGGAAGATATCCGTGTTGGGAACCCGCTTCAGCGGCAGATTCTGATCCGGCAAGCGGACCTTGCGGGCGCGGGGGAGAAAGACCCGCACCAGGGCCTGGTCGCCTTCGATCCGGCGGCCGAGGATGTCGAAGGGGTCATGGTGTCTGGCCTCGATGAGGCGTGCAAAGTCATGGTTCAGGGACTGTCTGCCGGCAGGGGTACGGCTGGTCATGGTTCGCTCGGCATCCGCTTAGCTGTTCAAACAAGGCGTTGATGGTAGCATATCGTTCCGATTCCACGGGCCGTGCTCGGCTAGATATCAGTCAGGGGATACATGGGGGAGGTTGTATGGTTGGAGAGCAGAATCCGCGCTTTGTCAGTCTGTTGACCCGCAATACCCTGGCGTTGATCCTCGCCGGCGGGCGTGGCTCGCGTCTGAAGCATCTCACCATGTGGCGTTCCAAGCCGGCGCTTCCCTTTGGGGGCAAGTTCCGCATCATCGATTTTCCCTTGTCCAACTGCATGAATTCCGGTATCCGCCGGATCGGCGTGCTGACTCAATACAAGGCACATTCCCTGATTCTGCATATCCAGAAGGGGTGGGGGTTTCTGCGCGGTGAGTTCGGGGAATTCGTCGAGCTGCTCCCGGCGCAACAGCGGATCCAGAACAATTGGTACACGGGCACGGCGGATGCCGTGTATCAGAATCTGGACATCATTCGCAATCATGACCCCGATTTCATCCTCGTCCTCGCCGGTGACCATATCTATCAGATGGATTATGGCCACATGATCGCTTATCACGTCGATAAGAAGGCCGATATGACGGTCGGTTGTATCGAGGTCGATCTGGAGACCGCCAAGGGCTTTGGGGTGATGGAAATCGACAATCATCACCGTATCCACAAATTCCTGGAAAAACCCGAACATCCTCAGCCCATGCCGGGTTCCTCGGACCGGGTTCTGGCCTCCATGGGTATCTACCTGTTCAACAAGGCCTTTCTCTATGAGCAACTGATCCGGGACGCGGATACCCGGGGATCCACCCATGATTTCGGCAAGGACATCATCCCCAGCATCATCGGCAAGTACCGCGCCATGGCCTATCCCTTCCAGGAACCAAAATCCGGTCGCCAGGCTTACTGGCGGGACGTGGGGACCGTCGATTCCTACTGGGAGGCGAACCGGGAGCTGGTGAGCGTGACCCCGGAACTCAGCCTGTACGACAACTCCTGGCCGATCTGGACCTACCAGGAGCAATTGCCGCCGGCCAAGTTCGTCTTCGACGACGATGACCGCCGGGGGATGGCGGTGGATTCCATGGTCTCCGGCGGTTGCATCATCTCCGGCTCAGCGCTACGACGCTCGCTGCTGTTTTCCAATGTGCACGTCCATTCCTACTCCGTCGTCGAGGATACGGTGGTGTTGCCGGATGTGGATATCGCCCGGCATTGCCGCATCAAGAAGGCGGTGATCGACAGTGGCTGCCGCCTCCCCGAGGGTACCGTCATCGGCGAGAATCCCCAGGATGATGCCAGGAGGTTCTATGTGACCCGCAAGGGCGTCGTCCTGGTGACGCCGGACATGCTCCATCAAAGCGGTCACTATGTCCGTTGATCTCCCCCCCTTGAATGTGGTGCTGTGCTGGCACATGCACCAACCCGACTATCGGGGACCGGAGCAGAGCGATTTCCAGCTACCCTGGGTCTATCTGCATGCCATCAAGGATTACTCCGATATGGCGGCCTATCTCGAAAACGAGCCCCAGGCACGGGCGGTGGTCAATTTCGCCCCCATCCTGCTCGAACAGATCGACGATTATTCCGCCCAGATCAAGGCCTTTTTCCGGCGTGGCAAGGCGTTACGGGACCCCTTGCTGGCCGCTCTGGCCGCCGTCGAGTTGACGACGGAACCCAGCGAGCGGATCCGGCTCATCCGGGCCTGTACCCGCGCCAATGAAAAGCGCGTCATCAATCGCTTTCCCATGTTGCGCAAGCTGGTGGATATCACCCGTTGGATCGAAAAGGAGCCCCATCTGGTGGGGTATTTCAGCGATCAGTTTTTGTTCGATCTCATCGTCTGGTATCACCTCGCCTGGATGGGGGAGTGTTTGCGTCGCAACGATCCCCGGATCGCGGCGCTGGAGCGCAAGGGGCAGGGCTACTCCCACGAAGACCGCGGTCAATTGTTGCTGATCATCAATGAAGTGCTCGGTGGTCTCGTGGGGCGTTACCGAAAACTGGCGGAGGCGAACCGGGTTGAGCTTTCGGTAACCCCCTTTGCCCACCCGATATTGCCTTTGTTGATCGACCTCAAATCGGCCCGGGAGGCGTTGCCGGCTATCAGCCTGCCAGCCCTGACCAGTTACCCGGGCGGCGAGGAGCGGGCGCGATGGCATATCCGCCAGGCGCAGGCGGCCTTCGAGAGGTATTTCGGCTTCCGTCCAGGGGGGTGCTGGCCGGCGGAAGGGGGGATCTGCGAAGCGACGCTCAGGATACTCGAGGAAGAGGGTTTTCTTTGGGCGGCCAGCGGCCAGCAGGTGCTGTATAACAGCCTCAGCGCCTCGTCCGCCGGAGAGCCGTTGCCGGGACAATGGCTGCACCAGCCTTATCGCCTCCCCGAGGGCCAACTCGGCTGTTTCTTCCGTGATGACGGTCTTTCGGATCTGATCGGGTTCACCTATTCGGACTGGCATGCGGACGATGCGGTCGGTAACCTGATCCAGCATCTGGTCAATATCGCCGAGGCCAATAGGGGGAATCCGGAGGCTATTGTCTCCATCATCATGGATGGCGAGAATGCCTGGGAGTATTACCCCAACAATGGTAACTATTTCCTTCCCGCGCTTTATCGGCAGCTCGCCCAGCATCCGAGGTTGCGACTCACCACCTTCTCCGATTACCTACAGCGGCGACAGACCCAGGCTCCCGAACTCCGGCATCTGGTCGCCGGCAGTTGGGTCTACGGCACCTTTTCCACCTGGATTGGGGATCACGACAAGAACCGCGCCTGGGAGATGTTGTCCGAGGCCAAGATGAAATACGACCAGGTGCTCGCCGGTCGCCATCTGAAAAAATCCCAACAGGCCGCGGTGGACAGACAACTCTCCACCTGCGAGGGATCGGACTGGTTCTGGTGGTTCGGCGACTACAACCCCGCGGATACGGTGAGCGATTTCGAGCGACTCTTCCGTCGCCAATTGACCCATCTCTATGAGTTGCTCGACGAAGAGCCGCCGAAATATCTCGCCCATGTGTTCGCCCATGGCACCGGGAATCCGGAACTCGGCGGCGTCATGAAACGCAATTGATCCGGGGAGCTATCCACCTCCCGGCCCGGACCGCCGGCTAGGCCGGTGGCTGCGATACTAGGAAGAGTTCATGCAAGTCTCTCACTCCAACCAAGTGGAGTCGCTCCACTCCTGTCTGGATCGTCGTTCCGCCGGCGTGCTCCTCCATGTCAGTTCCCTGCCGGGATGGGGCACCACCGGGGATCTGGGACGGGAGGCCCACCGCTTCGTGGATTTTCTCGCCACGGCCGGGTTCGGTGTCTGGCAGACCTTGCCCATCGGTCCGACCCAGGCCGATGGCTCACCTTACCAGACCAGCTCGGTCCATGCCGGCAATCCCCGTCTGATTGCCCTCGACCCGCTGGTGGCGTCGGGCTGGTTGGATGGGGATTCGCTCCCCGGGGGCAGGCTGTCCGACGAGGAAAAGCGCCTCGCGCTCAGACGCGCCTGGATGGGTTTTCAACAGCGTGCCAGCGTCGAAGAACGCCATCACCTCGCTGATTTTTCCCGGCAACAGGGCTATTGGCTGGAGGATTATTGTCTCTTTCAAGCCATCCACCGGGATCTGGGCGGGTGCTGGTGGCAATGGCCGCCCGCCCTCAGGGATCGCCAACCCGCGGCCCTAGAACAGATTCGGGTTCGATTGGCGGACGAGATCGCCTACCTCGGCTTCGAGCAATACCTGTTCTTTTCCCAGTGGCTGTCCCTCAAGACCCATGCCAACAGGCGCGGTCTGCGTCTGTTCGGCGATATGCCGATCTTCGTCGCCCATGACAGCGCCGAGGTCTGGGCCCATCCGGAGATGTTCGAGCTGGATGAACAGGGCTTGCCGCTACGGGTGGCCGGGGTGCCGCCGGATTATTTTTCCGAGCAGGGCCAGCGTTGGGGCAACCCTCTGTATCGTTGGGATCGGCTAGGGGAGGCAGACTTCTCCCTCTGGCTGGATCGCCTGCATACCCAGTTAAAACTCTTCGACCTGGTGCGGATCGACCATTTCCGCGGCTTCGAGGCCTATTGGTCGATCCCTGCCGCCGATCAGCACGCTAAAAATGGTCACTGGGTCAAGGCCCCGGGCGATGCCCTTTTCGCCCGCCTGCATGAGGAATTCGATCCCCTGCCGCTGATCGCGGAGGATCTGGGCATCATCACCCCCGAGGTGGAGGCCCTGCGCCGCCGTTATCGTTTGCCTGGTATGAAGGTGTTGCAGTTCGCCTTCAGCGGCACTCCGGATAATCCCTACCTGCCCTTTAATCATTCGAGCAACAGCCTGGTGTATACAGGTACCCATGACAATGACACCAGTCTCGGTTGGTATCGGAGTCTGGATCCCCACACCCGGGGTTTTGTCGACGAGTACCTGGGATATCCGACCGAGCCCATGCCCTGGCCATTGATCCGCATGGCCCTGGGGACACGGAGTGCGCTGGCGATACTGCCTATGCAGGATATCCTCGGGCTCGATTCTCAGCACCGCATGAATCTCCCGGGTACCACCGAGGGCAACTGGCAGTGGCGTTTCGATTGGCATCAGGTTCCCACCGGCCTGGAGTCACGGCTGCGGCGCTGCCTGGCCATCTATGGTCGGCTTACAGACGGCTAGGGGGATTGGCTCTCTCTCGGGTGGGCTGGTCTATTGTTTGACAGAAATCGCCTTCATTGTCCTCATGCACAGGTTTTCGTTATAGTCATCCTATGGACCTGAATTTTCTCGAATTCGAACGCCCCATCGCGGAGCTTGAAGCCAAGATCGAAGAGTTGCGCCTGGTCGGCGACGACGCGGAGATCAATATCCAGGAAGAGATCACCCGCCTTCAGGCCAAAAGCAAATCCCTTACCGAGTCGGTATTTTCTTCGCTCACCCCCTGGCAGATCTCCCAACTGTCCCGGCATCCCCTGCGACCCTATCTGCTGGATTACGTCCAGCGCTTGTTTACCGACTTCCAGGAACTCCACGGTGACCGCGCCTTCGCCGACGATCACGCCATCGTGGGTGGAGTCGCCCGTCTCGATGGGCGTCCGGTGATGCTGGTGGGTCATCAAAAAGGGCGGGATACCAAGGAAAAGCTGTTCCGCAACTTCGGCATGCCTCGCCCGGAAGGCTATCGGCGGGCGTTGCGGCTGATGAAGATGGCGGAGCGATTTCGTCTGCCCATTCTGACTTTCATCGATACCCCGGGGGCCTATCCAGGCGTGGATGCGGAAGAACGCGGGCAAAGCGAGGCCATCGCCCGTAACCTGCTGGAGATGGCGGGGCTGCGGACCCCCATCATCTGTACCGTTATCGGCGAGGGCGGCTCCGGCGGGGCGCTCGCGGTGGGGGTCGGTGATCGCCTCCTGATGCTCCAGTACAGCACCTACTCGGTCATCTCGCCCGAAGGTTGCGCCTCCATCCTCTGGAAGAGTGCCGACAAGGCGCCCTTGGCCGCCGAGGCCATGGGGATCACCTCGGATCGGCTCAAGGAACAAGGCTTGATCGATGAAATCATTCCCGAGCCCCTTGGCGGCGCCCATCGGGACCTAGATGCCATGTCCAAGCGCATGAAGCAGACGCTGTTGGATCATCTGACCCGACTGGAGCAGCTTTCCATGGATCAGTTGCTGGAAAACCGCTATCAGCGGCTCATGAGCTACGGTCAATACAGCGGCGCCTGATTCCCCGCGTTCTTCCCAGATGGAGCTGTCGCCGGCGCGATTACTCCAGATCCTGCGTCCTTTTCCCTGCTCCGGCGGGGTCTGTCTGGCCCTGAGCGGCGGAGTCGATTCCCATGTCCTCTTGCATCTCCTCGCCAGACTCGGCGGCGAGCTGGGAGCTGGTTTGCGGGTACTGCACTGCAATCATGGGTTACAACCGCAAGCGAAGCTCTGGGCCACCCACTGCGTCGACCTTTGCCGTGCGCTTGGGGTGCCGATCGAGGTACTGGAACTCGCCCTTGTCCGAACGCCGGGCGCCAGCCTCGAGGCGGAGGCCAGGGAGGCCAGATACCTGGCCCTGGGTCAGGCGCTCAGACCGGGCGAGTTGCTGCTGACCGCCCAGCATCAGGATGACCAGGCGGAGACGGTATTGTTGCAACTGCTGCGGGGGAGTGGACCCCGGGGGCTGGCGGCGATGCCGGAACTGGCCCCTTTCGCCGGTGGCTATCTCGGCCGTCCCCTCCTGGGGTTTGGGCGTCGCCATATCGAGGCCTACGCCCGGGAACAGGGCCTGGGCTGGATCGAGGACGGCAGCAATCAGGATCTGACTCTGGATCGGAATTTTCTCCGCCATCAGGTCATCCCCTTACTGCGACAACGCTGGCCCGGCTTGGCCTCGACCCTGAGTCGTAGCGCCCGCCATTGCGCCGAGGCTCAGCTTATCCTGGATGAGATGGCGGAACAGGACCGGCAACAGGTGGTCAGGGCCGATCCCCGGGTGCTGGATTGTGCCCGCCTGGCCGCGTTGGCGCCCCATCGCGGCCGCTCGCTACTCAGATATTGGTTACGTGGGCTTGGGTTGCCGGTTCCGAACAGCGAACATCTGGAACAGATTCTGGTCACCGTGCTCGGCGCGGCCCCGGATCGGCAACCGAAACTGGTCTGGCCGGGAGGGGAGGTAAGGCGTTTTCGCGGCGGTCTCTATGCCCTGGAACCCCTGCCCGGGATCCAAACCGGTCTCAGCCTGCCCTGGCCGGACGGGAGCTGTTGTGAGTTGCCCCGGGGTCTGGGTGTGCTCGGTTGGGAGACCGGCGGGCCGTCCGGCATCGATCCGGCCAGCTGGCGTTCGGGCCGGGTGGAGGTGCGATTCCGGATCGGTGGCGAAAGCTGTCGTCCCCAGGGCAAGACCCACACCAAGACCCTCAAGCATTGGTGGCAGGAACTCGGGGTGCCGCCCTGGGAGCGGGGATTGATTCCCCTGGTGTTTATCGATGGCCGTTTGGCGGCCGTGGCCGATCTCTGGGTATGTGAACCCTTTAGGGCAGCGCCGGGGGTGGCGGCCATCAGCCTGATCTGGACCCGTGGTCCGCGAGTCCAGGGATGCGGACTCGTGGCTAAGAAGCCGTTTGAAACCTCCCGGCTCGGGCCGGGCGTCGCAACAGAATCCGAGGTAAATCCAGGTTGCATCGGTTCGGGTGAGTCGCCCGTTCTATACTCCTAGCGGTTTTCCGCAACGCAATCAGCACTAAAGATGAGGATATGCAGATGGACATTCCAACCCTGGCGGCGAAAGTCACGGCCGCACTGGTTTCCGTCCGGCCTCGGCATTACCAGGCGACCGTCCGGGGCGAGGGTACGATGATCGGCAACCAGCATTAACTCCGGCGTCGAATCATGCGCAAAGTGTTTGTAAGTTCCACCGCCCGCGATCTGAGCGCGTATCGCGAGGCGGTCTACCGCGCCATCGAGCGTCTGGACGGCTTCCACGGCGTGCGGATGGAAGACTTCGGCGCGCGGGATGCCGAAAGCGACGAATTTTGCCGCGCCAAAATCGCCGAATGCGATGTGGCCGTCTTCATCGTCGGGCTGTGCCATGGAAGCAGCCCCAAAGGTTTCAAAACCTCCTACACCGAACGCGAATACCAGGCGGCGAAAGACGCCGATTTACCCCGGTTGGCCTTCCTGTCGGAGGAGGGGAAGTTCTACGACGGCTATTACCGGGAATCCGACGCCCGCTGGAAACAACAGCAGGCGTTCAGAGCCCTGCTGAACGGGGAACGGATGCGAGATACTTTCGCCACCCCGGAAGAACTGAGCGGCAAAGTCGCCGCCGCGATCGGCAACTGGGCGCGCGATCACCGCGAAACACGGCCGGGCAGCGGCAAGGTGCTCGAAGCCGAAGTTCGCGGCCCGGGTGCCATTGCCCAAGGCAAGGATGCCCAGGCTGCCGGAGAACGTGGTGTGGTCGCCGGTGGCAACATCGATACGGTCAATACCGGCTGGCAGATCGTCAATCACTACCACGCCGCCAGCGACCAGCGCCTGAGCCAAGAACAGATCGAGCAACAGGTCGCCGGCTATCTGCGCTGGCTGCAAGCGCGCACCGAGAACATCGAGCTGCGCGGCATCGAGCGGGCGGGTGGTGCGCCGGTGGTGTTGCTGCCGCTGGAGACGGCCTACGTGCCGTTGCGCGCCAAATGGATGGGGTGGGGCGGCGCGGATATCGCCTTGAACCAAGTGCTGGGGTCGGGTAATCGCCTGGTCATCATCGGCGGACCGGGTTCCGGCAAAACGACGGTGCTGCTGCACATGGCCTGGGCGCTGGCGTCTTCGCTGCTCAGTGGCCAACCCGATCCGGCACGTTCGCGTCTTGGCCCTTTGATGAAGCCAGTCGAGACGGACAAGCAGGACAAGCAGGACAAGCAGGACAGGTTGGGCAGACTGAGCAAGTCCGAGCCCGAGGAATGTAAGCCGAACGAACTGCCGCTCCCCATCTTCGTGCCGCTGGCCTCCTTCGCGCGGTACCGCCGTAACCTGGTGGACAACGCACCGGCGAAAGAGCGAACTCTGGCTTATTTCATCTCGCATCACCTGATCAGCAAGCAGGCCGATTTCAATCTGCCCGCCGACTTCTTCGTGCAACTGCTCACAGAGGGCCGGGACGTGCTCCTGCTGTTGGACGGGCTGGATGAAGTGGCCAACGAAAACGAACGCGCCGAGGTGCGCCAGTCGGTGGAAGAGCTGGTGAGCGGGCGCGACGCCCTGCGCGTCCTGGTCACCTGCCGTACCATCGCCTACCGGAGCGGGCGCACGGCACTAGGCGCAGGTTTCCGCGAGATCATCGTGCAGCCGCTCGACTTCAAACAGCACATCGCGCCCATGGTGCGCCAGGCCTATACCTGCATTTACCCGCTCGACACAGCCTTGCGCGCCGAGCGCGCGGATGACTTGCTGGGCGGCATTCGGCGGCTGGAAGCAGAACGCCGCGCACGTTTGGGCAAACAGGCCGAGGCGCTGGTGGACAGCCCGCTCCTGGTGCGGTTGTTGTTGATCGTGCATTTCAACAATCGAAAGCTGCCCGAGGAACGCGCCGAGCTGTTCGAAAAAGCCATCAACGCCCTGCTGCAAGTGGACTACGGGCGCGAAGAGAGCGACATCCGCGAGCTGTCGACGGATTGGAAGCTGTATCGTGACATGGCGCAGCATCTCGCTTTCCACATGCACCAGCAGGGGCTCGATCAGGGCCGCGAGATCGAAGAACCGGCGTTGAAGAGGGCGTTGTGCGAGGAGACCGACTTCAAACCGCGCATCGGCGACTTCCTCGGCCAGGCCCGTCAGCGTGGCAGCGTGCTGGAAGAGCGCGATGGTGCCTATCGCTTCATTCATCTGGCGCTGCAGGAATTTCTGGTGGCGCGCTACCTGCGGGAGGTGATCGGCGGAGAAGGTCGTGAGGCTATCCTCGCCGCTCTAAACAACCGGCTGGACGATCCCTGGTGGCGCGAACCCATACTGCTATTGGTCGGCTACCTGGCCATCAATGCCACCCGGTCGGCGCGGGATTTCCTCGGCGCGCTGGCCCAAGCGGGCAGCCATCCAAACGCACGGTTTGCCGCCGCCGAGTTGGCGGCTACGGCGGCGCTGGAATGGCGCGACAGCGGCGAGCCGATCCGGACGGATTGCATCCGGCGCATCCTGGCGTTGTTGAGCGATTCGGAGGCATCGGCCACATCCAAGCCAATCCTACGTGCCCGCGCGGGCGACATCCTGGCGCGCTTGGGCGACCCGCGCTTCGATGCCGAACACTGGTATCTGCCCGCCGACCCCCTGTTCGGCTTCATCGAGATCCCCACTGGCCTCTTCAAGATGGGCAGCGACAAGCAGGGGGACAAGCAGGCATTCAACGATGAATTCCCGCAACACCCTGTCGACCTGCCTGGCTACTACCTAGCGCGTTGGCCGGTGACGGTGGCGCAGTTCGCCGCCTTCGTGCGGGCCAGCGGCCACCAGGCCGCAGACCCAAATTGCCTGCAGGGGATCGCGAACCATCCTGTGGTTCTCGTCACTTGGTATGAGGCGATGGCCTATGGCCGCTGGCTGAATATGCAATTTCGGAAATTCGCCCACGAGCGACTGGCCACAAAAAAACCGTTGTCCGAGTCCCAACGCCGGTTCTGGCGTGGGCTGGCCGAGGGTGCCCTGGGCGTCGGGCTGCCCTCGGAGGCGGAATGGGAAAAAGCCGCCCGTGGCGAGGATGGCCGGATCTATCCCTGGGGCGACCAACCCGAGCCTCGGAAAGCCAACTATGTCGAGACTGGCCTGGGCGGAACCAGTGCCCTGGGTTGTTTCCCCGGCGGCGCCAGCCCGTACGGCGCCGAAGAGATGAGCGGCAACGTCTGGGAATGGACCCGCAGTCTGTGGCGCGACTATCCCTATCCGCCGGAAGGCTCACAACGTCAGGTGTGGGAACACTTGGTCGCCGGAGGCTGCCGGGTGCTGCGGGGCGGCGCGTTCCTCTACGATGCGGGGCGCGTGCGCTGCGCCTTCCGTTGTCGCTACTCCCCCGGCTACCGCAACGACTACTTCGGTTTTCGGCTGGTGGTGTCCCCATTCTTCTCTGATCGATGATCACTCTGGTCTCTGATGGGCCGACCCTGAGTCATCGATTTTCGGCTTCGCGCCTCCGTTCTGGGCTATAGCCCGTAGCCCGGATGAAGCCTGGCGGAATCCGGGAAGGCCCTGACACTAAGCCGAAATCCCCCGGATTCCATTTGATTTGAATGATACCAATACCCTGATCGGCACGCTGCCGGCGGTGAAGTCGGCCCCGGCGTCGGCTTGGCGGAGATGGTAGGGGCGATTCATGAATCGCCCCTACTGGAGGCCATTGCGCGGCCTCGGGCGCATCGGCGCCTGGGTGTTGGCCGCGGAGCGATCCCAGGGGACGTCAAATGATCCGACTCCCGCCTTTCCCAAACTGACCATGACTTCGATGCTGACCGCGCCCGTTGCCCGACCTGATGGGGACCCCATCGTTTTTGTAGAAGGGGGGCGGTCTCTACCGGTTGTTTCCCGCGGGAGAGCCTGCGGGTTTTGGGTGCGGACTTGAGTCCAGCACGGAGAGAAGGTGAAGGCGTGCGGCGCTGTGTCACGCTTCAACCGGGTCGAAGTGAAGGGTTGGGCCGGAAGGGCCAAGAGGATCCTGATCCGTCTGTGAGGCTCATCGCCTGAGTGGCCGAACGCTATCGACTCCATTCAACCAAGGGCCAAGCGTAAGCCAGAGGGAAAGAAACTCCGGGGTCTTGACATCTACACCGCTCCAATCACCCTTTATAAGTTGTCAGTTCAATACTCAAGCGGCGGAGATTGGCCGCCAACGAGAGCGATATATTGTTCAACAACTTGATCTTCAGGGACGGATTCTCGATATCGAGACTGTTGAACAACTCGCGTGTGATCACTCGATACTCTACCGGCTCGGCCGCGATCACGCTCGCCGAGCGGGGAGAAGCGTCCAGCAATCCGACCTCGCCAAAGCTTATCCCCGCCTCGAACACATTGACCCGTCTCCCCAGTTGGCCCGTATCAGAGGCAAGATGCACATCCACCGACCCGGCCAGAAGTATAAGGAGACTGTCTCCGGTCTCCCCTTCGCGGATGAGGTAGTCCCCCTGACTCGCTTCCCCGAGGCCCATCCTCAAATCCAACCAGGCTAATTCCTCTTTAGTGAGACCGGAAAACAACAGACAATCGGCCAGGGTCAGCGGTTTGTCCAGACGCCAACCCGGCCCGAGGATTTCCTCGAGCAGCCGGTTCTCGCAATACTCCAAGGCGAAATCGTCGTCCTTGAACTGGGGTAGGGAATCCATCCCCTGATGGCGCAGGTTCTTGCCGAACTTGTCGGCGGAACAGATCACCATTGTCACTCCGAGCCTTGCCAGGCTCGACTGTAATTCACCTATCAGCTTCAGGACCACATCGTTGATGCTGGTCACGTTCCTAAAGTTGAGAATCAGATAGCGGCAATAGGGCGCCTGCTTCAAGGCCAGGTCGACCACCGGCTCGAAGGTCGAGAACACCAGTTCCCCCTGGAGCGCCATGACGCGGATACGATGTCCACTGGTGCGCAGGATGTGTTGCGGATGAGGGGCACGCCGTCGAGAGGAAGCCACCTGGCTGGCGTCGTAGGTCAATCGCACGGCTGTCCGTGGTGAAATGCCTGTAGCGAAAAGATGCAAGGCGAGATCCCGTGACAGATCTTCGCAAACCTTGAGGCCACGGGCGCTGTTGCCTTGGGCGTCCAGTGGCGGTGAAAAGATGCCGATCCCCAGTTGTCCCGGCAGCACCGCCAGGATGCCACCGCCTACGCCGCTCTTGGCGGAAAGGCCGACGCGATAGATCCATTCCCCGGAATAGTCGTACATGCCGCATGTCGCCATCACGGACAGCACCTTATCGACATGGACAGGATCGATAGCCATCTCGCGTGTGAGCGGATTGCGGCCATGGTTCGCGAGCGTAGCACCGATGATGGCCAGATCCCGACAGGTCACCCGAATGGAGCATTGGCGGAAATAGGTCTCCAGGATTTCGGTCGGCTCTTCCTCGATGATGTCAAAGTTTCTCAACATCCAGCCGATGGCCCGGTTACGGTGTCCGGTCTCGCTTTCGGAAAGGTACACGGCCTCATCCACATCCAAGGGACGTCCGGCATAGCGGGACAGGCAGGCCAGAATCCTATCGAAACGGGAAAGCCCCTCTTGCTTGAGTACCTGACCACAGGTAGCGATGGCGCCGGCGTTGATCATCGGATTAAAGGGCGCGCCGGTACCGGGTTTCAGACTGATGGCATTGAAAGCCTCGCCGGATGGTTCAACGCTGACCCTTGAGAGCATGTAATCCTCGCCGCGATCTTCCAGGGCGAGACCAAAGGTCAAGGCTTTGGAAATGGACTGAATGGTGAATGGCTGTCGACAATCCCCGACTTCATACACCTGACCATCGCGCGTAGCGATGCAGAGGCCGAACCAATCCGGGTTGGCCTTGGAGAGTTCAGGAATGTAATCGGCAACCCGGCCTTCCTGCAGTGCCGCATATTTGGCATGCAGTCGCCGCAAATATTGCTCTATTGGTGAACTCGATGAATTGCTGGGAGTATTGGCCGTAGTCATGGTATTGGGATGTGTCGTTCAGGTTATGTTGGCAACGAATAGAGTGGTCCGCCTCAGCCTCAAGTCCGATGAGAAACCACGTCTTTTGTAGCGAAGAGTACAGGCTAGCCTGGGACGGGTAAATGAGCCATCCGGGGTCCGCAGTACAAAGCCACATCAGCGGGCAAAGGCAAAGTGTTACGGATAGGGCCGATGGCCCTTGTCCAGCCATGAGGTGTGGCGATGTCGGGCACGGCAGGCGCCTACCCGGCTCAGTCTGCCGGATGATCCGGCTTCCGGGCATTGGCCCCGAGCGGGCCTTTTTCGTTCTTCTAATGAGAACAATAGCCCGATATTAATAGGATATTGTTCTCTAAAAAAGAACAGAGATCGCCGTTTTCAGCCGAGGCCCGGTCCTCGTAGATACTGTTATCCGAATCAAGCTCCATGAAGCGCTGGGTTGAAGGGTTGTCCCGATTTGAGCACACCAAAAGCGACATGGATGAGCTTTCGCATCATGGCGCCGATGATCACCATAGATGGTTTTCCGGCGGCGGCCAGACGATCCCGGAACGCCTTGCCCCAGCCCGTTTTGGTGATCGTCACCATGGCCGGC
>JBPOHE010000081.1:0-41735 GCA_052035915.1 Pseudomonadota bacterium
AACGGGTAGAAAAGAAATGGACCATGCCTATACGTAATTGGAAGGAAGCGCTCAATCAGTTCGTGATTATGTATGCTGACAGGGTGCCTGTGTGAATGCCGGTTACACAGTTGAGTTGACACCCTCCAGGGTGCCTGTGTGAATGCCGGTTACACAGTTGAGTTGACACCCTCATCCCAGCCGGTTCTATCGATGATTCTTTTCAAACCGGTTTCCGAGAATATCCAGTAATTGGTTGGATCGTTGTTGGACGTGCCACTATCAAAAAAATAGGCGCACACCTATTGCGCCCTGCCATGCTGTCATTCCTCAATAAAATAATCAGAATCCACGCGCTTGATCTCGTAAACTGTCTTTGTGGTGACACCGAGATTGAGGTCAAGCATATACTCAGCGAGTTCTCGACCATCAATCAGTACAACGCGCGGATCGATATGTGAAACATAACCGCGGGCTTCCATGGAAAAAGTGCCTGTGGTGATAAATACACCCTTTCTCGCACGCTTCCCGTGAAGCGCGCCGACGAATTTCTGGATCTCCGGACGTCCGACCGTCCCTTCCCATTTTTTAGCCTGGATGTAGATGGTGTCCAAGCCAAGGCGGTCTTCGCTGATGATCCCATCAATCCCTTCGTCTCCAGACCCACCAATAGCCCGTCCGGCTTCTGCGCGACTCCGTCCGTAACCCATTTTCAACAGTAGTTCGACAACGAGGCTCTCAAAGAAATCAGGGGAGCTAGATTTCACACGGGACAAAATATCCGAGATCAACTCCACACGGATACTTTGGTACGACTGCTCAAGTAATTCTTCAGGGGTTACGTTCTGTGTTTCAACTGGAGCCAACACTAGTTGTTTGCCGCCCTCAGTCTTTCGAGAAGTTGTCCGAAACTCCTGAAACTCTTCATAGCGTTCGAGTAAGGAGATGTCGATTCGTGGAGGGTGTTCGGCGAGAAGTTTTTGGCCCCGTTGCGTAATAACAAAATGCGCCCGCCGAGGCGACTCGATCAGCCCAGCTTGTTCGAGGTAAACTTTTGCCCAGGCGACGCGGTTGTCGAACCGACGCTGGCGGCCACTTGGAAGTAACTCGTTGCGTTCTTCGGACGTGAGGTTGAGCTGCTGTGCGAGCACTTCGCGTGCATCGGCCAATGAGTGCTCTTGGTTGTCTTGGGCGAGTCTCAGGACGGGGAGCATAAAGGCTTGGAACTCGGGTATTGGCATGGTCACCTAGGATTCGCAAGGCGGCAACCGGATGCTCAGTATGACAGGCGCCTGGGTCCGATGCCGTCGTTGTATCCTTGGGCCAGGCGACCTTTGGCCCGATTCCCCCGATCAAAGAACGGCCAGGGTTCCGTTTTTACTTCCAGTCAGGAACTGATTCTGCATGAGCCAGGACTGAGCCGGCGAAGCCCGATATCACCCCGGGCCTCCATTCCCGGGAAAAATCCGTTTGGCTGATCAGTCCTTGAGTTCGTATCTGGCCCCGCAATAGGGGCACATCACCTGGCCGGACTTTTCGATCGCTAGGTATACCCGCGGATGCATGTTCCACAGGGTATCCTGGGGACGGGGGCAACAGAGGGGGAGGTCTTTGCGACTCAGGATAATGGGTTCTTGGAGCTTGGAGGTTTGAACAGCGGGTTGCGCCATGAGGGTCTCCCGGCGATCAGATAAAGGTTAACCAGTGCTTGTTGTGCTCCCGACGACCATGCACCTGGTCGAAGTACAACCCCTGCAGGCGTTCGGTGATCGGGCCGCGGGAGCCTTGCCCGATACGGCGGCCATCGACTTCGCGGATCGGGGTCACTTCGGCGGCGGTGCCGGTGAAAAAGGCCTCGTCGGCGATATAGACCTCATCCCGGGTGAGGCGCTTCTCCACCACCCGAATGTTCAGTTCCTCGCAGAGGGCGATAACGGTCTTGCGGGTAATGCCGTCGAGGGCGGAGGTCAGGTCGGGGGTGTAGACGATCCCTTCCCGCAGGATGAAGAGGTTTTCGCCGCTGCCTTCCATGACGAAGCCTTCGTTGTCGAGCAGCAGGGCTTCGTCATAGCCGCAATCGAGGGCCTCCTTGAGGGCGAGCATGGAGTTGAGATAGTTGCCGGTGGCCTTGGCCTTGCACATGGTGATGTTGACGTGGTGGCGGGTGAAGGAAGACACCTTGACCCGAATCCCGCGTTCCATGTTTTCCGCCCCCAGATAGGCCCCCCAGGGCCAGGCGGCCACCATGGCGTGCACCCTGAGGTTGTCGGCGCGCAGGCCCATGCCCTCGGAGCCATAAAAGCAAAGCGGGCGGATATAGCCGCTGCTGAGGCCGTTCTCCCGCACGACCTGGATCTGCGCCTCGTTGAGGGTGGCGCGATCATAGGGGATGGTCATTCCCAGGATGTGGGCCGAGGCGAAGAGCCGATCGGTATGATCCTGCAAGCGGAAAATGGCTGTTCCCTGGTCGGTCTGATAGGCGCGCACGCCCTCGAACACCCCCATGCCATAGTGCAGGGAATGGGTCAGTACATGAATCTTTGCCTCGCGCCAGGGTAGCCGCTCGCCATCGAGCCAAATCACCCCGTCACGATCCGACATCGTCGCCATCACCCTCTCCCGCGTGTTCAAATGTTCGCTGCAAACCAGAATATCCAGGCCGCCTCAGGCGGTCTGGGGTTCGGCCTCCATCCATTGCCGCCAAGTCTCGGCGACGAAGCTCCGTTCCTCCGCCAGCTCGGTCTCGGGCACCATCCCCGGGGCATCCAAGAGGCTGTTGCGGTGGATGGCCGCCCGTAAGCGCCGATAGGCCTCCGCCAACCTTTCCGCGACCGCTTCCGCCACCAGCCGGTGCCGCCCCAAGCCTTCCAACATGCGGATATTGTCGCTGAAATCGACCAGATCCGGGTAGTTGTGGGCCCAGCGCAGAACCAAAAATTGAACCATAAATTCGATATCGGCGATACCGCCACGGCCTTGCTTGAGATCGAAGCGTCCGCCACGGCCCTTGTCGAGTTCCCGCCGCATCTTTTCCCGCATCTCCCGCACCTCGATACGCAAGGACTCCGGGTCCCTGGGTTTGGTCAGGACGAGACGGCGGATCTCGGCGAAGCGCTGTCGCACCGCCGGATCGCCGGCCACCGCCCGGGCCCGGGCCAGGGCCTGATGCTCCCAGGTCCAGGCGCTCTCCGACTGATACTCGGCGAAGGCCTCCAGGGAACTGACCAACAGGCCGGCGTTGCCGTTGGGACGCAACCGCATGTCCACCTCGTAGAGGATCCCGGCGGGGGTCTGGGTATTCAGCATGTGGATGATGCGGCGCCCGAGACGGGCGTAGAACATATCATTGGCGATGGCCGAGGCCCCATCGGTCATGGCGTTGGGATCCCGACTGCTGTGGAGGAACACCAGATCCAGGTCGGAGCCGTAACCCAGTTCGATCCCGCCGAGCTTGCCGTAGCCGATGATGGCGAAGCCGGACCCGGCAACGGGCAGACCGGAGGGACGACCGTGTTTCCCGCACAGGTGCCGGAAGGCCAGTTGGACCAGACGTTCGAGCACCACCTCGGCGATGTCCGTAAGGTGGTCGCTGACCCGCATCAGAGGCACCTCTCCCGTAATGTCCGCCGCCGCCACCCGCAGCCTGTTGGTCTGGGAGAACTGGCGCAGGCGTTCCATCTGTTGTTCGAGATCGTCAGCGTCGACATGGGCCAGCAGACTTCCGAGCTCCGCCTCCAAATCCCGTCGCTCCAGGGGGGCGTAGAGTCGATGGGGATCCAGGAGTTCGTCCAGGAGCAGGGGATAGCGAGTGAGCAGGCGCGCGATCCAGGGACTGGCGGCGCTCAGACGCACCAGTTGCCGCATGGCGATGGGGTGTTCGACCAGCAGGGCGATGTAGGCGGAGCGGCGGACGATGTTCTCCAGCAACTGCAACAGGCGTTTCAGTGCCTGATCCGGTTCCACCGACCCGGCGACGGCCTCCAGCAGTTCGGGCATGAGACGGCCAAGCCGCTCCGCCGCCCTGGTGCTCAGTGATCGACAGGCATGCCCCTGGCGAAAGCCATGCAGCAACTCCACCGCCTCGCTGGCCTGGATGAAACCCCGTTCCTCCAACAGATCCCGGCTGGCGGCGTCGGTCATCTCCCCTCGCCAAAGGGCGTCGAAACCGGATTCGGCCTGATGGTTGTCCCCCTGGTGGCCGAACACCGCATCAAAGTGTTCCTGCACCCGCTGGCGGTGGTCATCGAGCCTCCCCAGCAGCGCCTCCCAGGTCGCAAAGCCCAGGGAACGCGCCAGTCGACCCTGGATCTCCCGATCCGTCGGCAAGACATGGGTCTGTTGATCGGCCCAGGCCTGGAGGTGATTTTCCAGCCGTCGCAGGAAGTGATAGGCGAGGCTGAGTTCCTCGACCGTCTTCATCGGCAGATGCCCCTTGTCCCCCAGGCGTTGCAACACCTCCAGGATGGGACCCAGTTGCAACTCGGGATCTCGTCCGCCACGGATGAGTTGGTAGACCTGACCGATGAACTCGATCTCCCTGATCCCGCCTGGACCGAGTTTGATGTTCTCCGCCATCCCCTTGCGTCTGAGTTCCTGGGAAATCAGGCGCTTCATCTCCCGGAGCGACTCGATGACGTTGAAATCCAGATAACGCCGATAGACGAAGGGTCGCAGCATGGCTTGCAGTTGCGCCCCGGCGGCGGGATCGCCGGCGATGACGCGGGCCTTGATCATGGCATAGCGCTCCCACTCCCGGGCCTGGAACTGGTAGTAGTCCTCCATGGCGGCGAAGCTCATCGCCAGCGGACCGGAGCCACCAAAGGGGCGCAAGCGGGCGTCAACCCGGAAGACGAAGCCTTCCGGGGTCTTGTTGTCCAGCACCTGGATCAGTCGTTGCGCCAGGCGGATGAAAAACTCGCTGTTGTCGATGACCCGGGGACCGCTGGTCTCACCCTCTTCCGGATAGGCGAAGATGAGGTCGATATCCGAGGAGAGATTGAGTTCCCCCGCCCCCAGCTTGCCCATGCCGAGCACGATCATGGATTGGGGTCGACCGTCCGCGCCCCGGGGCCGGCCATACTCGGCCCAGGCCCAATCAGAGAGGCGTTGCAGACTGAGATCGACACAGGCATCGGCGAGGGCGCTGAGTTCCGCCATGGTCTCGGCCAGGGGCGCCGACCCGCTGAGATCGCGCCAGATGATGCGCAGCATTTCCCGTTGGCGCCGCCGCCGCAACAGACTCATGAGGCCGTTTTGGTCTTGGATCTCCGCCATGGCGGACTGGAGTTGGTGGCGGTAATGCTCCACTGGATAGGGAGCCGCCAGATCCCCGCTGGTGAAGAGCGACCAGAACAGTTCCGGCTGGCGGCGGCAGAGCTGGGTGACGAACTCGCTGCCTTCGCAGACCCGCTCGAACACTGGGGCCCAATCCGGTTGGTCGGGTATGTCGAGCCCCCGCTCCCTGGCGCCTGCGCTCCAGGTCGACCAATGGGAAAGGGTGGCGGAAGATTGGCTGTTGTCGACCTGGTTCACCCCTGCAAAGCCCCCTGAGATCATTGACCGGCCCCGGCTAGCCCGTATTTCTCACCGGGCGCCGTAACGAGGGCGCCGAGGGGCCGTTGTGGTGGGGCGCACGGAGGCATCGGCGGCGAAGGCGTAGCTGACACTACGTCGAGCCGAGGATTCCGAGTACGTCCTGTCACAGCGAGCCAATCGGCGTCCGCGGTAGACGACTGGTGAGAAATACGGGCTACAAATCCGGACGCTTTTATACCACGCCCGGCCCGCCGGGCGGCGGTCCTTCCCCATGAAAGCTCACCACCCATCACTCGTGGGGAGATCGGCTTCCCGGAGCCGCATCTTCCGTTGGAAAAGAATGAACAGGGAGATGTTCCTGTCTTGTGCCCCCCCTTGGTCAAGGGGGGAAGCAGACTGGTCGGTGGTAAGCCGATGAAAGCGGTGCTTTCAGTTATTGTCCAGAAAGCCGGAACTGGACCTCTCGCGGTAATAGCCATGGCCATAGTCTCTGTCATGGTGGTGGGTCGGTCCACGATAGGCCCGCTCGCTGTTGTTCTTGTAGTCGTAGATGTTTCTCCGCGCCTCATCGAACCTGGCGTCCAGGATCCTGGCCTCGCGGCGGGATAGATAACGATCCTCGGAGAAATCCCGTAACAGGTGTCTGATCTCGCGTTGCTCACGATAGAGGGCCTTGGCCTCCCTGGGGCTGAGTTCGCCACTGTCGATCCCTTCCTGTATCCGGTTGGCTTGCCGATCCAGGCGTTGCTCGAAGTCCCAGGAATCGGCGAAGACGGGCGCAGCGACAACCAGGCCGATGAACAGGGCCAAGGTCGGCCGAATCAGTGCTTTCATGGTCGTTTCTCCTGATGATGATCTCGATTGAGGGTTCCCAGAGTACAGTCCTGGGGATGAATCTTGGCTGAATGAACGCGGGTAGGACTCGGTCCCGCGGCGTTCCAAAGCGTACCCGGATCAATATTTATCATGTCTTGAGAAAGAGATGGGAGAGGCGGGCGATGAACGGAGCGAATCCCAGCCTTTTATCCAGACCAAACCGCTAGGAGGCCGCGCTTGGCGCTCGACCCAACCTCCATCAGGCCTGTGGGCGCGGACCGGCCCGCGAGCGCCGGCAATCCCCGGATCAGGTTCAAGGAAGGGCCTGCATCCCGCTATCGCTTCCGGGCACGGGCTCCGAGGCCCGGGTTTTCGTTCTTGCAAGGAGAACAATATCACTCCCGTGGAGCTATTGTTCTTTCCAGGAGAACGGAAAATAGGCATTTCCGGTCGAGGCCCGGAACGACTCCGAGCACCCCGGCCAGTGCCTGATTGGCTTGTAATCCCGGTGCCCGAGCCCGACCGCTCGGAAGCCCGGGATGTTTTCGCAAAGGGTATTACAGCCAGCGCATGCGTCCCGCCTCGAAGGGATGACTGAGCCGCTTGTGGTGAGGGTAGGCGCGCAGCTTGAAGTGGCGTAGACCGACCAGATGCAGGCTGGAGTAGAGGGTATCCAACTCAGTGCGGAAGCGGACCACCTCCCCGGCGGTGGGACCCGTCGGCAGCAGGCGGGCCGTGCCGAGGGGATGGAACCGACCCAGTTCGTCCAGCGAACCGAAAACGCATTCCAGACTGATGTCATTGGGCTCGAGCCCGTTCAGTTCCACATCCACCGTCAGGGTCAGGATCTCGCCGTAGGCGATACCCTGGGGCAGGGGTTCGGCGAGATGGAGCCGGACCCCATCCCAGCGGGCATGGATCTTCTCCTTCCATGACGCCAGATCCCGTGCCGCTAGATAGCCGTCCTGGCACAACTGCTGATTCTGCCGACTGGCCGGTTCGTAGTAATCGCGGAGGTAATCGGCCAGCATGCGCTCGGTGTTGTAATGGGGCAGGACGCTTTGCATCGAGGCCTTGGAGCGCCTGATCCAATCCGGCGAGTCGCCGCTGCCGCCGTTCGCGTAGTAGAGGGGGATGACCTCGTATTCGAGGATGTCGAGCAACTCGTTGGCCTCCTGCCAGTCATGGCTGTCTCCGCCACCACCTTCGTGGGAGCTGATCGCCCAGCCGTTGGTCCCCTCGTAGGCCTCCGCCCACCAACCGTCGAGCAGGCTCAGGTTGAGCACGCCGTTGATACCGGCCTTCATCCCCGAGGTGCCGCAGGCCTCCATCGGGTATCTCGGGGTATTGAGCCAGACATCCACCCCGGGGAGCAGACGCAGGGCCAGCGAGAGGTTGTAATTTTCGAGCAGGAGGATCTTCCCCTCGAACTCGGGGCGCTGGGCGATGTGATGGATCTCCCGCAACAACTGCTTACCCGGCTCGTCCGAGGGGTGGGCCTTGCCGGCGAAGATGAACACCACCGGCCGTTGGGGATCGTTCAACAGCCGCCGTAGGCGTTCCAGATCCCGAAACAGCAGGGTGGCGCGTTTGTAGGTCGCAAAGCGGCGGGCGAAGCCGATGGTGAGGACGCCGGTATGATCGGGATCGAGATAGCGTGTCATCCGCCGGATACGGGGCTCGGTCACCCCGTTCCGTTGCAACCGCGGCACCATTCGCCGGCGCAGATCTTCCAGCATCTCCGCCTTGAGTACCCGATGGGCGCTGATGAAGACATGATCGGGGATGCGGTCGATATTGAGGCGCCAGTATTCCCGGTCATCAAGCCGGCTCCGCCAGCCGCGACCAAAATACATGTCGAACAGGGCGATCCAGGCGGGACCGAGAAAACTCGGCACATGGATGCCGTTGGTCACATAGCCGAAGGGATTCTCCTCGGCGGGGATCTCCGGCCAGACATAGCCGTTCATCACCGAGGCCACCTGGCCGTTGATCCGGCTGACGCCGTTATGAAAACGGGAGCCCCGCAGGCCGAGGGCGGTCATGTTGAAGCCCTGGGGATGGGCGGGATCCCGTCCCAGGTCGAGCAGGCGTTCGAGGTCGAGGCCGAGATGGGAGGCAAAGTCGCTGAAGTAGTGACGGATATGGCCGAGGTCATAGACATCGTGTCCGGCGGAGACCGGGGTATGAGAGGTAAAGACCGTCCCCGCGGCGACGGCCTCCAACGCCGCCGGAAACCCCAGGCCCTGGTTGACCAATTCCAGGCAACGCTCCAGCACCACGAAGGCGGCATGACCCTCGTTGAGGTGCCAGACCGCGGGCTGGACCCCCAGCGCCCGGAGCGCCCGCACCCCGCCGATCCCCAGCACCATCTCCTGCTTGAGCCGCAGGTCGCGGTCGCCGCCATAGAGCTGATAGGTGATGTTGCGGTCGCTCTCCAGGTTTTCCGCGACATCGCTGTCCAGGGCGATGAGTCGGATATGCCCGACCTGGGCGTTCCAGAGCCGCAGTTGCAGCGCCCTCCCGGGTAGTTCCACCACCACCCGCCGCTCCCGGCCTTCGGCGTCCAGGGCCAGGTTCACCGGCAGATCCTCCGGCCCCATGCCGGGGTATTCCTCCATCTGCTCGCCATTGGGACCGATACGCTGGGTGAAATAGCCTTGTCGATAGAGCAGCCCGACGGCGACAAAGGAGAGATCGGCATCGCTCATGGCCTTGCAATAGTCGCCGGCCAGGATGCCCAAGCCACCCGAGTAGATCGGAAAACTTTCATGAAACCCATACTCGGCGCAAAAGAAGGCAATGGTGCCGAGATCGCGCTCTTCCGCCTGGCGCACGCTGAGCTTGGGTTTCTCGCGGATATAGGTGTCGTAGGCGGAGAGTACCCGGTTGTAGTTCTCGACGAACACCAGATCCCGGGCGGCGGCTTCGAGCTTCTCCTGGGAAACCCGGCGCAGGAACACCCGGGGACTGTGATTGCAGGCATCCCAGGCCTCGGCGTCCAGGGCGCGGAACAGCCCGCGCACATCCCGTTCCCAGGAATAGTAGAGATCCAGACTCAGTTCTTCGAGCCGATGCAGTCGTTGGGGGAGTTGGGGGCGGATTTCGAGGGAAAAGAGATGGCCCGTCATGGTGATCATAACCTCGGCGCTAAACGCAAGCGACTGGCTTGCTGTCATCCGGCCGGAACGCCGGCTCTAGCCCGCATTTCTCACCAGTCGTCTGCTGCGTCGGTTCCCTCGCTACGGCGCCCGGTGAGAAACTTGGGCTAGCGATGAGTCTGGGCCTCGGCATCGGAATCCGCAACACTGGGCCATATCGGGGATGCGGTCGGGGGTGACAGATGACAGTATTCACCCTTGGCTATCGACCATTGCATCGACCAGGGAGCCAAGCCCCGGCACAATGATGGTCGAGTTGATGAACAGAGGTGTTGTCATGTCGAGAATCAAGTTTCTGGTCATCCCGGTCCTGGCGTTGCTGATCCTGGCTTCGCTGGTGATGGGATTACCCATGGTCACGGGCAAGGTATTGTCGCTGTTTGGTTTCAGTGGCTCCGGGGGGGGGCGTGACCCCGGCCGTCAACTGGAAGAACTTGTCAAAAGTCATACGATGGACTGGTTCGGCCTCGGCGAGCCGCTCGGCGCCTCGGCGGTGGTCAGTGCCCAACCCTATCGCACCAAGGACCAGGGGGCGGAAGAGCAGTTGTTGCTGGCGTCCGGGCTCCGGGTGCGCTATCTGACCCGGGAGGCCGCCAACAAGACCGATCAGATGGCCTTCTGGCCCAATGCCTCGGCCCCTACCCATCTCATCACCTGCGTCGAGACCAGCCTGGAAAAACTGGCCGACGGCCGCTTCAATCCCTCGGTCCAGCGCATCGAACTCGGCAGCGGCCGGGTGGAGACGGTGCTGCGGGGGATGGACCGTTGCGACGGCATCCGCTTGACACCTTGGGGTACGATTCTGGTGGCCGAGGAGGTGGCGGAAGGTGGGGCCTATGAACTCCTTAACCCCTTGGCGGTGACCAATCTGCTGGTGCATCGCCAGGAGGACCAGAAGTCCGATCAACTGGCCTTTCGCGGCGCCCTGCCCACCATGTCCTGGGAAGGGATCGCGATCCTGCCCAGCGGGGTGGTGATCGCCAGTGATGAAACCATGCCGGGTGAGCGGGGATTGGATAGCGACGGCGGCAGTATCTACAAGTTCATCCCCGACAAGCCCAGGGCGGCGGACGCCAAGCCCATCGCTACCTTGAATCAGTCGCCCCTGACCGCGGGCAAGGTGTATGCGTTGCAGATCTCCTGTCTGAGCAGTAACGAGCAACGCTTCCCCAAATATGGCCAGGGCTGCGAACAGGGTCAGGGGGCTTGGGTGGCGGTGCGGGCGCTACCGGCCCGCAATGATGCCGATCGTCGCGGGGCCACCGGCTATTTCCGCCCCGAAGACCTCGAGGCCGATCCCCTGTATGACGGTGCCGGCCTGCGTTTTTGCTGGGCGGTAACTGGGAACGAGGCCGCCGGCCACTTCGGCGAGGTGATCTGCGCCCTGGATCCCAGCCCGATCACGGCCAAGACCATCGAGATAAAGGATGAGCGCACCGGCTTTGGCTATCTCGGCGAGGCCGATCGGCCTACCCCGGTGCGGGTCAACCGCTTCATTCTCGGCGACCGGGATTTCAATTCCTTCGACAATCTGGCCTTTCAACCCGGCAGCGGCCTGCTCTATGTGACCGAAGACCGGGCCAACGGCGACGTCTTCGCCTGCCTCCCCGACGGCGGCGACCGGGACCTTATCACCGACGCCTGTCTCAAGGTCATGTCCGCCAAAGACAGCAGCGCCGAACCCACGGGGCTCCTCTTCAGCGCCGACGGCACCACCGCCTATCTCGCCATCCAGCAGAGCGACGACCGTCTCATGCCCCTGGTCGACGGCTATCCGACCGATGACATCCTGGTCATCAGCGGCTTCAAGGTCCCCAAACTGGAGCGGGGAAAAAACTAATGCCCATTCCCGTTTGATGTTCCCTCATCCTCGGTTGAGGGGTTGGCACCCGACCCGCCTTGGCCGGCGGGATCACAGGATGTCTTCCCTCAACGAGCGGCTTTCGGGCCTGGGGTATTTGGGTTGGATTTCTGTTCTTCAAAAGAGAACAATGACTCTCATGTTAGGCTTTTTGTTCTCCCGGAGAGAACAAAAAGTGGCTGTTTTCAGCCAAGGCCCGGCCCTCCGCCGACAATGAGGGAACACCGAACAGGAATTGTCATCACATCGCCCGGGTCGCCGCTGGGGCTCCCCGGCAATCGCCTTAGACCAGGGGACTCAACTTGATTTCGACGCGGCGATTCTGCGCCCGACCTTCCTTGGTGGCGTTGCTGGCGAGCGGGTTGGTGGGTCCCATGCCCTTGACCAGCAGGCGCTGGGGCAGGATGCCGCGGCTTTCGAGATAGCGGGCCACGCTCGCCGCCCGCTGCTCCGACAGGCGCTGGTTGTAGTCGGCGGAGCCGGTGCTGTCGGTATAGCCGATGACGTCCACGTAGGTCTTTTCGTGCTCCCGGAGCACTCTGGCCACCGAGTCGAGTACGGCATAGAAATCGGCCGAGATATCGCTGGAATCCGTGGCGAAGGTGATGCCGCCGGGGAGATTGAGGGTGATGGTATCGCCGCTGCGGCTGACCTCCACGCCACTGGTCCGCATCTCCTGCCGCAACTGCTTTTCCTGTTGATCCATGTAATAGCCGACACCGGCGCCGGCCAGGGTGCCGATCCCGGCCCCGATGAGGGCGCCCTTGCGGCCGCCGGCCAGGGCGCCGATCGCCGCTCCAGTCGCAACGCCGATCCCGGCGCCGGTGGCGGCCCGGTCGACCCGGGTTTCCCCGGTCACGGGATCCCTGGTCTGACAGGCCGCGACGGTCAGCGCGGCAACGACGGCGAGCGTCGTGAGTTTGAATAGGCCCTGGTTCTGATGAGTCTTCATGTTGCGCACGCCTCCTGTTGGTCGTGGTCTGTGGGACTGGGCGCTGGTGAAACATTTCGTCGCGAGCGCCGCCTTGAGCGAACGAGCGACAAGGTATTGGCAAGCGCGGCGGAAATTTTCACCAGCTCCGAGAACGCGCTCAGCGATCGAGTCTATCCTGTACCACCTGGTTGACTTGCTGCGGATTGGCCTTGCCCTTGGTCGCCTGCATCACCTGACCGACGAAAAAGGCCAAGAGTTTGGTCTTGCCGGCACGATACTGCTCGACCTGGGCCGGATTTTCGGCGATCACCCGCTCGACGATGGCGGCGATGGCGCCGGCATCGGTGATCTGTTGCAGCCCCTGGGCGCGGACCACATCGACGGCCTCCTGGCCGCTTTCCCACATGGCGTCGAACACCTGTTTCGCCAACTTACCGGAAAGGGTGCCGTTATTGATGAGCCGCAGCAGTCCCGCCAGTCGTTGAGGACCGATGGGGCTGGCGCCGATCTCCAACCCCTGGCGATTGAGGGCGCCGGTCAGTTCCGTGATCACCCAGTTGGCCGCCAGCTTGGGCTCCATCCCGCCGGTCATTAGCATGGCCTCGTAGTAGTCGGCCAGTTCCCGGGTCGCCGTCAGGGTCAGGGCATCGTATGAACCCAACCCATACTGGGTGCCGAAGCGCTCCCTTTTGGCGTCCGGCAGTTCCGGCATGGACTGCCGGACAGCGGCGATGAAATCCTCGTCGATGAGGACCGGCAACAGATCCGGATCGGGAAAATAGCGGTAATCGTTGGCCTCTTCCTTGGAACGCATGGGACGGGTCTCGTTGCGATCCGGGTCATACAGCCGCGTTTCCTGTTTTACGCTACCGCCGGACTCCAGAAGGTCGATCTGGCGTTCCACCTCGAAGTTGATCGCCCGTTCGAGAAACCTGAAGGAGTTCAGATTCTTCAACTCGGCGCGAGTACCCAGGGCCGCCTGCCCCAGGGGGCGCACCGAGACATTGGCGTCGCAACGGAAGGAACCTTCCTGCATGTTGCCGTCGCAGATATCCAGATAGCGCACCAGGGCATGGACCTTTTTGGCATAGGCCACCGCCTCTTTGGCCGACCGCAGGTCCGGTTCGGAGACGATCTCCAGCAAGGGGGTGCCGGCCCGATTGAGGTCGATCCCGCTCAGGCCATGGAAATCCTCATGCAGGGACTTGCCGGCGTCTTCTTCGAGATGGGCGCGGGTGACGCCGATCGACTTCTGTTCGCCCTGATCGAGCAGGATGTCCAGATGACCACGGCGCACTATGGGCTGTTCGTACTGGCTGATCTGATAGCCCTTGGGGAGGTCCGGGTAAAAGTAGTTCTTGCGGGCGAAGACCGAGCGCCGCCCGATCTCGGCCTCGATGGCCAACCCGAAGCGCACGGCCATGCCCAGGGCGGCGCCGTTGAGGACCGGCAGCACGCCCGGCAGCCCCAGATCGACCGCGCAGGCCTGGGTGTTGGGCGCGGCCCCATAGGCCGTGGAGGCCCCGGAAAAGATCTTGGACCTGGTGGATAACTGGGCATGGATCTCCAGCCCGATAACCGTTTCCCACTGCATCAATGTCGCTCCCCGGTTGGCGGATAAAGGCGTGGCCCCATGGTCTCAGCCCATGGATGGCTCGACGAAGGCCGGCGGCCTCCGCCGATGCCAATCCGTCTCCTGCTGAAAACGATGGGCGATGGCCAACAGCTTCTCTTCGCAGAAATAGTTGCCGATCAACTGTAATCCCACCGGCAGGCCAGCCGACGGGGCCACGGGAATGGATAGAGCCGGCAGCCCGGCGAGATTGACGGCGATGGTATAGATGTCCGAAAGATACATGGTGACTGGATCCTCGGCCTTTTCACCGAGCCGGAAGGCGGTGGTGGGGGAGACCGGACCCATGATGACGTCCACCTCGGCGAAGGCCCGGCGAAAATCGCCGGCGATCAACTGCCGCAGTTGTTGCGCCTTGAGGTAGAAGGCATCGTAATAGCCGGCGGAGAGGACATAGGTGCCGATCAGGATGCGGCGTTTCACCTCGGCGCCGAACCCCTCGGAGCGGGAGCGCTTGTAGAGATCCTCCAGATCCCGGGGATCGGCGCAACGATGGCCGAAACGCACGCCGTCATAGCGGGCCAGGTTGGAGGAACACTCGGCCGGGGCCACCACATAGTAGACCGGTACTGCGATCGAACTGTGGGGCAGGCTGATGTCCCTGATTTCAGCCCCGAGCCGACGGTAACTTTCCAGCGCCTCCTGGATCGAGGCGGCCACGCCGGGGTCCAACCCTTCCCCGAAGTATTCCTGGGGCACGCCGATGCGGAGGCCCGGCATGGAGCGCCCTCCGGCGGCCCGCACGGCGGCCAGATAGTCGGGGACCTCGGTCTCGACACAGGTGGAATCCCGCGGATCGAAGCCCGCCATGGCCTGGAGCAGGATGGCGGCATCCTCGGCGCTCTGGGTGAATATCCCTCCCTGATCGAGACTGGAGGCGAAGGCGATCATCCCATAACGGGAAACCCGCCCGTAGGTCGGTTTCAGTCCGGTGATGCCGCAGAGCGCCGCCGGTTGGCGGATGGAACCGCCGGTGTCGGTGCCTGTGGCGGCCACCACGAGCCGGGCGGCCACCGCCGCCGCCGAGCCGCCGGAAGAGCCGCCGGGCACCCGTTGCCGATCCCAGGGATTGCGCACCGGCCCGTAATGGCTGGTCTCATTGGATGAGCCCATGGCGAACTCGTCCATGTTGGTCTTGCCCAGCATCACGGCGCCGGCCGCCTGCAGCCGCTCGACGATCGTGGCATCGTAAGGGGCGATGAAGTTGTCGAGCATCCGCGAGCCGCAGCTCGTCTTCACCCCCTGGGTGCAGAAGATGTCTTTGTGGGCGATGGGGATGCCGGTCAGGAGCCCGCCTTCATCCCGACGCAGCCGGGCATCGGCAACCTCCGCGGCCTGGAGGGCTGACTCCGGACAGAGGCTGACGAAGGCATTCAGTTGCCGATCATGCTCGCTGATGCGATGGAGGAAGTGCCGGGTCAACTCCAGGCTGGAGAAGCTTCCCTGCCGCAGGCCGTCCGCCAGCTCAGAGATACTCATTTCATGGATTGCCATCATTCATCCTTTGCGGGTGTTCGCCCGGGAACCGCCCCGGATCGTGAAGGCTCAGCCCTCGTCGATGACCTTGGGCACCAGGTAGAGACCGGCTTCGATCTGGGGCGCGACCCGTTGGAAATGATCTCGCTGATCCGCTTCCGTCACCCTGTCCTCACGCAGACGCTGGGCCATATCCAAAGGATGGGCCATGGGCTCTACGCCGCGGGTATCCACCGCGTTCATCTGCGCCACCAGGTCGAGGATCCGCGACAGATCCCGGGTGAGACGCCCGGCCTCCTCTTCGCTCAGGGCCAGTCTGGCCAGGTGGGCGATACGAAAAACTTCATTGGGACTCATGGACATGGGATGCCTTCCATCAATTCGCTCGTGGAGGCGGGGGAACCCGGGCAGGCGGCAAAATCGGCGCTCATTTCCGGCCCTGAGCGCTTGTTACTTGCCCAAGCCCCGCTCGGTTGCTAGATTAATTGTTTTTGATGATCAGGCAAGGCTGTCTTTTCTTCTTGCGCCAGCGGACGGCGAGTCCCCTCCTGCCTCCACACTCTTTGGGATCGAATCAACCAGATGTTGTTCAGACGCTTTCGCGGGATCTTTTCCAACGATCTCTCCATCGACCTGGGTACCGCCAATACCCTTATCTACGCACGCGGGAGGGGTATCGTGCTGGATGAACCCTCGGTCGTCGCCATTCGGCACGATCCCAGCCGGGGCGGCTCCAAGTCCGTGGCCGCGGTCGGTCTCGCCGCCAAGAAGATGCTGGGGCGGACGCCCGCCAACATCACCGCGATCCGACCCTTGAAGGAGGGCGTGATCGCCGATTTCACCGTCACCGAAAAGATGCTGCAATTCTTCATCCATAAGGTGCACGAAAGCCGGCTGATCCGCCCCAGTCCCAGGGTATTGATCTGTGTCCCCTGCGGCTCCACTCAGGTTGAGCGCCGGGCGATCAAGGAATCCGCCGCCGGAGCCGGAGCCCGCGAGGTCTACCTGATCGATGAACCCATGGCCGCCGCCATCGGTGCCGGTTTGCCGGTGGACGAACCCAGAGGTTCCATGGTGCTGGACATCGGCGGTGGCACCTCGGAGGTGGCCATCATCTCGCTCAACGGGATCGTCTACGCCAACTCGGTGCGCATCGGCGGTGACAAATTCGACGACGCCATCATCAACTATGTCCGCCGCAACTACGGCACCCTGATCGGCGAGGCGACCGCCGAGCGGGTCAAGCACGAGATCGGCTCCGCCTACCCCGGCAACGAGGTCAAGGAGATCGAGGTCAAGGGGCGCAACTTGGCGGAAGGCGTGCCGCGCAGCTTTACCCTCAACAGCAATGAGATCCTGGAGGCGTTGCAAGAGCCTCTGTCAGGTATTCTGGGCGCGGTCAAGACCGCTCTTGAACAGACACCGCCTGAACTCGGCGCCGATGTGGCGGATCGTGGCATCGTTCTCACCGGCGGTGGCGCACTGCTGCGGGATATTGATCTCCTGCTCCAGGAAGAGACAGGGTTGCCGGTGGTGGTGGCGGAGGATCCCCTGACCTGCGTAGCGAGGGGGGGTGGCCGCGCCCTTGAGTTGATCGACGAACGCGGCGGGAATCTTTTCAGTCTGGAGTAGTCGACCAAGGGAGGTGGAGTCGCCTCCGCCCTAGGCTTCAGCGTCCGATCGGCCCCGCATCAGGTGGACTTCCGATTAAACTCATCTTTGCCCGACATACCTCCCTCAACGCCCGCCTGGTGGCGGCGGTGCTGGCCTCCATTCTGCTCGCCGTACTGGATCACAGGTATCGTCACCTGGAGGCGGTGCGTTCCGTTCTCGCGGTGGTGACCTATCCCGTGCAGTATGTCGCCAGTCTGCCGGTGGATTTCGGGACCCGGTTGGTGGAATCCTTCACCAGTCGCCGTTTGTTGGAGGAGCACAACAGCCGCTTGCACAAGGAGAACCTGCTGTTGAAGGCCAGATTGCAACAATTCGAGGCCCTGGAAGCGGAAAACATGCGTTTGCGGGATCTGGTGGGTTCCTCCTTCAAGGTCGGCGATCGGGTGCTCATCGCCGAGTTGCTGTCCATCGACCTCGATCCTTACAAACAGGAAGTCATCATCAACAAGGGCAGCCTGCATGGGGTATTCGTCGGCCAGCCTATCCTGGATGCCCATGCGGTGATGGGGCAGGTGGTCCATGTCACGCCCTTCGCGGCCACCGTCATTCTGATCACCGATGCCAGCCACGCCTTGCCGGTGCAGGTCCTGCGCAACGGGCTGCGCGCTATTGCCGTCGGCACCGGCCAGATCGACGAGATCGAACTCAGTTATGTTCCCCAAAAAGCCGATATCCGCGTCAATGACCGTCTGGTGACCTCCGGCCTCGCCGGCCCCTTTCCCCCGGGATATCCCGTAGCTACCGTCACCGAGGTCAAGTATGAAACCGGGCAGGCCTTCGCCACCGTCATTGCCCGACCCGATGCCCAACTGGATCGCAGCCGCGAGGTGCTGCTGGTGTGGACCCTCTCGACCAACCTGCCGCCAATCGCCCAGGGCAGCGGGGTCGTCACCAAGCCCGTCGCGGCGTCCCAGCCCGCCGGAGGTCATTCGAGATGATCGCCATGCTGTATCGCAACCCCCTGATCATCGTAACGAGCTTCGTCCTGGCCTTGTTGCTCAACATCCTCCCCCTGCCGGAGTGGGCACTATCCCTTCGACCACCCTGGGCCACCCTGGTCCTGATCTACTGGTGTATCGCCATGCCGGAGCGGATCGGTGTCGGTATCGGCTGGTCATTGGGCATCATTCTGGATGTGCTCACGGGAACCCTGCTCGGGCAGCACGCCCTTGGGCTCAGCGTGGTGGCCTATCTGGCCAATAAGCTTTGTCTGCGTATCCGCATCTTTCCCTTGTGGCAGCAGGCCCTGACTGTCCTAATGATGCTGCTCGCCGATCGCTTGTTGGCCTTATGGACCATGGGCCTCTCCGGGCGACCGGCGCCGTCTTTGTGGTATTGGCTGCCTCCCATCATCGGCGCCCTGCTCTGGCCCTGGCTGTTTATTATCCTGCGCGATCTGCGCCGCAACTTCTCGCTCTCCTGATGCACCCTGGACCGGCGTCTCATGGAAGCCAGGGTGAGCGGTTTCGCCCCATCCTGTCCCTCATGTCGAATCCGCTCCGGGCCGTCGTCGGGTCACCGCGGAACCGCCAGGATCTCCTTATGGCCACCCCGGCCTGAGACGCCACTTTCCGCGGAATGACCCAAGGCGATGGCGAACGACCAGAAAGGTTCTTTTTTTGGCGAGGATCGCTTCACCTTCAAGGATCATCTGCGGGAGAGCCGGATCTTTCTCCGTCGTGCGATAGTGGCCTTTCTGGTCATGCTGTTCCTCCTGGGGTTACTGATGCTGCGCCTGTTCAAACTCCAGGTCCTCGATCACGATCACTACACCACCCGCTCCAGGGAGAACCGGGTCAAGCTGGTACCCCTGCCGCCGGGGCGCGGTCTGATCTATGACCGCAATGGCGTTCAGTTGGCCCAGAATCTCCCGGCCTTCAATCTGGAGGTGACTCCGGCCCAGGTCCCCGAGCTGGCGGCCGGGATTGAAGCGATGAAATCGCTGATCAGCATCTCCAATACCGACCTCAAGCGCTTCTGGCGACTGAAACAACAGTATCGGCGCTTTGAAAAGGTCCCTTTGCGACTGCGTCTCACGGAAGAGGAAGTCGCGCGTTTTGCCGTGAATCGCCACCGTTTTCCCGGTTTCGATGTGGAAGCCTCCATGGTGCGGGAGTACCCACTGGCCAGCCACACCGCCCATGTCGTCGGTTATGTCGCCCGCATCAGTGAACAGGAACTTCAGGAGATCGATACCTCCAATTACAGCGGCACCACCCATATCGGCAAGAACGGCATCGAGAAATACTATGAGGACGCCCTGCACGGCAGGGTGGGCTGGCAGGAGGTCGAGGTCAATGCCCAGGGGCGTTTATTGCGGGTGCTTGAGTCCCAGCCGCCGACCTCCGGCAGGGATCTGCTGCTTTTTCTCGATGTCGAATTGCAGCAAGAGGCCGCCGCCGCCTTGGGCGATTACAACGGTGCGGTCGTCGCCATCGATCCCAATACCGGTGGCGTGCTGGCCATGGTCAGCAAACCCTCCTTCGATCCCAATCCCTTTGTCGAAGGCATCAGTGTCGAAGACTATGCGGCGCTCCAATCCGCGGAGGACAAACCGCTCTACAACCGGGTGCTGCGGGGACAGTATCCACCGGGTTCGACGGTCAAGCCCTTCATGGCCCTGGCCGGATTGGATGCCGGGGTGATTTCCGCGGCCCAGCACAAATACTGCCCCGGTTACTATCAACTCCCCGGGCAGGAACACAAATATCGCGACTGGCGCAAGGGTGGGCACGGCAGTGTCAACATGCAGGAGGCCATCATCCAGTCCTGTGACGTCTATTTCTATGACCTGGCGAAGAATCTGGGTATCGACGGGGTGCATGGCTTTCTGACCAAGTTCGGCTTCGGGCGGCGAAGCGGGGTGGATGTCAGCGGGGAATTGCCCGGACTCCTGCCTTCACCGGAATGGAAGCTGCGTCATCGAAAATCGGCTTGGTACCCAGGCGAAACCCTGATCACAGGCATAGGTCAGGGTTACTTCCTCGCCACCCCCTTACAACTGGCCAGCGCCACCGCCACCCTGGCGGCGCGGGGAAAACACATTGAACCCAGGGTGGTCCGGGCGGTCCACGAGCCTGGTCCGGATGGAGAACTCAGGCTTACTGAATCCAAGATTATCAACATAGGTCCATTAGCGGCCAACCATTGGGAGCGGGTGATCGATGCCATGGTGGGCGTGGTGGAGAGCGAGCGGGGCACGGCCAAACGCATACGTACCAGCGCGTATCGGATTGCCGGGAAAACCGGAACGGCCCAGGTATTTTCTGTCGGCCAGGACGAAAAGTATGACGAGGACAGGATCGACTTCAAAATGCGTGACCATGCCCTGTTCGTGGCCTTCGCCCCGGTCGATGCGCCGGAAATCGCCGTGGCGGTACTGGTCGAGCATGGCGGACATGGAGGCGCGGTGGCCGCTCCCATCGCCCGCCGGGTCATGGACAAATATCTCTCCCAGGGACACTGAGTCGGATCGAGTCGGGCCATCCTTCAGCCTGCCGGGCCTCGGCGGGAAATGGCCATTTTTGTTCTTTTCAAGAGAACAATGTCTTTTTTATTGGCATTATTGTTCTTGAAAAGAGAACGGAAAACCGGCTACAAGAGCCGAGGCCCGGGAGCCATCTTGCGACATCCGGGGCGATCTAGACGGGTATTTCTTTTGACGGAAATCGCCTAAAAATTTGGTATTCACGGGCGACCCAAGCCCCCGCCTCCAGGCAGAGATGAAATGAACCGCGAAATCAACGACGACCCATCCAAGGCTTGGCCGACTCAAGGCGATGGCCATGAACCTACCCAGGGGAGAACGGGAGATGGCCGTCCATGTTAGGCCAGACCCCATCGGTCTTCGAGTCACCCCGACCCAACCCGATCGGATTCCTGACCAAGCTCCATGTCGATCTGCCTTTGTTGACCGGACTCATTCTCTTGTCCGCTTTCGGTCTGCTGGTGCTTTTCAGTGCCTCCGGCCAGGATCTGGTCCAGGTCAACAAACAGCTCTGGCGTTTCGCGTTGGCCTATGGCGTGATGCTCTTTCTGGCCCAGATCCCGCCCAGCAGATTGCACCGTCTCACCCCCTGGCTCTACGGCGCCACCCTGCTCATGCTGGCGGCGGTCACCCTCTTCGGTGTCATCGGCAAAGGGGCGCAACGCTGGCTCGATATCGGCTTTCTCCGTTTCCAGCCTTCCGAGTTCGCCAAGCTGACCGTCCCTTTGATGATCAGTTGGTTGCTCTCGGCCAAGCCGCTCCCTCCGCGCTGGCCGCGGGTCATGATCGCTGGTCTGGTGTTTGTGCTGCCGGCGGTCTTGATCGCCGAGCAACCGGATTTGGGCACCGCGCTCCTGGTGGCCAGTGCCGGGGTTTTCGCCCTCTTTCTCGCCGGTATGAGCTGGCGACTCATCGGCCTGCTGGGTTTTCTGGCGGCGGCGGCCCTGCCCTTGTTGTGGTTCTCCATGCGGACCTATCAACGGCAACGGGTCTTCACCCTGCTCAATCCGGAGCAGGATCCCCTGGGGACGGGCTATCACATCATCCAGTCCAAGATTGCCATAGGTTCCGGTGGGCTGTACGGCAAAGGCTGGCTGTACGGCACCCAATCCCATCTGGATTTTCTGCCCGAGAGTTCTACCGACTTCATTTTTGCCGTGCTGGGCGAGGAACTCGGCCTGATCGGGATACTGCTGCTGTTGGGGCTCTATCTGTTCGTGATCCTGCGTGGACTCTATATCGCCACCCAGGCCCAGGATAGCTTCGCCCGCCTACTGGCCGGCAGCCTGACCCTGGTGTTTTTCGTCTACATCTTCGTCAATACCGGCATGGTCTCCGGGATCCTGCCGGTCGTCGGGGTCCCGCTGCCGTTGATAAGCTATGGCGGCACTTCCCTGGTGACCATCATGGCTGGATTCGGTATCCTCATGTCCATTCACACGCATCGAAAACTCTTGCCGACCTGATATGCCTACCGGCTTTGATATCTTCCGCAGAATCTTCTGCACACTGGCTGGTATCCTCTCCCTGGCGCTGGTGGCCGCCTGTACCCAGGCCGTAGCCACCCCGCCGACCTATGAGGCGATGCTCAATACCTTTGTCAACGACATGGCGGTGAAGTACCAATGGGACCGCAAACAGCTACGGACCTTGTTGGAGCAAGCGAGTTATCGCCAGGAAATCATCGACGCCATGACCAAGCCGGCCGAGGCCAAGCCCTGGCATGAGTACCGCGCCATTTTCCTTACCCCGGAGCGGATCCGGGGGGGGGTGGAGTTCTGGAACGCCAATGCGGCCACCCTGGAGCGGGCCAGGGTCAAGTACGGCGTTCCCCCTCAGATCATCGTCGCCATCATCGGGGTGGAAACCCGTTATGGAGCCAACACGGGGAAACACCGGGTCCTTGACGCCCTGACCACACTGGCCTTCGGCTATCCACCCAGATCGGCTTTTTTCCGTTCGGAATTGGAACAATTTCTGTTGCTGTCGCGAGAAGAGGCGCTTGACCCTCTCAGCGTCAAAGGTTCCTACGCCGGCGCCCTCGGCAAGCCCCAGTTCATTCCCAGCAGCTATCGACGGCTGGCGATCGACTTTGACGGTGATGGACGGCGGAATCTCTGGCAGAGCAATGCGGATGTCATCGGCAGCGTCGCCAACTATTTCGCCCAGAACCATTGGAAGGCGGGAGAGGCGGTGGCCTTTCAGGCCTCCGGCGTCACAGCCGCGCACCAGTCCCTGATCACGGCCGGCAGGAAACCCGTGCCCCCCGCTTCCAGGCTCCAGCAGTTTCAGCAGGAAGGTATCGCCAAGGAACAGCGGCTTCCCGGCCAGACCCTGGTTAACCTGTTGTCGCTGGAGGCTGAACCGGGGCCGGAATACTGGCTGACTTTACACAACTTTTATGTCATCACCAGGTACAACCAAAGCCCGCTCTATGCCATGGCGGCCTATCAGTTGAGCGAGGAGATCCTGCGCCTGCGTGGAAGACCCGTGGATGGGGCGGCGGCACACTAATCCCTGGGCGCTGATCCTGGCGCTGCTGTGGCTGGTCGTCGGCTGCTCTTCCCGAGCCCCCGTGAAGGAGATTCGGGACGGCGCCCCGACGGGTCAGGTAGATCTCGACGCCATCCCCGATGCCATACCCCGGGTCGAACCCCTCAGCCGTTACGGTAACCCGGAATCCTATGAAGTCTTCGGCAAACGCTATTACACCCTGAAGACCAGTCAGGGCCATGTGGAACGGGGAATCGCCTCCTGGTACGGCACCAAGTTCGACAAACAGCGGACCAGCAGTGGCGAACCCTACGATGTCTATGCCATGACCGCGGCCCATCGCAGCCTGCCGCTCCCCACCTATGCCCGCATCACCAACCTCGGCAATGGTCGGCAAATCACGGTGCGTATCAACGATCGGGGACCTTTCCACGACAACCGGATCATCGATCTTTCCTATGTCGCCGCGGCCAAACTGGGGATTCTGGCGGAGGGTACCGGTCTGGTCGAGATCCGGGCGATCGATCCCCGCCAACCGGAAACCTATCTTGCCAAGACAGCACCGCCGACAGTGGAACCCGTACCCACGCAATCGCCTGGGGTCTACTTGCAGGTTGGGGCCTTTGGCAGCAAATCCAACGCCGATCGGGTGCGTCGGCGTCTCGAGCAGGAGCTGCCCCATACCATTCGCATCCAGGAGACCGTCAGGATGGAACAACCGCTCTATCGGGTACAGGTAGGCCCCATCCCCAGCGTCGAACAGAGTGATGCCTTGAGTCTGCAATTGTCCCAGCTCGGTTTCGGTCAAGCCCAGGTGGTCGTGGAATGAATCCTTTCCAGGCATTGCCGCATGCCTTAGGCGATTGTCGGAAAAAAACATACCTGAATGCGCCGGCTGTTCGTTCGCCTTCCAGACACGTCAGCCGGCGCAGAGCGCGCTCTGTAACGGCTGGCGTAACACCGAAGGCGGACGAACAGACCAGCAGGCGGGTATATTTTTTGACAGAAATCGCCTTATACCAAGGGGTACAATCCCAAAATGGTTTTGGGACAAGGCTGGGGCGTGATCCTTGCCTTGGATCGCCAACCAAGTGAGGAAAAGGATGGATAACAGGCGCGTCCCGCGCCCATTCGGGAACCAATCCGCCTTTTGATAGCCAATATTCTCACCTCCGCCGACATTTACATCTCAGGATCTCGCAAAGTGCCTAACGCAGAACGTCTTTCTCCGCTGTTACTCCTTATCTACCTGGTTGTCTTCTCATTCTCCGGGTATGCCTCGACCACCAAACCAACGCCAACCCCGACACCTACGGTTACGCCAACGCCAACGCCGACACCGACACCCAGGGCCATTACCCGCCCACCAGTGCCTGTGGTCGAGACCAAGCCGATACCGCCGACCATCCCGGGCACCGCCCATCTGCTGATCGAGATGCACACCGGCAAGGTCCTCGCCGAATCCAATCCGGATAAGCGTCTGGAACCGGCCAGTCTGACCAAGATCATGACCGCCCATATCACCTTTCGGGAACTCACGTCCGGTCGCATCAAGCTCAGCGATCAGGTGATGATCAGCAAAAAGGCTTGGCGTACCTCGGGGTCAAGGACCTTTGTCGAGGTCGACAAACCTGTCCCCCTGGAGATCCTGCTCAAGGGATTGATTATTCAGTCCGGCAATGATGCCAGTGTCGCCATCGCCGAACACATCGCCGGCAGTGAAGAAGGCTTTGCCGAACTCATGAACGCCGAGGCCAAGCGTCTCGGGATGCTGGATTCCCACTTCATGAATGCCACCGGCCTGCCGGATCCCAATCACTACACCACCGCCCGGGATATCGCCAAACTGACGGCGGCGACGATCCGCGAATACCCGGACTACTACAAGTGGTACTCGATCAAGGAATATCTCTACAACGGCATCAAGCAGCAAAACCGCAACCGGTTGTTGTGGCGAGACGACGCGGTGGATGGGGTGAAAACCGGGCATCATGAGGCCGCCGGTTTCTGCCTGGTGGCTTCGGCCCTCAAGGACAATACCCGTCTCATCTCGGTGGTCCTCGGCATGGCGAGCGATTCGGCCCGGGCGGAGGCCAGCCAATCCTTGCTCAATTTCGGCTTCCGCTTCTTCGAGGCCCAGAAACTCTTTGACGCCAACAAGGAACTGGCCCGTATCAAGGTATGGAAGGGAAAGGAGGGGAGCCTGCCTCTAGGACCGGCCGAGGATGCCTATGTCGCCCTGGCGCGGGGGAAATACGACAAGTTGCAGGCCCGGGTGATGTTGGAGCAGCAGGTCATGGCGCCGATCAGTCGCGGCACGGCTTACGGCTATCTGAGCCTGCAACTGGAGAACGCCGAGGTGGGCCGGGTGCCTCTGGTGGCCTTGACCGACATTCCCGAGGCGGGATTCATCGGCGGCGCCGTCGATTCCTTCCTGCTGCTGTTCAAGTAGGTCGCTCCAGTGGCGGAACCTTTGGTCTATCTCAACGGTCGTTTTCTCCCCCGGGAGCAAGCCAGGATCTCGGTGATGGATCGGGGATTTCTCTTCGGCGACGGGGTGTACGAGGTCATCCCGGCCTATGGCGGGCGGTTGTTCCGGCTGCGGCATCACCTGGAGCGACTGGATCGCAGCCTCGCCGCCATCCGGATGGGCAACCCCCATACCCTGGAGGAATGGCAGGCCGTGCTCGGGCGTTTGGTGGCACAACTGGAGGCTCCGGACCAGGCGGTGTATTTGCAGATCACCCGCGGTGTCGCTTCCAAGCGGGATCACGCTATCCCGGTCGGTGTTTCACCGACCATCTTTGCCATGACCAACGCGATCGAGCCTTTGGCTCCAGAGGTCGCGAGTCAGGGGGTGGCGGCGATCACCACGCTGGATTTGCGCTGGCAGCTTTGTCATGTCAAGGCGATCACCCTGCTGGCCAATGTATTGTCCCGCGCCCAGGCAACGGAGGCCGGGGCGGTGGAGGCCATCCTCGTCCGGGACGGCTGGGTGACGGAAGGATCCGCCAGCAATCTGTTCATCATCAAGGCCGGGGAACTCCAGACCCCACCCAAGAGCGAATTCCTGCTCCCGGGCGTCACCCGGGATCTGGTGTTGGAGATCGCGGCCAAGGCTGGGATCCCTTTCCGGGAAACACCCCTTCCCCAGGAGGCGCTGGGGACCGCGGAAGAGATCTGGTTGACCTCCTCCACCAGGGAAATCTTGCCGGTGACCCGGCTCGATGGCCAACCGGTTGGGAGCGGGGTGCCGGGTCCCCGGTGGCGGGAGATGTTCGCCCTGTATCAGGAATACAAGCGTCAAGTGGCCATCGACCCGGCAACGGCCTGAATGGCGTCTGTCATGTCGACCGGCGCCCCCGCTGAGCTGAGATTACGACGCCTGGGACTCTGCCCATACGAGCCGGTATGGCGGGCGATGCAGTCCTTCACCGATCGGCGCGCGGCGGATACCCCGGACGAACTCTGGATCCTCCAGCACCTACCGGTCTTCACCCTCGGCCAGGCCGGACGCCATGAGCATCTCCTCGCCCCGGGGGAGATCCAGGTGATCCAGGTCGATCGCGGCGGTCAGGTGACTTATCACGGCCCGGGGCAGTTGGTCCTGTACCCGCTGCTCGATCTGCGTCGCCTTGGTCTGGGGATCCGTCAATTGGTGGATCTACTCGAAACCACGGTGATCGAGCTGTTGCAAGGCTACGGTATCAGGGCCGAATCCCGAGCCGAGGCGCCGGGCGTGTATGTGGCCGATCGCAAGATCGCCTCCCTGGGTCTGCGGGTGCGGCACGGCTGCTGCTTTCACGGCCTCAGCCTGAACGTGGACATGGACCTGGAACCCTTTGGACGCATCAATCCCTGCGGCTACCGGGGATTGCGGCTCACCCAGATGAGCCAACTCGGCGCCCCGTCCGATCCGGATCTCATCGGCGATGAACTGGCCCGCCGGCTGGCCGGACGGCTGGGTTTGCCACTGGTGGAAATCTCCGACTAAGGCGATTTCTGTCAAAAGTTATACCAGCCTGCTGGGCTATTCGTCCGCCTTCGGCGTTGCGCCAGCCGTTACAGAGCTCGCTATGCGCCGGCTGGCGTGCCTTGAAGGCGAACGAACATCCGGCGCATTCAGGTATATCATTTTCCGGCAATCGCCTAACCCAGGAGCCCGCGATGGAAGACCTGACTGACCTGCAAGCCCCCTCTCGTCGACAGCCGGAGAGCCATCAACGGGGGGCAAGCAAACTGGCCCGGATCCCGGTGAAGGTGGAAACCGGCCAGTCTATCCTGCGCAAGCCGGACTGGATCCGCGCCAAGGCACCGGTAGGGGCGGGGGTGAGCCACATCAGGCGCATCCTGCGTGAAAACCGGCTCAGTTCCGTCTGCGAGGAGGCCGCCTGCCCCAATCTGGGGGAGTGTTTCAATCATGGCACCGCCACTTTCATGATCATGGGCGACATCTGCACCCGCCGCTGCCCCTTCTGCGATGTCGCTCATGGCCGACCGGAACCCCTGGATACGGACGAACCCGAACATCTGGCGGAAGCCATCCGGGCCATGGGGTTGAGGTACGTCGTCATCACCTCGGTGGATCGCGACGACCTCCGGGATGGCGGGGCCGATCATTTCGCCGCCTGTATTCGGGCGGTCCGCCAAGCCAATCCGGGTATCCGGCTTGAGGTGCTGGTGCCCGATTTCCGCGGACGCCAGGAGCTGGCCCTCGCCGCCCTGTCCCGGGATCTCCCCGATGTCTTCAACCACAATCTGGAAACCGTACCTCGACTCTATCCCCAGGCCCGCCCGGGAGCGGATTACCGGACCTCGCTGGAGCTGTTGCGCCGGTTCAAGAGCGAACATCCCAGCGTGGCCACCAAGTCCGGGCTCATGCTGGGACTGGGGGAAACCAACCAGGAGGTCATCGAGGTCCTGGCGGATCTGCGACGCCATGGTGGCGATATGCTGACCCTTGGCCAGTACCTGCCGCCAAGTCGGGATCATCTTCAGGTACAGAGATATGTATCGCCGGCGGAGTTTGAACAGCTCGGCCAGGCGGCCCGGGAAATGGGATTTTCCAACGTGGCCTCGGGTCCCATGGTCCGCTCCTCCTATCACGCGGACCAACAGGCCGAGGGCCTGTTGACCGACCAGGCTGGGACAGAACGCTGATACCGCTCTAAGAAGCTGTTTGGAAACCTTCGCCTCCCGGGCATCGAGTGAAAAGGCCCGATTTGTGTTCTTTTATTAGCAACAAATAAAGAAATAAAGCCTGTATTGTTCTCTTTATGAGAACAATAATCGGGGGCACAGACCTTGGCGCGGAGGCTGTAATACCAATTCCTATTAGATTATCCGCCATCGACGGGAGCACCTGAGCCGCCTGAGACGGCAGAATCATAGAAGGCAGGCAGAAAGCCATGGGTAGGCTGGCGATGAGCGAAGCGAATCCCAGCTACTTGTCCACACCAAGAAGCTGGGTTTCAGCGCTTCGCGCCTCAACACCAGCCTACGAATATCGATAATACCTATCGAGAAATGGTATCAAATCAGCGGCAGGGGCGGTTCCGCCAGGATGGCGAGCTGATGTTCCAGGCTGTTGATATGGTCTTGCCAATACTGGGTGGTGGCGAACCAGGGAAAGGCGGTCGGAAAGGCGGGGTCATCCCATCGGCGTGCCAGCCAGGCCGCGTAATGGATCATGCGCAAGCTGCGCAAGGGTTCGATGAGGCCCAGTTGTCGCGGGTCGAAATCGGCAAACAACTGGTAGCCTTCGAGCACGAAGCTGAGTTGCAGGGCGCGTTCATGTCGCTCCCCGGACAAGAGCATCCAGAGGTCCTGGATGGCGGGGCCGTTGACGGCGTCGTCGAGATCGACGAAATGCGGCCCGTTCGGGGTCCAGAGGATGTTGCCTGGGTGACAATCGCCATGGAGGCGGATGGGGCGATATCCCCGCGCCGTGCCGAAGGCCGTATCGATGGTGGCCAGTAGCGCCTTGGTTACCTCCAGATAGACTTGACGGAGTTCCACCGGCACCCAGCCCGATTCCAGCAGGAAGCGAACCGAGGCCGTCCCCAGGGTTTCGGGGGCCAGAGTGGGACGATGTTGGAAAGGTCGAACCGCCCCCAGTTGATGCACCCGACCCAGATATCTTCCTAACCAAGCGAGATGATCCGGGTCGTCCAGATCCGGCCAGCGCCCGCCGCGCCGGGGGAAGAGGGCGAAGCGGTAGCCGGCGAAACTGTGCAGGCTTTGTCCGGCGGCGTTCACCAGGGGGGCGACCACCGGGATCTCCTCCGCCTCCAGGGCCAGACTGAAATCATGCTCCTCCTGGATGGCGGCATCGCTCCAGCGCTGGGGCCGATAGAACTTGACGATCAGCGGCGGTGCGTCCTCGATGCCGATCTGATAGACGCGGTTCTCATAGCTGTTGAGCGCCAGCAGACCGCCGTCGGCCCGATAGCCGAGGGATTCCACCGCGTCCAGGATCAGATCCGGCAGCAGGCCGGCATAGGGCGTGGCGGCGGGGTTGTTCATCGGCGGCTGGTCGACCCGGGGATCGCGGATATCAGTATTCACCGACATCAATGGGCTGTTCCTGGTCGATGGTGCGCAATCGCCGGGCATAGTCGCGCAGGATGTCCTGGCGCTGCTGATCGCTCAGGCGCACCAGGCTGTAGACGATCTGGGGTGCCAAGACCTCGAAGCCGACGAACTGCAACATCCCTCTTTGTATGGGACGCAGGATGGCGTTGATGTCGCCGTTGAAGCCACCCCGTTCATAGGCCTCGGGGGGCGCGCCGGTGGTGAGGGAAAGCAGGGCGCGCTTGCCGCTGAAGGTGCCGGTGGCATAGAGATGTCCGCCGCCATAAACCCGACCCATGGCGAACACCCGATCCACCCAGCCCTTGAGGATCCCCGGCAGCCCGAACCACCAGAGGGGGAACTGCCAGATCATGAGGTCGCACCACTCGATCTTTTCTATCTCTTGCTCGATCTCGGGGGCGAAACCCTCATGCTCGCTGGCATGCAACTCTTCGAGCTGGAGACGGAGGAAATCCGCATCGCGCACCGTGGTAAAGTTGCGGCGTCTGGAAAGGGGATCGAATCCCATGCCATAGAGATCCGAGGTCATCACCTCCTGGCCGCTGTCCCGCAATACCTCCTGGGCCAGGCTGAACATGGCGCCGTTGAAGCTTTTGGGTTCCGGATGGGCATAAACGATAAACACCTTCATGGGCTTGGGCTCCGTTATTCTTATTTCGGTGAGAGATCGATCAGGCGGTATTCTCCCGTCCTCTGGGTCAGGCCGGGTGACGCCCGCGACGGCTCGGGCCCGGTTGCACCAAGAGTCCGCCCAGTCGGTGACGTAGTTCATCCAGATCGGCCACATCGTAATCCGCCGGGGGAACCTCCGGCGGCCAGGGGTCTTCCGGGCGGAATCTGCCGCTCCGCACCAGGGCGGTCCGCATCCCCAAACGGGCGGCCCCCAGCAGATCGGTATCCGGTCGATCGCCGATCATCAGGCAGGCCGCCGCCTTTACCCCGAGCTGGTCCAGGGCGCACTGATAAAGCAGGGGTTCGGGCTTGCCCACCACCAGGGCCTTGTGCCCGGTCGCCACCTCGAAGGCCGCCACCAGGGCGCCACCCCCAGGCAAAAGCAGATGTTCGCCACCGAGGTTGGCATCGACGGTCTGATCGGGATTGGTCACCACCAGTTTCGCCCCCCGTTTGAGGATCAGGTTGATCCCCCGGGTGAGGCTGTAATAGTCGAGGCCGGCCCCTTCGCCGACGACGACGAAATCCGCCGCATAGGCATCGGCCGTGCCCACGGCCTCCAGGGCGCTATGCAGTCCTTCGGCGCCTACGGCGAAGTAGCGGAACCCCAGCCGTTGTCTGGCCAGCAGTTGGGCGGTGGCGCCGGCGGAGGTGAGGATCCGGGCCGGATCCGGCCTCGGCAGGCCGATGCGTTCGAGTTTGGCGGCTATGGCCTGAGGCGGCAGGATGGGGTTGTTGGTGATGAAGAGATGGGGAAAGTGACGGAGTTTTTGTAGGAATACCCGCGCCCCGGCGAGAGGTTGGTCGCCGTGATAAAGCAGGCCGTCCATATCCAGGAGCAAGGCTTTGATGCCCAGGCTGTTAATGGAGCCCTCTTGGCCTCGATTTGGATCATCTTTCGCCATAACACCCAGTCTCGCGAATCTGCGTTGCGGTCAGCGCGCGGATGGACGACCCGGTGGAAATCTCGATCCGCAAGCGGACTCCTCGCCAGGGGACGGGGTTGTGTACCACGCATGAGCAGGCTATTTTCAGGCAATACCCAAAAAGCGCAAGGAACTCAGAGGAGTTCGGTATGCCTAGTTATGCTTCGCCCTCCCGCTCCGGTGCCGGCCGTTCCCTGGCCCGCGTCAGCCTCGGGGTAACCTTCCTGTGCTTCCCCCTCTGGGCACTGGCCGAGGCCGAACCCGATGTAGAACAACTGGCCGCCTATCCGGTCGATGTCACCCTGGCCGAGACGGGGAAATACTATTTCCCGGTGTGGCGGATCGGCGATTCCCAGGCCCTTTGGGCGGGTTGCCGGGAACAGGGGTTCGCCCATCCTTCCTGGGCCGAGCGCTATAGGCTGAGCAAGGATGGCGGACGCACCTGGGTTCCCCTGACCCAGGCCGACTCCAGGGGTTGCCAATTCCAGTGGTTGATCTCCTTCACCCGCACCGTCACCGGCAGCGGCCCAGCCGCGGCGGAAACCCCGGCTGCCGGTGCCCTGGCCGGTTTCGGTAAGAAGGGGGCGGCAAAACCCTGGGATGCGGATGTCGGCATTCGCGGTCTGGGCGACAGCAAGGTGGTGGAATTCACCGGCCAATATCTGGCCAATCCGGATCTGGGTTTCCATCTCGGGCTCTACGCCGGAGAGGATCTCTACGGCGGCGCCCTCACCGCCTCGACGCGGAATCTCTTCAGCATCAAGGGCCTGGATCTGACCCTTACCGGCGGTTACGGCCAGAGCCAGCAGGAGGCCAATCTCGGCGGCGTCTACGGCAAGCGTGACGTCGACATGCAGCAATCCTCCGCCGGTGTGCTTATGCAATATCAGAGTCTGCCCGGTGGTCCCCTGGCCACCGCGCTCCAGGCCCTGGCCTTTCGCTATGCCAGCAACGACTCCGGCGGCGGCGGCCAGACCTTCAGAAGCCTGGTGCAGACCCCCACCGGCCCTGAACTCAATACGGCCACTTTTGATCTCGAAGGCGGGACCCAATCGAAAGGGGAGTTCGCCGCCCTCTCGCCCGGGGGCTTCAGCGCCTCCCTCAGCCAGCATCGGCTGGAATACAAGGGCACATCGAGCGGCGATCTGGATTCGGGCCTGATCAGTAGCCTGGGATATCACCAAGGCTTGGCCAAGGGCCTGGCCGATATGGATGCCGAACTTGGTTATGCCGCCAAGGCGGATCAGGTGGTCTACGATCTCATGCTCACCACTCCGCTGCTCGGGACCCCGGCGGGATTCCGCCTCAGCGACGATTCGGTGGTGGCCCGGCAATCCATTTTCATCGACATCGGGTATTGCGGCTTCGAGATCTTCAATCAGAAGTACGATTCCCAGTCCAGCGACTCGGGGGCGGGGTTCTATTGCAGCCTGAACAAGAGCCAGCGGACCAAGGGTTCCGGCCTGGGTCCCCAACTGGCCACGGACCTGCGGCGTTCGCTGGAACATCCGGGTGGCCGCATCGCCGAGCCGGTGCGGGGCGCCGACATCCAGTCGCTTCAGGAGGCCGCCACCCGGGTAGTGGTGGCGGAAAAGAAGCGCGAGCAGATCACCCAGCTCAACGATCGACCCCAGGCCCGCATCACCGGCCTTCCGGCCGAGGCCAGCGCCGGCGCCGCGCTGGTGGCCGATGGTTCGACCTCCAGCGATCCCAACGGAAGCATCCAAGCCTATGCCTGGTCGGTGACGGGAAGTTGTAGCCTGAGCGGAGCCGCGAACGGGGTGATGGTCGCGATCCAGATCAACCCCAACGCCGCTGCCGGGGAGAGTTGCGGTGTTCAACTCCAGGTGCGGGACAATCAAGGGGCCACGGATGCCACCAGCACCAGTGTCCGCATCAATCCGCCGCCGAATCAGCCACCCCGTGCCCTGATCTCGGGTGTCCCCGCCCAGACCCAGGCCGGTGCCGAGTTTACCGCCGGCGGTAGCGGTTCCAACGACCCCGACGGACGCATCACCGCCTATCTCTGGACCGCCTCGGGGGAATGCGCGCTTGTCGGCACCGCCACCAGCAGCAGCGCCCAATATCAGATCAGTCCCAACGCTACCCCGGGCGCCAACTGCGTGGTCGGCTTGACCGTCACCGACGACCGTAGCGCCACCGGCTCGGCGACCGCCATCGCCAGCATCAACGCCGCTCCCAATCTCAACCAGCCGCCGGTCGCCAGGATCAACCGGGTACCCCCAGAGGTTCGGGCCAATCAGCGCTTCGTCGCCGAAGGCTCCAGTTCCTCCGATCCCGACGGCCAGATCACCGGCTTCCAGTGGTCGGCCCTGGGGGCGTGCTCCCTGGTTGGTTCCTCGACCGGCACCACGGCCCAGTATGTCATGAGCGCCAACGCCCAGGCCGGCGCGAGTTGTCAGGTGACTCTGGTCGTCACCGATAACCAGGGGGCGAGCGGAACGGCCTCGGTCACCGCCAGCGTAGCCAACCAGCCGCCTATCGCCCGCATCACTGAAGTACCTCGGTCGGCGACAGGAGGGCAGAGTTTCATCGCCAATGGCTCCACTTCCAGCGACCCCGATGGCCAGATCGTCGCCTACCTCTGGAGCGCCCTGGGTAGCTGCTCCATCATCGGCGACGCCACCTCGGCGACGGCCCAACTCCGCATGAATTTCTCCGCCACCGGGGCGGCTGGACCCTGCAACATAGGTCTGACCGTGACCGACAATCTGGGGGCCACCAACAGCGCTTCCGCTCAGTCGATCAGCAATCAGGCACCAATCGCCAACATCATCGCGCCGGTCGAGGTTCCCTACGGGGAGGATTTCGGCGCCTCTGGCTCGGGTTCGTTCGATCCAGATGGACAGATCGTCTCTTACCAGTGGACGCGCAGCGGTCCCTGTCAGTTCTTTGACTCCACTACTGACCAGGTCGTGATCCTGGTGGTGGATCTTCCCCTATCGCCACCACCACCGGGTCAGACCTGCAACCTGGAGCTGACGGTGACCGACAACCTCGGCGCCACCGGCAGCGCCAGCTACGGCGTCTCGCTGGTGAGCTTCTAAACTGGCGCAGGGCTGGGTTGAGTTCGACACCGACCCAGCCCGGCGTCTCGACCAAGGGGCCGTCCTTTGGCGCTCGGCCCCTCGATACCAGCCGATTTCGCCCCGGGTGTCGCTCGGGCATGGGGCTGGAAAGCCTGATTTTTGTTCTTCTAACGAGAACAATGCGCCATTTAATTGGGCTATTGTTCTCTCAAAAAGGACGATAAATGGCCGTTTTCCATCGAGCCCCGGTTCCCTTCGGCTTTCTATATCACGCTGGTCCAACCGACGACTTGTGCCCCGTCCGTAACATTTTGCTTGTTCCAATGTACGGCTTCGCGCCAAACGTTGGCGACGGGGTTACAAACCCCGTCGCGCATTAGGCCAACATCGACATCCGCCGTTTCCGACCAAGCCACATTCGCCTAACGATGGGTGAACACCCATCTACACCTGCAAGTGGTAAATCATAACGACAATTGATTTCAGATCCGGGCCTCGGCCTCGAGAGCCCGGTTTTTGTTCTCTAAAGCGGAACTCATCGGCAAATAGCCGAGCCATTGTTCTCTCGGGGAGAACACAAGGGCCTGGCCGGGTGAGCCGGGCCCACCAAAATGGTGCGCCATGGGCATCCGGCCAGGCTGGTCTGGCGCAATCAGGCAACAGGATGATCAAGGCCGGAAATCTCCCTCTTCCTCGCCCTCGCCGCATCCGGATAATAGCCGCCGGGCGGTTCCGCCCAGGGATCTCCATTCAATCCGCGCCACCCTGACCAGGTCTGTTCCATGGAAACCATTCTGCTTGTCGAAGACGAGTCGGCCATCGCCGATGCGGTGGTCTATGCCCTGGAGACAGAGGGCTTTCGGGTGCACTGGGTGCGCCTCGGGCGGGATGGCCTGGCCCGCATCGAGCGGGGAGACATCGCCCTGACGGTGTTGGATGTCGGTCTGCCGGACGGCAATGGCTTCGAGTTCTGCAAGGCGATCCGCCGGCTCTCCCCGGTGCCCATCCTCTTTCTCACCGCCCGGGATGCGGAGGTGGATCGCATCGTCGGGCTGGAGATCGGCGGTGACGACTATGTCACCAAACCCTTCAGTCCGCGGGAGCTGGCGGCGCGGGTGAAGGCCATATTGCGACGGACGCGCCCGGAGGCCCCGGTGCTCATCCCGCATGGTTTTGAGCTGGACCCGGGACGGGCGCTGATCCGCTACTGCGGCGTCGCCCTGGAGTTGACGCGCTATGAATACCTGATCCTCAAGACCCTGTTGCATCATCCGCAACAGGTCTTCACCCGGGGACAGATCATGCATCGTGTCTGGTCGACGCCGGACGAGAGCGAGGAGCGGGCGGTGGACACCCACATCAAGGGCCTCCGCGCCAAGCTGCGGGAGATCGCCGCCGACCAGGACCCCATCAAGACCCATCGCGGCATCGGCTACAGTATCGAGGCCCGGGTGCATGAACTTTAGCGTCCGCCTCTTCCTCGGCTATTTCCTGCTGGTGGGTCTGACCGGCTGGTTCTATCTGCGGAGTTTCGTCGCCGAGCTGACCCCGGGCATGCGCCAATCCATCGAAGAGGTGTTGGTGGACATGGCCCATCTGCTGGCGGAACAGGTGGCGGCGGAACTGGCCGCGGGACGGATCGGTGAAGGGGAGTTCGCCGCCGGGATCGAGCGCTTCAAGCAACGCCGTTTTCAGGCCGCCATCCGCCAGTTGAACAAGCAGGAGCCGAACCTGGTGGTCTATATCACCGACGCCGCTGGCAGGGTGGTGTTCGATTCCCGTGGACGGGATCTGGGGCAGGACTATTCCCGCTGGAACGATGTCTACCTCACTCTGCGCGGCCAATACGGCGCCCGCAGCACCAGGGAGGATACCAAGGATCCCCTCTCCAGCGTCATGTATGTCGGCGCGCCCATCCTGGACCCCGCCGGGCATCTGCTCGGCGTCATCAGCCTGGGCAAGCCCAGCCTCAGCGTCATGCCTTTCGTCGAGGCGGCCAAGCGCAATCTCCAGGAAAAGGGGCTCTGGCTGCTGCTGGCCTCGCTGACGCTGGGGGTCCTGTTCACTCTCTGGTTGACCAGCTCCATTCGGCGCCTGACGAGATACGCCCGGGCGGTGCGGGATGGTCGCCAGGTGAGTCGACCCCGGGTCTCGGAACGGGAACTGGCGACCCTGGCCGAGGCGATGGAGTCGATGCGCGCCGAGCTGGAGGGCAAGGCCTATGTCGAACGCTATCTGCACAGCCTCACCCACGAATTGAAGAGCCCGCTGACCGCCATCCAGGGGGCGGCGGAGTTGCTCGACGAGGCGATGCCGCCGGCCACCCGCCGACGGTTTCTCGCCAACATCCGCAACGAAAGTGGGCGTTTGCGGCAGATCGTGGAACGACTCCTGGGGCTGGCGGCGCTGGAGAACCGGCAGGGTCTGGAACAGGTGGAGACGCTGGATACCGCCGAGCTCGCGCAGACGCTGTTGGAGTCGAAGCAACCCCAGGCCGCGGCCAAGGGCATCCGCTTCGAGACCAGGCTGGACCAGGAGCTCCAGATTCGCGGCGAGCGCTTTCTGGTGTTGCAGGCGATCAGCAACCTGCTGGACAACGCCATCGACTTCAGTCCGGCGGACGGCCTCATCCGCATCGAGAGTCGTCGTGAAGGCGATGGCTGGTATCTCGCCATCCAGGATCAGGGCCCGGGGATCCCGGATTATGCCCAGGAGCGTCTGTTTGAACGCTTTTTCTCCACCCCGCGCCCGGAGAGCGGCCGCAAGAGTTCCGGCCTCGGCTTGAGCCTGGTGCGGGAGGTGGCCCGGCTGCATGGCGGCGAGATCCGGGTGGACAAGGCTCCGGAAGGCGGCGCTCGGGCCGTTTTGCGGCTACCCCTCGGCGGGAGGTAAAGGGGCGTCCTCACACAAAGCCCATCCAATCCACCGGCTTCCCTCACAGAGCGGGAGTAGGCTCCTGAAACGAACACCCACCGCCATTCATTCAGGAGAATAGAGATGCCCATCCGTTTCCTACTCAAGATCTTCAGCCTCGGGCTGTTGTTTCTGTTATTGGGTTGGCCCTTGTCGATGATCGACGGCCTCATCAAGGAGCGCACCCAGTTCCGCGCCGAGGTCCGCGCCGATATCGCCCAGAGCTGGACCGGCGAACAGGCGCTGATAGGGCCGCTGCTGGTGGTGCCCTACCAGGTGATCGGCCAACACCAGGTGTGGGACGAGCACCTCAAGAGTTACCGCACCGAGCCCCAGATCCTGCGTAAAAACCTCTTCATCCTACCGGACAAGCTCGAGATCCAGGCCCGGGTACAGACCGAGGAACGCCAACGGGGGCTCTACGCCGTGCCCGTCTATACCTCGGAACTGGCCCTGAGCGGGCGCTTCACCACCGCGGCGCTGGGGGAACTGGCGAAAGAGGGCAACAAGGAGATCAAGTTCGAGCCGGCCTTCGTCAGCCTCCTGATCTCGGACCTACGGGGGATCGTGGAGCAACCGAGATGGCAATGGCAGGGGAAGGAGAGCGAATTTCTTTCCGGCAGTCGGGCCTTCGCCCAGTTGGCGGGGATGCATGCGCTGGTGGGGGATCTCGATCCCCAGGCCACCCAGGGTTTCGATTTCGGCACCAAGATCAGCCTGCGCGGCATGGAGCAGATCCGCTTCGCGCCGGTGGGCAAGAGCACCCATGTCAACCTGCAATCCCCCTGGCCGCACCCGAGCTTTTTCGGTCGCTATCTGCCGATCGAGCACAAGATCGACGAGCATGGCTTTACCGCCCGCTGGCAGGCGTCCTCCTTCTCCGGCGACATCAAGGGTGAGGTGCAGTCCTGCGCCCAGAACCAATGCGGACCCCTGCTCAAGGATATCTTCGGCGTCTCCTTCATCACCCCGGTGGATATCTATCAGCAGAGCGAGCGTTCGGTGAAATACGGCCTGCTCTTCATCGGCCTGACCTTCGTCGCCTTCTTTCTCTTCGAGGTGATGCGCCGACTGCGGCTGCATCCCATGCACTACCTCCTGGTCGGCATGGCTCTGGCGGTGTTCTATCTCCTCTTGATCTCGCTCTCGGAACACCTGGGCTTCGCCTTGAGTTACCTGATCGCCACCCTGGGTTGCACCGCCTTGCTCAGTTTCTACATCGCCGGGGTGATGCAGAGTGCCAAGATGGGATTGGCGTTCGCCGGCAAGTTTCTGCTCCTCTACGCCATGCTCTTCGCCATCCTGAGTTCCGAGGATAACGCCCTGCTCATGGGCAGCCTCTTGGTCTTCGCCGTGCTCGGATTGGTGATGCTGCTCACCCGTAAACTCGACTGGTACCGGGTGGGAGAACAGATGGGGCGCCTCGCCGTGCCGCCGCGGCCAGAGGAACAGGTGGCGACGGAGTGATACAGGAATCGTCTAGCCCGCCTTTCTCACCAGCCACCTACCGCGAACGCCGATAGGCTCGCTACGGTATCCGCTGAGAAAGGCGGGCTAGACAACAGACTCTGACGATAACCGCACCCGCTGTGACTCCCTTGAGGGGTATCCGGATGGCTGTTCTACAATAGGTCCGCGACCCCATGAACCCGCCCCAGCGAGAGCCGCCCATGCCCATCCACATCGATCCCTTGCGAGACCTGTACAAAAGCCTGAGCGGCCGGGGCGCCATGCCCCTCGATCCGGACGATCCCTACTACGTACCCATCCTCCAATCGACGCCGGAGAAGGATCCCATCCTGCTGCTGTGGCAACGCCTGCACTGGGCGGAGTCGGAGAGCGTCCACCTCCTGACCGGCTTTCGCGGCAATGGCAAGAGCACCGAGCTGCGCCGCCTCAAGCGGCTGTTGGAGAAGCAGAGCGGCGCCAGGGTGTTCCTGGTCAATATGCTCGACTTTCTGTTGGTGACCAAACCCCCGGAGATCTCGGACTTCGTCTTGTCCTTGATGACGGCACTGGGTCAGGCGGTGGAGCAGGATACCGGCCAGAAGGCTCTCACCCACAGTTATTGGGAGCGCCTGCAACGCTTTCTGACCTCGGAGGTACAGTTGGAAAGGTTCGAGCTGGACCTGAAGGAGGCCGGGGCACCGGCCAAGCTCGGGCTCAAGCTCAAGAACGAGCCGGACTTCAAACAACGGGTCCAGGAACATCTGCGCGGCCACCTGAGCCGCCTGATCGCGGACGCCCAGGACTACGTGGTGGCCCTGGTCAAGTCCATCCGCGAGCAAAGCGGGGATTCGGATCTCAAGGTGGTCCTCTTAGTAGACTCGGTGGAGCAGATCCGTGGCGTCGGCACCGAGGCGGCCAAGGTCCACGACAGCGTGGTGAACCTCTTTTCCGGCCAGGCCGCGAGCCTCGCCTTTCCCCAACTGCACCTGGTCTATACCATCCCGCCCTATCTCCAGGCCCTGTCGCCGAACCTGGGCCGCACCCTGGGGGGACACCCCATCGTCCGCTGGCCCAATGTGCATGTGCGGCACCGCGACGGCCGGCCGGACCTGGACGGGCTGGCGGTCATGGAGGAGATCATCGGCCGGCGTCACCCGGGCTGGCGCGACATCATCCCGGAGGACAGCCTGCGCGATCTGGCGATCTGTACCGGCGGCGATCTGCGGGACTTCTTCCGCTTGGTGCGCGAGTGCGTCATCGGCCTGAGTACCGCCCGGCTCGGACGGCCGGACGAGACATTGAGCCCGGAGATGATCGCCCGGGCCAAGGAGCAGCTCCGCAACGAACTTCTGCCGATCGCCGACGAGGATGCCGAATGGCTGGGGCGCATCCACAGCACCAAAGAGGCGTCCCTCCCCAGCACGACGGACCTCCCCCAACTGGCCAGGTTCCTGGATGGCAACCTGATCATGAACTACCTGAACGGCGAACCCTGGTACGACATCCACCCCCTGTTGGTGGAGGAGATCCGCCATCAGCTGCCGGAGGCGGCTCGGCCTTGACCGCCGGACCTTTCCTCAACCCGGAGGGCGAGGCCGCCTGGCTGAGGTTCAAGCAACACCTCCAGTGGTGCGACAGCTTCGCCCTGGTGTTCGTCTTCAGCGATCGGCCTCCGGTGGTGCAGATACTGCGGGAGCGGCTGGCCGATATCTACCGGGCGCGGGTCACCGGACTGGAGATCCCCCTCCCACAGACAGCGGCCGAGCTGTTGCAGGGCCTGCTGCCCCGCCTGCTGCACCCGCCCAATTATCGACGGGCCCTGGACGCCCCCGTCTGGTTGGACCTGACGCGGCTCCCCGGGGTGGTGGACAGCGACCAGGAGAGCGCCTGGCGGGAGGCCAGGCTCCAGTTCCTGGCCCGCCTGAACGAACAGCGCGAGCCCCTGCGCCGCGCCCTCACCAAGCCCCTGATCCTGGTGCTGCCCCGGACGGAAAAGGCCCAGATCAAGGCCCTGGTGCCGGATCTCTGGGCCATCCGCCACTTCAGCCTGGAGACCGGCCCCTGGCTCGCCACCGGGGCGGCGGAGCCGCCCACCCGCCCACCCACCCACCCGGAGCCCTTCCCCCTGACCGAGTCGGAGACCTCCCTGGTGCGCGAGTGGCGGCGCCTCGAGCCCAAGGGCAGCCGCAACCGGGGCGGCCTTCTGGCCGGCGGACGCGCCTTCGACGCCCTCATGGGGCGCGGACATCTCTCCGAGGCCCGGGAGGTCGCCCTCTGGCTGGTCGAGACCACCCACGCCAGGCTCGCCGACCACCAGGACGACCCCGAGGCCCTGCGCGACCTCTCGATCTCGCTCGACAACGTCGGCAACACCGACCAGGCCCTGGGGGACTGGGGGGCGGCCCGCGCGGCCTTCGCCGAGTCCCTCGAGATCCGCCGCCGTCTGCTCGGGCGCCTGGGGGAGACCCCCGAGGCCCTGCGCGATCTCTCGGTCTCGCTCAACAACGTGGGAAACACCGACCGGGCCCTGGGGGACTGGGGGGCGGCCCGCGCCGCCTTCGAGGAGGGGTTGGAGATCGCTCGTCGCCTGGCCCAGGTTCTGCCCCGGCATCCCGATTACCGGGATCTTCCGGCCTGGTTCGAGGAGCGATTGAGGGAGCTTGAAGTGACCTAGGATGCGGTGAGGTACGAACCGCATGCATGGCGGAACCGAACGGGCTGAACTTGTCCGCGATCCCGGGCCTGGCCGCGTTGGCCCGGTTTTTGTTCTCAAATAAAGAACAATATCTAGTTATTTTTCTATATTGTTCTCTTAATGAGAACAAAAACCGGCCATTTCCAGCCGATGCCCGGAACCACTGAGCGGGAATAGCCATTCCTGCCGAGTCATTTTTTTCAGTGGCGTAGCATCGATCGCGTGTATGAAAACCTCGAATGAGGCGGTTCGCTTCGCTTATACCATTTCTCGATAGGTATTATCGATATTCGTAGATACTGTTATCCGAATCAAGCTCCATGAAGCGCTGGGTTGAAGGGTTGTCCCGATTTGAGCACACCAAAAGCGACATGGATGAGCTTTCGC
>JBPOHE010000062.1:0-18443 GCA_052035915.1 Pseudomonadota bacterium
GGCTGATGCGCTGGGGCGGCAATGCCTCGGGGGAGAACATCGCCAACATCGACAATCTCGGCAACGTCCACCCCGACACCATGTGGTGGGACTACAACCTCGGCAATGTCCGCGAGCGGCCCTTTTCCGCCATCTGGCAGGACAACCGCGATCCCCTGCTCGCCGGCCTGCGCCAACGTCCCCGTCCGGTGGGGGGGCGTTGCGCGCGCTGCGCCTATGGCTCCCTGTGCAACGGCAATTCCCGCACCCGCGCCTTCCAAGTGGCCGGGGATCCCTGGGCCGAGGACCCGGGGTGTTATCTCGCCGACAACGAGATCCAGGCTCCGCCCGGTGTCATTCTGTCCGTTCCAGGGACCATGGAAACCCGCCAGCCCACGGCGGAACGGATCTGAGCTCCAGTCTTCTTTCCGCACAGGGTTTTCAGCCCTCGGGCCGGGCCAGATAGCGGCTCAAGATGTTCTATTTTTCAGAACAATAACCGGTATATCTGGCCTGATTGTTCTTATTTTAAGAACAAAAAATCGGTTCTCAGGGGCGATGCCCGGATCTCGGAAACCGACATGAAGTTTGGAGAGGAGCCTTGCTGGCTATCAGTTTCTTTCCCCCCTGAGAAGGGAGGATAAGGGGGGTTACAGCGGCAAATCTCTGAGCAAGCCATCCTGTCCGCATCATTGGTGGGGGTATGCCTCGCTCCTGGGAATACTTGCTTCTGAGTCGCCGAGTAGTGCCGACAGCACTTTCAAACAACGCTGGAGATCGCCACAGAACAATATACGAGACGGGGTTGGAAGCCCCGTCTCGCTTAAAGGAACCGATTTCAGTAAGGTGAGCCCCGCGGAACTAGAGGCGGTTGTCCTCAAGATCAACCAACGTCCACGGAAAGGCCTCAACTACCGAGCCTCCTACGATGTCTTCGCCGACGCTCTCCGTGGTGCACTTGTAACTTGAATCCGCCCAATGGGGACAGAGTTATAAACGCATCAAACCAGGCCAACATCGACATCCCCGTCCGCCGTTTCCGACCAGGCCAAATTCGTATAACGATGGGTTGGCACCCATCCGACGCCTCCCCAGCTCGTGGCTAGGTAGGCTGGCGTTGAGGCGTTAGCCGAAACCCAGTTTCTTGGCACCGGCCAAGAGCTGGGATTCGCTACGCTCATCGCCAGCCTACGAGCTCAAATTCAAGGCCGCCTCCGCGTCCTCCAGCTCCGGCAGGCGGCGCCAGTATTCGCATTGCTCGATGAGCGCCCGCGCCTTGGCGAGTTCGTCCCGGTCTCGAAACAACCGCGCGCGGGTGAGATGACAATCGGCCAGGTGTAGCCGCATCTGGCCGCGTTTGGCGATCTGCTCGACCTCCTGCAGATCCGCTTCGGCACCCGTCGTATCTCCCAGGCGGTGGCGCAGCCAGGCGCGTGTGAGGAGGCCGCGCGGGAGGTCATCCTGATTGCCGGAGGCGCGCAGGCCGGCGAGGGCGCGCTCGGCCTCGGCTCGGGCGGCGGCGGGCGATTCGCCGCGTAGCCGGGCGCCATACAGGGCGCAACGAGCCAGGGTGAGGTGGTCGAGGGAGATGTCGAGAATCCAACGATTCATCTCCGCAATTGGTAGCGTCCGCACCGCCCGCTCCGCTACCTCCCCGTACCGCCGCAGCAACGTCTCGTCCTCCACTGGCCCGCGCCAAGCCGCCCGCTCGACCCCGGCCAGGAGTAGGTCGCCATACCGGAAACCTCGTAACGAGTAGAGCCGCGGGTACTCGGGTTGACTTTCCGATTGCAACGCTTCGGCCTCGACGAAACGGGCCTCGGACGTCTCCAACTCGCCGTGCTGGTGCAAGGCATCCGCCAGGGTCGTGCGCTTGCTCATGCGCTGGAACGCATCACCGCTCCGGTCGGCATGGGCCACCGCCTGCCCGGCATCGTCCAGGGCGCCGACGACCCGGCCTAGGCTCAGTTGCAACTCGCTCAGGTTGCCGTAGCCTTGGGCGGCGTTTCTCCAATTCCCCTGCTTCAGCGCCATTTCCGCCCCGGCTCGCATCGGCTCCAGGGCCTCGTCCAGCCGGCTGAGTGCGCGCAGTTGGAGAGCCGTTTCGTTGAGCAGCCAAGCCTGGTCGGCCTCACTCAGGCTCGGGGCCAGGTGTCGCCAGGGCTCGACGAAGAAGCAGGCCATCGCCCCCAGGTTCGCGCCAAATGCGCCAAGCTTTTTCCAACTGTAGAAGCCGTCATCCCCCGTGCCGCGCAGAATGCGGTCTCGATACACCTCGGCGAGTGCCTCCTGGTACAACCCCGCCCAGCAGCCATGGGCGACGGCCTGATAGAGGGGTTGCAGCGCGGCCAAGCCTTCCGGACGGTGGGGGACGCTGGCCTTGAGGTATTCGTAGAGACGACGGTGCCCCTCGCGCCAGGCGTCGGGCTGATGCTGGCGCAGGGAGTCGGCCAGGTAGTGCCGGATCAGGGGATGGGCGTCGAGGCTGGCTCCCTCTCCCGCTGGGAGAGGGCTGGGGTGAGGGTCCAGGCTGGGATAGATCAGGCCGCAGTCTTCCAGGCGCTTGAGGGTGATGCGCCACTGGCGGTCACTCAGATCCATCAGGGATTCGGTCAATCCGGGGATGGGAGGCGAGGCGCGCAGGGCGGCGAGACTTTCCGGTGTCGCGAGCCGATCGAAGAAAGCGAGGAGACGCAGGGCGGCGAGTTCCCGCGCGCCTTTCTCGCCCTCGCGCTTGAACCAGGTCTCATAGGCGGCCATGAGCCGGAAGGCGTGACCGTTCTGGGTCTCGGCGTCCGCCTCGCGGAAGTTCACTTGGTCGCGGCGGCGGATGTCGCCCCCAAAGCCGAGGGCGAGATAGCGTCCGAGCAGGGAGAGGGTCAGGGCATGGCCGCGGACCGCGCGACTTGCCGCCTTCAGTTCCGCGTCGTCGCGCGCGATGGCGGCCGCCCCGGCCTCGCATACTCCCAAGGCGTGGAGCAGATGGGCGCCGTCGTTGGGCGTCAGATTGCCGAGGTCGCGTCGCAGCACGCCGCCGACGGGATGCTCGGCGGAGCGCAGGTATTCGTCGAGATCGGTGAGCCGTTCGCGGCTGGTGAGCAGACACAACCCCGAGGGTCCGGCACTCGCCAACTGAATGAGCAGGGCCTTGAGTCCGGTGGCGCGCAGTTCGCCGGCCAGGGGTCCGGGCGGATATTGCAGCGGCTCGACGCCATCCAGCACCAGCAAGGCGCGGGTGGTCGCCACCGCTTTTGCAAGCTGTAACCCCTTGTCCCAGGCGGAAAGGCTGGATTCATACCTGACCCCGAACCAGGCCAGGGCCTCGCCGAGGAAGTGGTCGTCCGAGGCCTGGCGGTCATCGCCGGTGCCCTGGCTGTAGAAGCTCCAGCCGTATACCCGTTGCGCCCCACGCCAGCCGTCCTGTCCCAGCCGATCCAGCCAACGCTTGACCAAGGCGGTCTTGCCAGTGCCACCGGGGGCGATCAATTCCACGAGACGGGCCTGTGGATCCTTCCAGGCAGCGTCGAGCCACGCCAGTTCTTCCACGCGGCCGAGGAAGTGGTCCGCGCCCTTGGGGAGGTGGGTGATATCGACGCTGGGCTTTACGGCATCGATGGGGGTGGGGTTCCAGCCCATGCGCCGGAGGATGAGGCTGGCGATTTCCGACGGCGTGCGTGCGCCGATTTCGCTGAAACCGTCCACGGAGGGGAACAGGCCGGGAATCTCGGCATGGTCGAAACGCAGGAGCATGATGTCCTTGCCCCTTCGAGAAATGAGGTCGCGGATTGTGCGCCATTCCAGGCGACACCAATCCTTGCCTTCGTAATCCGCGCAGAGAAAACGGCGATGAGTTCGGAGTGGTCGTGGTACAGACCCTGAAGATGGGTGACGAGGTCGGGACGGGCGAACTCGGCCTCGTGGTAACTATCGTAGAGCACCCGCTCGGTACCGACCCTCTCGGCGAGGTAGGCGGCCACCTCCCGGACGAAAGGCCGATGCTCGCCGGGGAAGGAGAGGGCGATCTGGAAACGTTTGTTGGCTGTCCCTGGTGTAACCATCTTGGAGACTCAGGTATGGATGACGAGCGGCACGCCCGTGAGGCCCAGGTGAAAATCGGTAGACCAGCATTGTCTGATATCGAGCCGCTGCATGAGGTGTAGCCCCATGGCATCCGTCAGGGTGAGGTTCTGATCGGAAAATTGCCGTAACAAGTGGACCGAGGCCTCCTGGTCATGACGATCGACGCCATGGATCTGCAAGGGTGTCATGACCTCGACGCAAGCGAGAAACTGCAGGGCACGATTCCGATCGTAGCGACGTAGGAACCATCCATGGGCCTCGGCAATGACCAGGGTGGAGGTGATCAAGGCCGGTGCGGTGGTGTGGCAAATAACAGGCGGAACAGCGGATGGTATGTATCCGAACGATCGACAAAGGCTATCAGGGCCGAGGTATCCACATAGGCATCAATCTTTTGCGCCATAGACAATCTCATCTATGTGTCGACTCGCCTCCGGATCCCCGCTGGCCACCATTCCGGCGTAATACATCCAGGGCGGCTCCTCACTGATCGGCAGGGTGGCGCGTATGGCGCGATGCAACCATTCCGCCAATGGGATGCCCAGCCTGTCGGCCTCGCTCTTGGCGAGGACATATTCCTCATCGGAAAGACTGACCTGCGTATTTACCATAGCAAGAACACCATGACTGAATCCTGGTCGACGTGTTTGAGAAAGTGCGCGGTCCAGGTCTCGTCCAAATGGGTGAGCTGTGGTTCGACCCTAGGACCTCCCTTCTCCCATCCCCGCCAGTCTAGCGCTTTTCCCTGTGGAAACAATGGCTAACCAGATCTCAGGGGTGAGCTGTCAGCGAGAGGGCTTGAGCTTGGCTCATCCGGAGAAGGCGTTGCGGGGCCGGGCGATCGAGGGCGAAATTTCGTTCTTGTTAGGAGAACAATCTATTCGATACTAGAGCTATTGTTCTCGTAATATGAACGAAAACAGGGCCTTTCTGGCCGATGCCCGGAGGATTCTCCGCCGACCGGAGTTATTCCGGGTCCAGATGGACCGCCAGCCAGAGACACCTGGGCTCGGGATAGGTGGCCAGAACCTCGTGGGGGGTGTGGGCGGGAAGAAAGACATGGTCCCCGGCCTCCAGTTCGATGATCTCGCCGGCGACCCGCAACTCGGCGCGACCCTCCAGCAGCAGCACCCATTCATCCTGCTCCTGGTCATAGAGGATGGGCTCGGGTTCCGCCGAACTCAGGATGCGCTCGATGCGCAGCCGTCCGTGCTGGAGAAGGGTATCGAACAGCTCTCCGCGCAGGGGCGGTTGGAGATCTTGATAGAGGTTGGCCTTCATCTTCAGTCACCATTGGCTTGGGGCGTGAGCGACATCCGCGTCATGGCCCAGTGCAGCACCTCCCGAACCCGGTCATTGAGATGGCGATCCGCCTGGACGGCGCTGAACCAGCGATATTCGTGATGCTCGGGGCGTCCCAGCTCGGGACTGACGCCGAGTCGGACCTCGCCCTCCGGGCTTTCGGCCAGATAGTATCTGGCGATCTTGCCGGCGCCATAGGCCGGGGTCTCGCAATAGCCCAGTCCCCAGGTGAAGCTCAGGTTGTCGAGCCCGGTCTCTTCCAACACCTCCCGGCGGGCCGCCGCCAGGGGATCCTCCCCGGGCTCCACCTCCCCCTTGGGGAAATCCCAATAGCGATAGACCCGCAACAAGAGATATTTCACCCCTTCGGGTCGGCGCCGCACGACCACAACCCCTGCAGAGACTTTGTTCACAGCGTCCTCCAAGATCTCGTCGACAACGAACGCCCCCGGGCAAATCGCGTACAATGCCGCCTATTTTCCGACCCTCTGGAGTGACAAGTGAAGCTTTCGGTGGAGGATTTTCGGCGTTGGCGGCAAAAAAAGGTGACCCTGCTGGGGATGTCCGGGGTGGGGAAGACCTATCTCTCCACCATGTTACGCCATCACGACTGGTTCCATTATTCCGGCGATTACCGCATCGGCACCCGCTATCTGGACGAGCCCATCCTGGATCTGATCAAACAGCAGGCGATGGCGGTGCCCTTCCTGCGCGATCTGCTGCGGAAGGACTGGATCTATATCAACAACAACATCAAGGTCGACGACCTGGGCCCGGTGCTTTCCTTCGTCGGCAAGCTGGGCAACCCGGAGCTGGGCGGCGTCCCCCTGGAGGAGTTCAGCCGGCGTCAGGCCAGGTACCGTCAGGCCGAGATCGCCGCCATGTACGATGTGCCGGAGTTCGTGCGCAAGGCCCAGGAGATCTACGGCTATCAGCATTTCGTCAACGATGTCGGCGGCAGCCTGTGCGAACTGGAGGAACCTGGGGTGATCGAGTTGCTGGCCCGGCATACCCTGATCCTCTATATCCAGGTCACGGATGCCGCCGAGGAACAGAAGCTCATCGAGCGCGCCCAGAGCGATCCCAAGCCGCTCTATTACCGCCCGGCCTTTCTCGAAGAACAACTCGCCGTGTATCTGCGGGACAACCAACTGGAGTACGCGGCCCAGATCGAGCCCGATGCCTTCACCCGCTGGATCTTCCCCCGTCTTTTCCACTCCCGGGTGCCGCGCTACGAGGCTATCGCCGAGCCCCTGGGCTATCGGGTCACCTCGAGGGAGGTGTCCCTGGTGGAGGATGAACAGGATTTCCTCGCCCTGTTGGAAACCGCCATCGCCCGCGCTCACTGAGCCAAGGAGGCCGCCATGCCGCTCGTCGCCCACACCGATCTGCCGACCTTCGATCGCCTGCGGGAGGAAGGCCAGACCATCCTCGACCCCAGGCGCGCGGCGCGGCAGGACATCCGCGAGCTCCACATCGGGCTCTTGAACATGATGCCGGATGCCGCCCTGGAGGCGACCGAGCGTCAGTTCTTCCGTTTGGTGGGGGAGTCGAATCAGATCGCCCAGTTTTATATGCATCCCTTTACCCTGGCCGAACTCAGGCGCGGTTCCAAGGCCCTCGAACATATCGAGCGTTACTACGAGTCCTTCCGCGACATCCAGCAAGAGGGATTGGACGCCCTCATCATCACCGGCGCCAATGTCACCCGTCCGGATCTTTCCCTGGAGCCCTTCTGGGAGCCCTTGATCGAGGTCATCCATTGGGCGACCGGGCATGTCACCTCGGTGCTCTGTTCCTGCCTGGCCACCCATGCGGTGTTGCAGTTCCAGCATGGTCAGCGACGCCAACCCCTGGGTTTCAAGCGCTGGGGGGTCTATCCCCATCGGGTGGTGGACCGCGCCCATCCGCTCGTCAACGACGTCAACACCCTCTTCGATGTCCCCCATTCCAGGTTCAACGATATCTCCCGCGCCCAGTTCGAGGCCGCCGGCCTGCATATCCTGGTGGAGAGCGAGGTGGCCGGGGTGCACCTGGCGGTGAGCGCGGATCGCTTCCGCGTCGTCTATTTTCAGGGCCATCCGGAATACGACACCGTCAGCCTGCTCAAGGAATACAAACGCGAGGTCATGCGCTACGCCCATGGCGAACGGGAGGACTATCCCCCCTTCATCGAGAATTATTTCACCGAGACTCAGCGCGCCATCCTCACCGAATATCGAGGGAGGATCGAGCATGAACGCGCCCTGGGTCGTCCCTTCAGCGATTTCCCCGAACACCTGATGGCCTCGGGGTTGGACAATACCTGGCACGATACCGCCGAGGCGGTGGTGGGTAATTGGATCGGCAAGGTGTATCAGATCACCAACAACGATCGCCGTCTCCCCTTCATGGCGGGGGTGGATCCAGATGATCCCCTGGGGCTGCGGGGCGCCTGATCCCAGTTCCCGGATACTTGAAAAAGCCCCTGGCAGACGCGATCTCAGGGGAACTTTTCCCTGATCGAGATGGCCATGACCCCCCAACATCCGCGTCCCACCGAGATCAAGCTCCACCAACATTCCCGGGTGCTGGAGATCAGCTATGACGACGGCGCCCGCTTCGAGTTGCCCGGCGAGTTCCTGCGAGTCTACTCACCCTCTGCCGAGGTACGGGGTCATTTCCCCGGCGAAGAGAAACTCCAGATCGGCAAGGAAGGGGTAGGGATCAAGGATATCCAGCCGGTCGGCCAGTATGCGATCAAAATCATTTTCGACGACGGCCATCAATCCGGGCTCTATGACTGGCGCTACCTCTATTTTCTCGGCCAGGAATGGCGGGAACTCTGGTCGAGATACCTGGCCCGTCTCGACGCCGCTGGGGTTCAGCGTCGCGCCCCGGATCCCTTCGAGGGCCTGGGCTCGGGGTCGACCTGAGTCTGAAAGTTTGGCGCCGCTCCTCGGCCCGGAAGCTGTTTGGAACCCTTCGCCTTCCGGGCATCGGGCGAAAAGGCCCGATTTTTGTTCTCTTGTTAGCAATAAATAAAGGAATTTCTCCTTAACTGTTCTCATGGAGAGAACAATAATCGTGGGAACAGACATCGGCCCCGAGGCGCGGAAGTTGTAACGAGCCTTTCCAAACAGCCTTTCAGAGGATCACGAAGTCCGGAGTAGGGCGGACCGTCCGGCGCGGGAATGTTTTTTGACAGAAATCGCCTTACACTGCACCACCTTTCCCCTCAACCCACAGACCGCTGCAATGACATCCATACTTTGCGAGCACAATCCCGCCCCGGCCAAACTCGATGTGCTCGGCGTCTATTACTGGCCGATCTGGAAAAAGGAGATCTCCCGCTTTCCCTGGAGTTATGACTTGCAGGAGACCTGTTATTTCCTGCGTGGTCGGGTGATCGTCACCCCCGAGGGCGGTCAACCCCAGGAATTCAGACGCGGCGACCTGGTCGTCTTCCCAAATGGTCTTTCCTGTACCTGGGAGGTTCTGGAGCCGGTGGAGAAACACTACACCTTCGAATAACCCCGACCGCGCCTCTCTCCCCCCTTCTCCCTGTCATGGACCAAGACCCGGTCACCTCGCTTCATACCCCGGTCATGCAGCAGTACCTGAGCCTCAAGGCCCAGGCGCGGGAGATGTTGCTGTTCTATCGCATGGGGGATTTCTATGAGTTGTTTTATGAGGACGCCGAACGGGCCGCGCGTCTGCTCGACATCACCCTGACCAAACGCGGTCAGTCCGCCGGACGCCCCATCCCCATGGCCGGTGTCCCGGTTCACGCGGTGGACACCTATCTGGCCCGGCTGGTACGCCTGGGGGAATCGGTGGCCATCTGCGAGCAGATCGGCGATCCCAACACGGCCAAGGGACCGGTGGAGCGCCGCATCGTGCGCATCATCACCCCGGGCACGGCCACCGACGAGGCGCTGCTGGATGAGCGTCGCGATAACCTGCTGGCGGCCCTGCATGTCGAGTCCGGACGCTACGGGCTGGCGGTCCTGGACCTGGGCAGCGGTCGCTTCGGCCTGCAACAGCTCGATGGCCCGGAGGGATTGCGGGGGGAACTGGAACGCCTGCGACCGGCGGAACTCCTCATCAGCGAGGATCTTCGCGACCCAGGTCCCTTACCCCAGGGCACCAGGATCACCAAGCGACCGCCCTGGCATTTCGACCTCGACAGCGGCTACCGTCTGCTGATCAGGCAATTCGCCACCCAGGACCTGCGCGGCTTCGGCTGCGAGGGACTCAACCTCGGTCTCCGCGCCGCGGGCTGTGTCTTGCAATATGTCCAGGACACCCAGCAGAGCGCCTTGCGCCACATCCGCAGCCTCAGGGTGGAGCGGCGGGAGGACGCCGTATTTATCGATGCCGCCACCCGTCGCCATCTCGAGATCGATCCTACGCCCGCCGGTGATTCTCGCCACAGCCTGCTCGGCGTGCTCGACCGCACCCGCACCCCCATGGGCAGCCGTCTGCTCAGCCGCTGGCTGCATCGACCCTTGCGCCAGGTGGAGGAGGTGCGCCGCCGTCATCAGACGATCGAGGAACTGCTGGAAAGCCCCGGCTTGTCCCGGCTCAGGGATGAATTGCGCCACATCGGCGATATCGAACGCATCCTGGCGCGCATTGGTCTCGGCTCGGCGCGTCCGCGGGATCTGGCGGTGTTGCGCGACACACTGGGCGTCCTGCCGGAACTCCAGCAGGCTCTGGAGCCGCTCCAGTCTCCTCTGTTGCGGGAGCTGGCCGTCCGCATCGGCACCCACCCGGAGGTCCATTCCCGGCTCGTCCAGGCCATCATCCCCCAACCTCCGGTGACCATCCGCGACGGCGGTGTGCTCGCCGCCGGCTTTGATGCCGAACTCGACGAGCTGCGCCAACTGTCCCAGAACGCCGGCGACTATCTGCTGGCGCTGGAGGAGCGGGAGCGCCAGCGGACCGGCCTTTCCAGTCTGCGGGTGAGCTACAACCGGGTGAGCGGCTATTACATCGAGATCAACCGCAGCCAGGCCGAACAAGTGCCCCAGGACTACAGTCGACGCCAGACCCTCAAAGGGGCGGAGCGTTTCATCACCCCGGAACTCAAGCGCTTCGAGGATCAGGTACTGAGCGCCCGGGAGCGCGCCCTGTCCCGGGAAAAGTCTCTGTACGAGGACCTGTTGCGGGAACTCGGCGAGGGTCTGGGACCGCTCCAGGATGGTGCCGAGGGACTGGCCGCGCTGGATGGGCTGACCACCCTGGCCGAACGCGCCGCCAGCCTGAATTATTGCCGCCCGGAATTGGTCGACGAACCCCTGCTAGACATCCAGGAGGGTCGCCACCCAGTGGTGGAAGGGGTGTGCCAGGGCCATTTCGTGCCCAACGGCGTCCAGCTCGACGACGATCGCCGCATGCTGATCATCACCGGCCCCAACATGGGCGGCAAATCCACCTTCATGCGCCAGATCGCGCTCATCCTGCTGCTGGCCTATGCCGGGAGTTATGTGCCGGCGCAAAGCGCGCGCCTGGGTCCGATCGACCGCATCTTCTCCCGCATCGGGGCGGCGGACGACCTGGCCGGGGGGCGTTCCACCTTCATGGTGGAGATGCAGGAGACCGCCAACATCCTGCACAACGCCACCAATCAGAGCCTGGTATTGATGGATGAGGTAGGGCGGGGCACCAGCACCTTCGACGGTCTTTCCCTGGCCTGGGCCAGCGCCATGGAACTGGGGGGGCGAATCCGCGCCTTCACCCTTTTCGCCACCCATTACTTCGAGCTGACCACCCTCCCGGAGGAAGTAACCGGGGTGGCGAATGTCCATCTCGACGCCATGGAGCACGGGGATGGGATCGTCTTCATGCATGCGGTCCGCGAGGGACCGGCCAATCAAAGCTACGGCATCCAGGTCGCCGCCCTGGCCGGGATTCCCCGTCCGGTCATTGACCTGGCCCGGAAACGTTTGCTGGAGCTGGAAATGAGTGCCCGACGCCATAGCGACCAGCAGTCCGTCCAGCTCTCCCTCTTTCCGCCGGACGCGGAGCATGCGGCCCTGCTTCGCCTGGAACAGATCAAGCCCGACGAACTCAGTCCGCGTCAGGCGCTGGCGTTGATCTACGAATTGAAAGCCCTCATGGGCTAGCCCGCCTTCCTCGCCGGGCGCCATGGCGAGGACGCCCGGTGAGAAAGAGGGCATGGAGCGACCTCAGTCCTGGATCTTGACCTCGACCCGGTGTTCGCCGACCTGGATGATATCTCCGGCCTGCAACCTTACTCCGCCGGGTGGCACCTTTAGATTGTTCACCAGGGGGCGCGTTGTCCCCCCGGCATGGATGATGACATAGCCCTCGGTCTGACGGGTGATGGCGGCCATCTGCTCGCCTTCCCGACCTATGGTCTGGATTTTGTCTCCCAGGGCCAGGGTTTCCCCTTTGCGGGGACCTTCGAGAAAGCTGATATACCAAACCCCCAAGGGGAGTTGTTGAGTAGCCGGCGGGGCTATGGTCTTATCGCCCGCCGCGCCTCCCGAGGTGATCCCGGCGGATAGGAAGGTTTTGATGTTGAGCCCCATCTTGCCCGGCTGGGTCGCCTGGGGCATCGGGTCTTCGACGGGGGTCTCGGAGATATAACGTAATCGAAACCGGCCCAGGGCCAAGACATCCCCGCTGGCGAGGGCCACGCAGCGAATGCGCTTCCCATTCAGCAGGGTGCCGTTGCGGCTGCCGAGATCCTCGGCGATGAAGGCCTCGCGCTGTCCGCGTCGCAGCAGCAGATGGCGACGACTGATGGAGGTGTCATCGAGCGAAACGTCACAGTTCTTGTCGCCACGGCCGATGATCAGATCCTTTTCGCCGAGTACGATTTCTTTCAACAATACGTCGTTAAAAGTGATCAGCAGCTTAGCCATGGAAAATCCAAACCCGGAGATGGATGACTATTTCCCGGCACGCTTGCGGTCGTCCGCTTTCGCCTTGGATCTGGTGTCCAGATAGGTGGCGAGGCGCTCCGGAGGCACATAGCCGGGCAGCAACTCGCCGTCCTCCAACAGCAGGGCGGGTGTACCCGTCACCCCCATCAGCTCCCCGAGCAGCATCTGCTGGGCCACCGGGTTCTCGCACTCGCGCTTCTCCACCTTGCCGCCGCTCTTGGCGACGGTCATGGCCTGATTACGGTCGTCGGCGCACCAAATGGATACCGCGGTCTCATACGAAGGGCTGCCGATCCCCGCCCGGGGGAAAGAGAGATAGCGGATCTTGATACCCTTGGCCTTGTAGCCCTCGATCTCCCCATGCAGCTTGCGGCAGTAACCGCAGTCCACATCGGTAAAGACGTTGACCGTATGTTTCACCTTGTCCGGCTCCGGTGAGAAAACGATCATGGAGGCTTCACCCAGCTTGGCGAGGGCGTCCAGCCGCGCCTTGGAGCGGCTGTTTTCGGTGAGATTTTCCATGCTCGTCATATCCACCAGACTGCCTTGGACCATGTAGCGGCCATCGGCGCTCATGTAGAAGATCCGTGGTCCGAGGGTCACTTCAAACAGTCCTGGAATCGGGCTCGGCTTGATGGCATCCGGCTCCAACCCGCGCATGACCTGGGCCAAGGACTGGCGAATGGGGCCGGTGTTGTCTTCCGCCGCCCAGACCAGGGTCCCCAACCCGAGCGATCCCACCACCAGCCAGGTCGATAAGCGCCTCATATGGCGAGTAAATGTATTCATCTTTGGTTGCATCTCTCAATTCGGTAGCGAGTCAGACTGTACGGCAGCCGCCTTCGAGGACCGGGACCGCACCCATGGATTTCTCCCGGCTCCCTTCTGTACCCGGTCCTGTGTTTTGTAACACAACCGGGGAAAACCGCTTCAGGGTCCCGGCTGGAGGCCAGGACGGCTATTCTCGCCTGTGTCCTGGGGTGCCCACAATCACCCGCTTCGCCAGGGTTTGGCGTCGGCCACCGGACGCTTGCCATCAGCCGATCTATTTCCACCGTACCTCGCTTACAGCTTGAGGGAAGCCGAGAAGGATACATAAAGTAGAGAGCGGTAATCTTCGAAAGTCTCAAAGATAGACGATCGGATCGGCTTCCGCTAGCGGGGCTTTGTCGACCGCGTTCACGTTTTTATCGGCCTTCCCCGGGCGTTTCATCATGCAAAGGGCGTGTAAGTTAAAGGATAAATCATCCGAGCGGAAAAGCATCGGCAAAGTAATACATAAATATTATGCATTTGATGATTGTTAATTAATAAATAATATTTATTTATAGCCTTATTTGGGCTCTTGGCCTGGGCCTATCTCAGGAATCCTTGGTATTGTCGAACAGCTCAGAGCTTGTGAAGAAATCTGTTGCGCGATCCGATCACGGCGTTGCGTCCTCGCTCGCCCCTCGCCTATCTACTTGATATGTCTCGGGGACTCGCTGCGGGGCGCCTGGTGTTCGGATCGCTCGCGACGATTTTTTCACAACCTCTCAGGCCCAGGGTGGTTGTCCCATCGGCGGCTGGGGCAACCGCTGCCAGGGTTCTTGCCCGGGACCGCCGGGACGGAGCCCGGGTTGTTGCAGGCGGTCGAGGATCTGCTCCGCCAGGAGCGGGGCGAAGGCCAGCTTGGTGGGCCAGCCGACCAGAAATCCTTCACCGCCCATGACGACGGCCGTCTCCGGCCGTTGCTGATGGGGTTGCCTGGGTTCGGCGCGATCGACGGCGAGGGTCGCCCAGCCCATCTCCGCCAAGGACAGCCAGGGAAACAAGGCCCGCACCTCCGCCCGCGCGGCGGCGATCTGGGTCTCGGCGTTCTTGCTCACCCCGGTCTCGGCCAGGTCGCCGCCGAGATACCAGAGCTGTTGGCCGCCGGGTAGGGGGTAGGCGGTAATGGTCAGACGCGGATTCACTCCGGCCCCCAGGCAATGGGCGAAGACGGGCGGCAATCTCCCCCGGACCATGACCATCTGCAAGGGTCGGCACTGGGTGGCGATCCCGCGTTCGCCGATACTTTCCAGCAGCCCGGCGTTGCCGGCCCCGGCGACGAAGATCAGCAGGCGGGCGTCGAGCCGGAGTTCATCCCCATCCGTCAGAGACAGTCGCAGCCCCGGGGCCGGACCGGCCTGGAGTTCGACCCGGGCTCCCTCCGGCAGTCTCCGCAGGCGTTCGCCCACCAGGGTCGTCAATCTCGCCACCAGGGAGGGGATGTCGAGGACAGGTTCGTGCAGGCGATAGAGATCGCCTTGAAATCCCGGGTGGTCGAAAGGCGCGGGCCGCTCGGTCGGTGCGATCCGGGTCACCCGGCTGCGCAGGGTCTGGCTGGCGAACAGCCCGGCGAGACGGGAGAAGAGGGACTCGGTGGACCAGAGGTACTGATGGGGCGATAGCAGGCGGACGCCCCGCAGATCGAGTTCGCCTGTTCCGCCGAGACAGGAGCGCCAGCGATCCGGCATGGTGGCGAGGGCCTCGGAGGAGCCGGTGAGTTTCCCCAACAGGGCATATTTGAGCCCGCCGTGAATGATGCCCTGGGAGGCCAGGGTCTGCAGGCCGCCCGTGTGCCCATTTTCCAACAAGAGCACATCATACCCCCGGGCGATGAGTCTGGCGGCGAGCCAGAGCCCGGAGATACCGGCGCCGAAGAGGAGACAGTCCAGTCTTGCGGTAGCCATCATGCACAATCTCCCCCGTACAACTTCAGGGGCGGGGACCGGAGATAGGCCCCTCCTGGAGGCTCTGGATCAGACCCGTGGTCGAGCAGCCGTCCACATAGCCCATCACCAGCACCTGTCCGCCGCCGGCCCGCACGCAGGCGGCCCCGGGGATGCGATCCGGATCGTTATCCCCGCCCTTGACCAGGAAGTCCGGTTGCAGACGGCAGATCAGCCGCTCGGGGGTGTCCTCGGCGAAGGCCACCACCCAGTCGACGCAGGCCAGGGCCGCCAGGACAGTCATGCGCTGGACCAGGGGGTTCACCGGCCGTTGGGTGCCCTTGAGTTGACGCACCGAGGCATCGGTATTCACCGCCACCACCAGGCGATCCCCCAGACGGCTGGCTTGTTCGAGATAAGTCACATGGCCGGCATGGAGGATGTCGAAACAGCCGTTGGTGAAGACGACTTTCTCGCCCCGGGCGCGGATCGCGGCCAGGATGGCCGCCAGCTCGTCTTCTTCCAGTATCCCCCGCCTGGCTACCTGGTGCTCATGGACGGCCTGTTCCAATTCGGGGATGGACAGGGTTGCCGTCCCCAGTTTGCCGACCACGATCCCGGCCGCCAGGTTGGCCAGGGGGATGGCCGCCTCCAGACCCAGCCTGGCCGCGAGACAGGCCGCCAGGACCGCGATCACCGTATCTCCGGCGCCGGTGACGTCATAGACATCCCGGGCATGGGTCGGCAGGTGCCTGGGCTCCTGCCGATCGGCGATCAAGGTCATGCCCTGTTCGCCCCGGGTGATGAGCAAGGCGCCCAGTTCAAGCTCCCCGACCAGTCGACGGCCCTGCTCGATCAGCCTGGCCTCGTCTCCGGCACAGGGTCCGACCACCGCCTCGAATTCGGCGAGATTGGGGGTCAGCAGCGAGGCGCCGCGATATTTACCGAAATCCCGGCCCTTGGGGTCTGCCAGTACCAGCTTGCCGCCCGCCCGGGCCAGCTCGATGAGTCGCTGCGGTTGCGCCAGGGTGCCCTTGGCATAGTCCGAGAGCACCACCACATCCACCGCCCTGAGGTGATCTTCAAACTCCTTGACCAAAAGATCGTCCGTCGCCGGGAGGAGCGGTTCCTCGAAATCGAGCCGCATCAGTTGCTGATGGCGGCTGGTCACCCTGAGCTTGGTGATGGTGGGACGGCCGGACAGGGCGATGAGATGGGTGTCCACGCCCCGGCTTTGGAGGATCTCGGTCAGTCTTTCCGCCGCTTCGTCCTGGCCGACCAGGCCCAGCAGCCGCACGCCACCTCCCAGGGCGGCAATATTGAGGGCGACATTGGCGGCCCCTCCAGGTCGCCATTCCTCCCGTTCCACCCGGACCACGGGCACCGGGGCCTCCGGCGAGATGCGCGAGGTGGCGCCGTGCCAATAGCGATCGAGCATGACATCGCCGATCACCAGGACACGGGCGGAGGAGAAATTCGGAATGTCGATGGACATGCTGTGAACCGCCGGTTAACCTGCCTTCATGTTACCACAGGCCGCCTGCCGCACCCGCCGGGCGCAGAGAAGGGCCGTCACCTCCCAACCCTGTTTCGACGATTGGCATGTTTCGGACCCTTCGTACCCTCTCCGCCGAGGAATTTGAACGCCTGACCGCCGGCACCCAGGTGTTGGAGCAGGACCGGCATGGCCCCAAGGTGCTGCTCAGGCCGGATCGGCGCGTCATCAAGCTGTTTCGCCGCAAGCGGCTCCTCAGTTCCGGCAATCTCATCCCCTATGCCTCGCGTTTCTTCCGCAACGCGGGGCGCTTGCAAAGTTATGGCATACCGAGCTTGCAGGTGGAGGCGGCCTACCGTTGTCCGGCGGTGGAGCGGGATCTGGTGATCTATCCCTGGCTACCCGGCCAACCCCTGCGGGAGGTCTTCGCCAAGAGTGGGGGCAACCGGGAATTGGTGGAACGCTTGGCGACCTTCATCGCCCTGCTGCACTACAAGGGGATCTATTTCCGTTCCCTGCACCTCGGCAACGTCCTCTTGCAACCGGACGGTGAGCTGGCGCTCATCGACGTGGCGGATCTGCGCTTCAAGTGGCTGCCGATGGGGCCGATTTCACGGGCGCGCAATTTCCGCCACCTGTTCCGCTATGCCGAGGATCGTGCCGCCCTGGCCAAATGGGGTCTCGACTTCTTTTTCCGCATCTATCTGCTTCGTTCCGGCATCTCTCCCTGGGCGGCCAGGGTGCTGATGCAGCGCTTGTTCATCCAACGCGGCACCCGGGTAGAAAGCCGGTGAGGTGAGCAACCGCGGCGCCATCCGGGTCAGAAAAGGGAATACCCTTCCCGTTCGGTTTTGCCTGGTCGGCGGGGGAAGGGCTGGCGCCTGGACCCGCGCTGGGACGGCGAGGCGTGCAGCGAATCCCAGCCCTACGAGCGACGGCAAGCCGACGCCTACACATGGACTCGTTTTCGGGCACGGGCTCTGTGGCCCGGTTTTTCGTTCTCTGATGGAGAACAATTAACATTTTATCGAGCTATTGTTCTCCTAATAAGAACGAAAACGGCCATTTTCCGCCGAGGCCCGGTGCCCGTCGGCTGACGATGAGCCAGCGCCTCTACCGAGACGCTGAGTTTTGGCCCCGTCCTTTCTCGACGAAGACTCAGGGGAGGAGCTGGGCGACTTGGATGTTGACGCCGGCGAGGCTCAGGGTCTCGCCTTTGCCGAGCACCCGCGGCTCTTCTTCTCCCTGACGCTGGAGATGGAGGCTACCCCCTTCGAGGTCGAGCACCCAGACCTCGGGGATGGCGTGGCGCAGATAAAGGGGGAGTTTGATGTGGCGGTCGTACTTGAAAGAGACATCAGCCACTTCCAGCACCAGGAGGATTTCCTCCGGGCCGGGGTGGTGCTGGGAGTAGTCGCGATCCAGGGCCAGCACCAAGTCCGGTTGAGGCTCACTGCGGGGGCCGAGGAAGATGGGGTCCTGCACCCGTATTAGGTAACGGTTACCGAAATGGCGGTAAAAAAGCTGGGTAATTCTGTTGAGAGTAAACGCATGCAGGGTGCCTATGGGCGCCATGTCGGTAATCTCCCCTTCGATCAGTTCCACCCGGCTCGTTTCGTCCAGCAAGCGGGTCTCGGCCATGCGGTGGTACTCCGCCACCGTCCAGAGGTGTGGTCGAGGCGGGGCGGCGGACTGGGGGATGGGTTCGCTACGCAAGCTTGGGCGCATGGCTGTGGTCCTTCCTAAGAGCTAGATAGGCTCGGTTTGTCTGTATCATAAATTATAGATAGCACAAGAAGGATCAGATAATTTTATTTGAGAGTGCCTTTTGACCGGAAACCTCTCAACCTGATCCACCGGCACGGTGGATCAGGTCGAGAGGTTCCCGGTCAAAAGGCACTCTCAAATAAAATTATCTGATCTTTTAAGTGCTATCTATAATTTATGATACAGACAAACCGAGCCTATCTAGCTCTTTGGAAGGACCACAGCCATGCG
>JBPOHE010000035.1:0-15214 GCA_052035915.1 Pseudomonadota bacterium
GCGAAAGCTCATCCATGTCGCTTTTGGTGTGCTCAAATCGGGACAACCCTTCAACCCAGCGCTTCATGGAGCTTGATTCGGATAACAGTATCTACGAATATCGATAATACCTATCGAGAAATGGTATCACATAGTCCACCAGCTCCATGAATTCCACAAAACCGTTACCGTCCCGGTCGGCCTCCTTCGCCTTGGGTCCCAAACCCTGGATCAGGGCCTAGGTGAAGACCCCAAAACCGCCGCCGATGTCCGGGCTTTCGCGGGATTGCTGCCGACCCTTGGAGGCGGAAAACACCATCACACCGCTGGCGCCGCCCTTGAAGAAGCGGCCTTCTCTCGTCATGAACCAGAAACGGCCGTCTTGGGCCTTCACCCCATGACCGGCGAGGAAGATCACCGCCAGGTCGTTGGCGTCCCTGCCGCTCAGCGCCTCCAGCCCCTCCTGGATCGCCTTCGGCGTCGCCTGCTGATTGGTCAGGGTGAGGTCGCGCACCTCCTTGAAGACTGTGCCGCGCTGCCCCCTAGCGCCTTCACCAGGGCCTTCGCATCGCTGATGGATCGCAAGGCCGTCGAGCCGCCGTCAGCAGATGGAGGAATCTCGCCGGTGGTTGCCGGCATTTCGGCACGCTGATTGTCGATTGCCTTGAGGGGAGGACGGAGGCGTGCTAGCGTCCGGCGCAGGGAGATCCACCGCCGCTGGAGGAGACGCTGTGATCGTCGCCCGGCGCGGCATGAGCCATGCCGCCAGCATGAGCAGCGAAGAAACAAGAACCGATAGCCACAGCCTTCTTTTCGCCATCGCTTCCCTCCGACTACTCCCCTGTTCGCGCTACCCTGGGAAGGGTCAACGGTGTCTGAACTCCAGCACATGAATACAGGTGGCGCAGGTGCTCCTGAAGTGGCTCGCCACCGCCTCGAAGGTCGCACCGTCCTGAACAAAGGCATAGGCCGGTGCGTCAGGGACGCCCTCGACCGGCTCCAGCGGCAGGTCACGGCTCTTGAATAGGGCCTTCAATCGCTCCTGCGCCGTCTCGGTGTCCCAGTGATCCCCCGCTGTGCGGGCGCTCGCCAGGGCGGCGGAGAGGTCCTCCACCTCGGGGCGAGGCTGGCGCGAGGCGAAGACATAGATGGCTTCTTTACCCCGCTGGTCGTCGAGCTGGAAGGCCTTGTTGGTCGCCGGGAGATAATAGGTGCCGCCGGCGCCTATGGGATTGAGGTTGTTCAACCGCAAGCCACCGTACTCAGCCATGGGAAACAATCGAAGCACAGCGCCACTGGAATCGACCTGGAAGATATAGAGATAGCCATCCGCCTCCGGACGGATGAGGATCTTGTAAAGATCACCGCTGGACAGGGTGTCGCCGTCGCGGAACTTGCGGAAGCTGCCGCCGCTGGCGGGCCGGGTGAGGAAATCGAGATAGAACGACAGCGCCTCGCCGGGCTCTCCCCGCTCGGATGAGGTCGGAGCCAAAAGAGGCGTTGAGATGGGCGCGGGGATATGGCCCGCTGGCACCTGGCCAGAGTTGAAGACATAGTCCTCGCCGGTGAGCGACGAGCTTTCCCAGGGCACCTGCCGCTGGTTGGTCTGCTGCATGACGCGGTTGCGCACCTGGCGGAACATGCGCTCGACGGCGACATGGGGGCGCAAGAGTTCGCTGGCCAGGGCCGCGGAGTAAGGGCTGTTGGCGCCCTCCCCGTCCGCGGCCACCTCACCGGGAGAGGTCGCATAGGCGATCAGGGTGCCGTGGGTGGCCCCCATACGCGCCAGACCCTGGGTGGCGGAGCGCGTTCCCCGGGGGAAGGGATCGTTGCGGCAGGCATCGAGGATGACAAAGTTGAGCCGGTTGCGAGCGGCATGCATGGCTTCGAGGATGCTGGTCGCCTCGACGGCGACGACGGCGAGGTCCTTGTCGCGATTGACTGGCGCATCCACCGGGATAAGGAAGTTGCGTCCGTCCACCTGGGTCCCGTGTCCGGCATAGTAGAAGAGGCCGACACCATCCCCGCCGTCGCCTTCCAGCTTGTCGCTGAACTCGATGATGGCCCGTTTCATCTGGGCCTGGGTGGCATCGAACAGAGGCGTAACCTCGAACCCGAGCCTGCGCAGAGTCTCGGCAATCAGACGGGCGTCGTTGACGGGATTGTTGAGCCGACCGACCGCATAGTTACTGTTGCCGATGACCAGGGCCAAACCCGCCTTGGGCGTGGTCTTGACCTGGAGGTTGCGTTCCCGGTCCGGGTCCGCTCTCTCGGCAAGGGCGATGGGGCTAGGCTGGGTCGCCCACGGCAGATTCGGGAGAAGACACACCGAGAGGACGGCCAACAGCCACCGCCCCCAGACCTGGCCCCACCCTTGCAGCATCCCTGGATCCTCCCCGGTCGGTTAGAAAAACCGGCTATTCGAGGCGGACAAACTCGACCCGGCGGTTTTTCGCCCGGCCGCTGTCGGTGTCGTTTGTCTCCAGGGGCTTGGTCGCGCCATAGGCGGCGATCTCCAGGCGTTGCGGGGCGATGCGGCGATGGCTCAGCAGATACTGACGCACGGCCTCCGCCCGCTTGTGCGCCAGTTCGAGATTGTATTCGGCCGTGCCGTAGGCATCGAGCAGGCCAAAGGATTCCGGGCGAACGGTAGCGGAATCAAAGTCGAAGCGGATGAGGGCGCCCGCCTTCGGCGCCAGATCGGTGTCCAGGATGCCGGCCAGACCGCGCATGCGGAAGCGTTTGCCGTCGATGACCTCGTAGACCTTGCCCCCTTCGGAAACGTATTCGACCCCGTTCACGACGGCTTTTCCATCCTTCAGCGACAGGGCGGCCAGGATCTCCTTTTCAGTGGTCGGAAAGGCCAGCTCGCCTGCCGTGGCTCGGCTCGGCCACATGGCGGCGGACATCGTCATGGCTAAGGAAATGATGAGTGCACGCATCTTCACTACCCCCTTCCAATGGACACTGGCAAGTGGATGACGGACACGAAAAGAGAAAACCAGATGATTTGTATTGAAGTATCTGCCTGGCCGGAATCCAGGTCAACAGCTTCCCTCCGAGATCGGCAAAATGGCTGAAAGATAATATTTAACAGATACTTATTTCACTCGCTTAGCCGCTCCAGCAACTCCGCCACCTGACGCTCCAAAGTCGCCACCCGGGCTTCGAGCTGTTCCATCCGGTCGGCATCGACCACTGGCCGGCGCGGTGCCTCCGATTCGGTCGGTAAAGCCTCGATCTCGGGCTCGCCACAGAGCAGATGGGCATAGCGATCCTCCCGCTGCCCCGCCCCCCGGGGAATACAGATCGCCAGCGGCGGCTGACGCTGCATGAATTTGGCGAGGATCTGTTCAATCTCCTCCGTCCCCTCGAACTCCACCATGCGCTCGGTACGAATGCGGATCTCATTGAGGGTTTGGGGACGTCGGAGCATCAAGACCGCCAGCACCGCCTGGGCGCGACGATCAATCTTCAACGCCTGCCGGAGGCGTTGCGAGATCCGTTGGGCGCGATCGCCATACTCGATGCGCAAGAGTTCCCGTTCGTCCAGCTCCTTGACGCCATGGTTGACCTCGGCGAGGGAGAGGTTCATCACCGGCTCGCGGCTGCTCTTCTGATTGCAGGCCAGGGTCAGGCTGTTGAGGGTCAAGGGATAGTTGTCGGCGGTGGTCAACTCCTTTTCCATCAGGCAGGCGAGGATACGGGCCTCCAGGGGGGTAAGGATGAGCGGCGGCGGGGCGGTGGTGTCGTTCATGTCTGATCCTCTAGGAACTCGCTGGGCAACAAGGGTGCGGATGCCCGTCAATACCTGGACGCCGGGAGCCTGTCAATCGAGAGTTTCCTTGGAGGTGCGCCGCACATCCTGCTCCATCGGCGCGCCCGGCACTTTCCACCCGGACCTGGCGTTCAACCCGGCCAACAGGGGAACCGGGCCTGGGCCACACAGGCTCGATTTTCGTTCTCAAGATAAGAACAATAGCTTTCAATATGAGTCTTTTGTTCTCGTAATAAGAACGGAAAATCAGCCAAACAGCCCAGGCCCGGAGACGCTCCTTAGCCTCGCTCTCAGCACGACGGGGTTTGCAATCCAGTCGCGACCATAAAGAAGTCAGCCCGAGGGCGGGCCTCCCACCTGGCGAACACAATTCGGACGGGACGACCAGCTTGAAGTGCCCCCCGCCGGGCATGCGCCCCGCCCAAGACCATACGGAGGGCTGCCGCTTCCGATCATCCAGAATTTTGCCCCTCTATCCGTCTTGAGATAGAAGGCGAGGCCGGGTTTTGTGTAGACTTTCTTCTATCAACCCCAACCCAAGATGCCCCATGAGTACCCTCATGCCCGCGGCGCCAAGATCCGGCGTCACCATCCAGGGGCGGACTCCCAAACTGATCGACGGCCTTGATCGGCTGATGGAGTCGATCATTCCAACCTCTCGGTTACCCGGTTTCCGTCGCCTCGCCATCTTCCTGCTGGGGGCCATCTGTCTGCTGTTGGGCCTCGGAGCGACGGCGGAAGAGATCAAGATCGGTGGCACTGGCAACGCCCTGGGCGCCATGCGTCTGCTGGCCGCCGCCTTCAACCGCGAACACCCGGCTATCCAGGCCAGGGTGTTGAACAGTATCGGCAGCAGCGGAGCGATCAAAGGGGTTCCCAAGGGCGCCGTGGATATCGGCCTGAGCTCCCGCCCGCTCACGGATGAAGAAGGCGCCGCCGGGGCGGTGTTCACCGAATATGCCCGTACCCTCACGGTGCTGGCGGTAGCGACCAAATCCCAGGTCAGGGCCATCACCCGCGAGCAAGTCGCCGATATCTATAGCGGCCACTTCCATCAATGGCCGGACGGTACCCCGATACGTCCGGTGCTGCGGCAGCAGGGCGACGATAATACCCGCCAACTCAAAACCCTCTCCCCCACCGTCGAGCAGGCCTTGGAGGCGGCGGAACAACGCCAGGGATTGCCTTTCGCCGTCACCGATCAGGAGGCGGCGGACAAGATCGAATCCATCCCAGGCGCCATCGGCGTTACCACCCTGGCCTTGATCGAATCCGAGACCCGCTCCCTGCGTCCCTTGACGCTGGATGGCATCGAGCCCAGGGTCGAGAACGGCGTCTCGGGCACTTACCCGCTCGTCAAACATTTCTATCTGCTCACCCAGCCGCAGCCCAGGGCAGCGGTGCAAGATTTCATCGCCTTTCTGCGATCCCCTGCCGGGCGGAACATCCTGATCCAGAGCGGCCATTGGCTCCCATAGCCGGACGATCCCGAGCCAAGATGCTCCCACCCAGGGATCGCATCTCGACCATTATCACCCGCCTGGGGGGCATCACGGCCTTGCTGGTCGCCCTCAGCCTGCCGCTTGGCTATGCCCTGACGGACCTGAAGGACCTGGGGGACTCGCTGGAGTTCAAGGCCAAGGTCAAGGCCTCGGCCATGACCGGGCTCATCGCCACCCATCCCGAATTGTGGCAACTCGCCGAAAACCGCATGCAGGGTCTGATCTCCCGGGAGCCGGTCCCGCTCGCCGACGAACTCATCCAGGTCTTCGATGACAAAGGCCAGCTCATCTTGCGACATGGCCGGGAACTCCAAGGGCCTGCGCTGAGCCGAAGTTATGCCCTCTATGACGTGGACAGGGTGGTCGGTCGCATCCAGGTCAGCGCCTCCTTGCTGGGCACCCTCTCCAGAACCGCCATCGCCGCTCTGTGCGGTCTCTTGCTCGGCGGCATCGTCTTCGTCGTGTTGCGCGTGCTGCCCTTGCGGGCGCTACGGCAAGCGATGTCCAGCCTGATGGAAGAGAAGGAACGGGCCGAAACCACCCTGAGCTCCATCAGCGACGCCGTGACCACCACGGATGCCGAGGGACGCCTGATCAGGATGAATCTGGCCTGGCTGGCCATGATCGAGACGGATAGCCCGGCGCAAACCGCTGGGCGTTCGGTATTCGAGGTCGTCGCCCCCGAACACCGGGCGGCCTATGCCGAGCTGCACCAAGGGGTGCTGGCCGGCGAACCGAGGCAGTTGAGATACGAAATGATCGGTCTCAAGGGCGGTCGTCGCTGGTTGGAGACCCGGGCCGTGCCCATGCGGGACGGCGGCAGGACGGTGGACCTGGCTGTCACCCGGGACATTACCGCCAGCCAGCAGGCGGAAGCCAAGCTCCAACTCGCCAGCAGCGTCTTCACCCATGCCCGGGAAGGCATCATGATCACCAACGCCGAGGGCGCCATTCTCGATGTCAACGAAGCCTTCACCCAGATCACCGGCTACAGCCGCGACGAAGCCCTGGGACACAACCCGAGCCTCCTCAGTTCAGGCCGTCACGACAAGAGCTATTTCACCGCCCTCTGGCATAGTCTGACCGATCAAGGGCATTGGAGCGGCGAGATCTGGAACCGGCGCAAAAACGGCGATGTCTTCGTCGCCATGCAGACCATCAGCACGGTACGTGATCACCAGGGCCAGGCCCAACACTACGTGGCTCTGTTCTCCGATATCACCTCGCTCAAGGAACACCATAACCGGCTGGAGCACATCGCCCATTACGACGCCCTCACCAAGCTGCCCAATCGGGTGTTGCTGGGAGACCGCTTGTATCAGGCCATGACCCAGATGCAAAGGCGCGGACTCAGGCTGGCGGTGGCCTATCTCGACCTCGATGGCTTCAAGGCCGTCAATGACCAGCATGGACACCGGGTCGGCGATCGCCTCCTGGCGAATATCGCGGCCAAGATGAAACAGGCCCTGCGTGAAGGTGACACCATCGCCCGCCTCGGGGGTGATGAGTTCGTCGCCATTCTGACCGATCTGCCGGACGTCAAATCTTGCGCCCCCATCCTCTCCCGCCTGCTCACCGCCGCCGCCGAGTCGATCCAGATCGGCCCCTATAGCCTCCAGGTCTCCGCCAGTATCGGGGTCACCTATTTTCCGCAAAAGGAGGAAGTAGATGCCGATCAACTCCTCCGCCAGGCGGACCAGGCCATGTATCAGGCCAAACTGATCGGCAAGAATCGTTACCAGGTCTTCGACATCGAGCGGGATCGCAGCCTGCGCGATCATCACGAAAGTCTCCAGCTCATCCGTCACGCCCTGGCCAAAGGCGAGTTTCTCCTCTATTACCAACCCAAGGTGAATCTGCGCCTGGGCACCCTCATCGGCGCCGAGGCCCTGATTCGCTGGCAGCACCCGGAACGGGGTCTATTACTGCCGGCAAGCTTTTTACCCACGACCGAGCATCATCCCCTCGCGGGTGACCTCGGCGACTGGGTGATCCACACCGCCCTCGACCAGGTGGAACGCTGGCGCCCCCAGGGCCTCGATATCCCGGTCAGCGTCAATCTCAGCACCCACCAATTGCAGCAGGCGGATTTCGTCGACCATCTGCAAAGGCTCCTGGCCGCCCATCCCGGGGTCGCGCCGGCCAGCCTCGAACTCGAGATCATGGAAGCCAGCGCGGCGGCGGACCTGGCCCAAGTCTCCCAAGTCATCCAGGCCTGCCATCGGATCGGCGTCACCCTGGCCCTGGACGACTTCGGTACCGGCTACTCCTCGCTGCATCAGCTGAAGATCCTCGCGGTGGATCAGCTCAAGATCGATCAAAGCTTCGTGCGCAACATGCTCGACAGCCCGGATGATCTGGCCATCCTCAAGGGCGTCTTGGGCCTGGCCACCGCCTTCCATCGCCAGGTCATCGCCGAAGGGGTGGAAACCCGGGAACACAGCGAACTCCTGTTGCAACTCGGCTGCGAACTGGTCCAGGGCAACGGTATCGCCAAGCCGATGCCACCCCAGGAGTTTCTCGCCTGGGCGGCCCAGTGGCGCCCGGACCCGGGTTGGAGCCGTCTGTCCTCCGAACCATCGGCACCCAGCACGGGATCGCTAGAGCCCTAGACGCAGGAGAGGACCGGGCCTGGGCCATGAAGGGCCGATTTTCGTTCTCCAAATAAGAACAATGGCTTGCTATAGAACTTATTGTTCTCTTCGGGAGAACAGAAATCCGGCTCTGAACGACCAGGCCCGGAGGCGGGCCACCCACTCCCGCGGAGCCAGGGATACAGGTATCGTTGTAGTGTCCAGGTTTTCTCCTCCCATCCATCCAACGCCGACAGGTTCCAATCCCAGTGAACTCCGTCCATCCGCTCAGCCTCACCAAGCCGACCCGCCTCGCCCATCTGACGGCGATCCTCCTACTCGGGATGTTTTTCTGGCTGGGGATGAGCAGCAGCGTCATGAAGTCCGCCACCTTCGACGAGCCCGCCCATCTCACCGCGGGCTACAGCTATTGGCTCAGCGGGGATTTCCGCCTCAATCCACAAAACGGCCTCCTGCCCCAACTCCTGGCGGCGCTGCCGCTGCTGGACGATGAACTCAGGTTTCCCAGCCTGGACTCGCCGGCCTGGAAGCAACGGGATGTCTGGACCCTGAGCCAGGCCTTTTTCTACGACCTGGGCAACGACACCGAGGCCATGTTGCGCCAGGGGCGGGCCATAATTCTGCTGCTGGGGGTGGTGCTGGGGGCGGGCCTCTATCTCTGGTCGCTACGGCTCCATGGTCCAGGCGGCGCCCTCTTTTCCCTGAGCCTGTTCGTGTTTTGCCCGAACATCCTCGCCCATAGCCAGCTCATCACCTCGGATATCGCCTTTTCCCTTTGCCTGCTCCTGGCGATGGCGAGCCTCTGGTGGCTCTACCAGCGTCTGACCTGGCTACGGCTCCTGGTCGGCGGGCTCTGTCTGGGGCTACTGGCCCTCGCCAAGATGTCCGCCATCCTGGTGTGGCCCATGCTGGTCCTCATGGTGGCGGCGCGGTTGAGGTATGGTCCTCCGGTCCTCGAGATCCGCGGCCCCCTCGTCAACCATTCCCTGAGTTCCCGCCTCGGCCAGGGCCTGGCGCTCGGCCTGGCCAGCCTGATCGCTGGCATCCTGGCCCTGGGGGTGATCTGGCTGGGGCACGGGTTCCACAGCGGGAGCATCCCAACCTCGGCCTATTTCGCCTGGGAGGATCAGCTCGGACACAGCGGCCTTCTGGGCACCATCATCCGCTGGGCGAAGGCGCTGGGGCTCGCGCCCCAGACCTATCTCTACGGCCTCGCCCATACCCTGGCCTATGCCGCCAACCGCCCGACCTTTCTTGCCGGTCACTACGGGCTCTTTTCCTCGCCCTGGTTCTTCCCCTATGCCGTGCTGGTCAAGACCCCCATGGCCACGCTGTTGGTGTTTTTGCTTGGGATACTCGGGCTGGTGCGCAAACGTCCGCTGACCCAGGGGTCCGGCACGCCGGACTGGTATCCGCTGCTGCCATTGCTGATCCTCATCCTCGTCTATGGGGGCTTCGCCCTCACGGCCAGCATCAATATCGGCCATCGCCACATCCTGCCCATCTATCCGGCCGCTTTCATCCTCGCCGGTGGGCTCTGGCGTCGATTTGGGAAGTGGCTGCTGCCGGCGGTGGCGCTGTTGCTGTGGGAATCGCTCTCTGTCTATCCCCATTACCTGGCCTTTTTCCAAGCGGCAGCGGGCGGACCGGCCCAGGGCTACCGTCATCTGGTGGACAGCTCACTCGATTGGGGCCAGGATCTCCCCTGGCTGCGTCAATGGCTGGATGAGCATCCATCGACCCAGCCTAGCTATTTCTCCTATTTCGGCACCGGGGACCCGGCCCATCACGGCCTCCGGGTCCAGCGCCTGCCGGGCTTTCTCGACCGCAACCGCCAACCCATGACCGAACCCCTGTTCCCTGGCCGCTATATCCTCAGCGCCACCATGCTCTATCCCCTCTATCTGCCGCCTTACGGCTCGGTTTGGACAGCGTCGCAACGGGAGCTTTACCTCAGGGGCTCCCGGGGAGAAGGTCTGCAGTTCGAGGACTATCTGACCTTCGAGGCCCTGCGTTTCAACTGTCTCGGCGCCCAACTGCGTCAGCGCCGACCCGAGGCCATGATCGGCTACAGTCTGCTGGTGTACGAGGTGGGGGCCGGGGAACTGGCCGCGGCCCTGGCCTGTGAAGGCGGTGGGCGGTGAGTATCCAGCCAGGTTGCCGGCCATCGGTCCTACCCAGACGGGCGGTTGACCCTGTGCCCGCCTCTGCGGTAGGGTTACCTCCCTGCCTCGATCAGGTAATCCGCGTGTCCAGAAAAAAATCCTCCCCCAGTTTTGAAGAAGCCTTGAGCGAACTCGAACTCCTGGTCTCCACCCTGGAGAAGGGGGAACTCAATCTGGAAGAATCCCTGGTCGCCTTCGAGCGGGGGGTCGCCCTGTCCCGGATCTGTCAACAGTCCCTACAGGAGGCGGAACAAAAGGTCCGCGTCCTCAGCGGGGAAGGTTCGCATGCCGAACTGGTCGAGTTCCCGGACGCCGGTATCCGGGCCGGTGACTGAAGCCATGACCGCTGCCACGGGTCATCATCCTCGCCGAGTTCGTCATGCCTGACGCCCAGACCGCCCTCCGGGAGCTGATGCGGCAGTGCCAGGCGCGGGTCGAGCAGGCCCTGGATCAGCGCCTGCCATCGGCCGAGACCTGTCCCCAGCGCCTGCATGCCGCCATGCGCCATGCCTGTCTCGGCGGCGGTAAACGCATCCGTCCCTTATTGGTCTATTGCAGCGGTCAGGCGGTCGGCCTCCCGGCGGAGCGGCTCGATGCCCCCGCCTGCGCGGTGGAGTTGATCCACGCCTACTCCCTGGTGCATGACGACCTGCCGGCGATGGACGATGACGATCTGCGCCGTGGTCGACCCACCTGCCACAAGGCCTTCGACGAGGCCACGGCCATTCTCGCCGGCGACGCCCTGCAAACCCTGGCCTTCCAGGTGTTGTGTCGCGACCCTTCCCTGGATGTGCCCGCGGAGATCCGCCTGCGGATGATCGAACGCCTGAGTATCGCCGCCGGTTCCCGGGGCATGGCCGGGGGTCAGGCCCTGGATCTGGCCGCGGTGGGCCGGGAACTCAGCCTCATCGAGCTGGAACACATGCACATCCACAAGACCGGGGCACTGATCCGCGCCAGCGTCTGCCTGGGGACATTGTTCGATCCCGACCTCGAACCGGAGCGATTGAGCCGGCTCGAACATTACGCCGGTTGCATCGGCCTGGCCTTCCAGATCAAGGACGACATCCTGGATGTGGAAGGCGATACCCGAACCCTGGGCAAGACCCGGGGCAAGGATGTGGCGGCGGACAAACCCACCTACCCGGCCCTGCTGGGCTTGGCCGGCGCCCGCGCCAAGGCGGAGGAACTGCGCCAGGAGGCCCAGGCCAGTCTGGACGGCTGGGATGAACGGGCCGACCCCTTGCGCTGGATGGCGGATTACATTATCGGGCGCGACCATTGAAGCCGGTTTGCTCCCGCCCCCACCTTCCAAGATAATGCCTCGCTTATTTTCTTAACCATCTCCCGCAGCGTCGAGTCCGCCTCAGGTATTCCCGGGAATTCCAATCCGCCAAGCTTGGTTGCTTGGGCCGGGCAGATCTCTTAGTATTCTGAGCGAATAACTCAACTTTTCTGGAGCGCTCCGGGGCCACCGAGGACAAGCCGTATGAGCACAGTGCCGAAAACCCTTGAGAGGTGTCCCCCCATGGCCGATGTGCAGGGGAGCGCGGATTCGCGCCGTATCGCCATCGACAAGGTCGGGATCAAGGACATCCGCCATCCGGTGCGGGTCAAGGACCGTAGCGACGGCGAACAGTACACGGTCGCCAGCTTCAACATGTACGTGAACCTGCCCCACAACTTCAAGGGCACGCACATGTCCCGCTTCGTCGAGATCCTCAACGGCCATGAGAAGGTGATCAGCCTGGAATCCTTCAAAGGCATGTTGGTGGAGATGGCCGAGCGGCTGGAGGCGGATTCGGGCCACATCGAGATGAATTTCCCTTATTTCATCAACAAGCAGGCCCCGGTGACCGGGGTCATGAGCCTGATGGACTATGACGTCACCCTGATCGGCGAGATCCACAAAGGCCATCCCCTCATGTACGTCAAGGTGGTGGTGCCGGTGACCAGCCTCTGCCCCTGTTCCAAGGAGATCTCCTCCTATGGGGCACACAATCAGCGCTCCCATGTCACGGTGCAGGTCCGTACCCGGGGCTTCGTCTGGATCGAGGAGATCATCGAACTGGTCGAAAACGAGGCCTCCTGCCAGCTCTACGGCCTGCTCAAACGGCGCGACGAGAAATACGTCACCGAGCGGGCCTACGACAATCCCAAGTTCGTCGAGGACATGGTGCGGGACATCGCCCTGCGCCTCAACCATGACGACCGCTTTACCGCCTATGTGGTGGAGTCGGAAAATTTCGAGTCCATCCACAATCACTCCGCCTATGCCATGATCCGCCACGACAAGGAAAAAAAGGCCGGGGTGGTGGCGGGAGAGATGCCCGCCCGCCCGCGGGAACCGCCCAGGACGGAAGTCAACGAGGATACTTGAGCACCATCGCCTCCCCTTCGTGCCCCATTTGCACCCGGGAGAGGAAGGTCATGCCCAGCAACACCTTGGGCGGCATGTTGCCTTCCAGTATCACGGCGTCGATGCCCCTGAGTTCGATATCCCCCACCTTCACCCGCTCCAGTTGCACCCCGTAGCCCCTGGTCTGGCCGGAGGCCGTGAACACCTGGGCGGGACGGGAGGACTGACGGTAATCGAGACCGAGGCGATCGGCCTCCTTGGCGCTGAGGGCGGTCACCGAGGCGCCGGTATCCACCAGAAACTGCACCGGACGGCCGTTGATGCTGCCCGAGGTGCTATAACCCCCGATCACCGGATCCCGCCAGATATAGGCGAGCGAGGTCGCCGCGCTACGGTAGTTGGTGGCGATGGCCTGTCCCAGGGTGTAGGTATCAACCTTGCCATCGAGCTCCAATTGGGCCTTCTTGCTGTCGGCGGCAAGGAGTTTGACCCCTTCGGGGCTTCTTTGCCCGACTGACAAGACCCGCTGGGTCCCGTCGATGGAGACCATGGCCTTGTCCGGAAAAAGCGCCAGCACCTCCACCCGCTCCACGGCCCCGAGCAGACCGCACCAACCGAGTCCCAGCAAAATGGGCAGGATTTTGTTCATGGCTTCACTCCAAGGGTGGCCGCCTGGTAGGGAGGATAAGGCGCTCGGCGCCGCATCCACCGCTCTTGGTTGGTGGAATGAGATAGATAAGGTAGAAACCCCGGTGGTGGCCGCTGGGCGCAAAGAAAACCTTATGCCTAACCCTCTGCCCAACGCCGCTCTGCGTGTCCAAGGGTCAAGCGGCCCGTTGTTTGACGTTGACGTGGAGCACCTCGCGGTCAGGGTCGAAGTCCGCCAGACCAATATCACTTAAAGGCACCCCCAATAACTGGGCCTGCTCGATGGCGACAGAAAGCACATTGTGATAAGCAAAGGCCCGGCCACGATCGGTCTCACCCGCTCCGAACCCGGCTTCAATTCCATTTTGCCACGCCGCCAACAACACCTCTTCCAGGATGACCAGATAATCAGGATTTCTTTCGCTGATGGAGGATTCCCCTCAATACATCGGATTCGGCTTGCAAGCGACGGATGTCGCTCGGCCATTTCCTGGTTCGATAGCGCGTAGAAGGCGATCCGCCATCCTGGTCAACCACCGAAGATCACCTTTGGAGCGGGTCAAGCGGCCTTGGAGCTTTTTAATCCGACAAGGCGGCCCGCATCGAACCCAGCGAGACCGACATCCGCCGCCGTTAGACCGGCGATCTCTGCGGACTGTAAGATGGACTCCAGGATCTCGTAATAAGCCATCTGACGGCCTTGGTCATACAGCCCTGTTCCGCTATTGGCTTCGGCCTTGGCGCGCAAGCCTTCTACCGCGTCGAGCAACACGAATCGGTAATCGCTGTTCTCATCCATCGCTCCGCCTCGCTAATATCTGCCGTAATATCTCGATTTTCGCCCGATAGTCCGCTATTTCGTTTGGCCAGTACCGACCGATCAAATCGGCTCGATGCGCGTCAGAACACGCCTCTTTAAGGTACCGATCAGGGTTCTGTATTTTATCCGCATGTTCGGCGATGCGCTGTTCATAAGAGCGGATCGATTTTTCAATCCTTGTCTGAGTCTCGTCTTTGAAGCGCTCGTACACGCCCCAATGACGCCCTCCCGCCTTCGCGATCTCATAGGTCTCGTTCCTCACAGGGGGGAGTATAACCTCTCCGACCCGTTTCAGCCGGTACGCCTCAGGCACCCCCTCCCTCAACGGGCCTGGCGGACGAGTTCCGCCAGCGGCAGGTCCAGCTTATCCCCCACCTGGATACCCAATTCCCGCAGGCTGCCGGCGCGCAATTCCAGGGCGAACTGGCCGGGTTGCGGGCTCTGATAGCGCTTGAGCCGCTGTCGATAGGCGCCGGGACTCTCTCCCGGTCCGGGCGGCGGCTCCGCTTGCATCTCGTAGACGGCCAGCACCCGTCCCTGGGGGTCGAGAAAGGCCACATCTATGTCCACCAGGCACAGATACATCCAGAACACCAGCGACTGCGGCTGAGGATAGACGAACAACATGCCGCCATCGTCCGGGATCCGGGTGCGACCGCTGAGACCGGTTGCCCGACTCTCCCGGGTCAGGGCCAGTTCGAGAGCGTAGCGCTGACCCTGGATGTCGAGCGTCAGCCGCGGCAATGACGGACCCTCGGCCCTGGCCGTGAAGGCCTGAAACAAAAGCAACGACGCGAGCCAGAGCGGCGAAAGACGATTCACCATGGGTTCCGATACCTGGGAAAAGGATGGCCGAGAGACCGGGGATTGAGCCGATTATCCCAGTTTCTCCGCCTCAGGGGTCAACTCCTACAGCGACGGTTTGCCGCCTATCAGTTCGTTTCCCCCCCTTGATAAGGGGGGATTGAGGGGGGTCACAGCGGCGAAATCTCTGACGAAGCCATCCTGGCCGCGGGGCTCCAGGCCAGAAAATCCCCCTTCTCCATCCTTTCCAACGGGGAAGAGGCTTGGGAACCCTTTCTCGCCAAAACTGAAGGTGGTGAGGTTCCTTCTTCCCCGGATGTCGCTTGGCTCCATCCGGGCTACCGGTTCCCGGGCCTGGGTGTCTGAACCCGGCTTTTTGTTCTCTAAAAGAGAACAATACCTCTTTTAGTAACGCATTGTTCTCGAAAAAAGAACGATAATTGGCGATTTTCAGTCGATGCCCGGAGCCGGATAAGCCGTGGAAGAACCGAGCCACGCCGCAACCGCTTCTTGTAGCTGGAGTTGAGGTCGGGCAAAAACACAGTGTTGCCCGACATTCCATAAT
>JBPOHE010000057.1:0-57606 GCA_052035915.1 Pseudomonadota bacterium
CCCGGGTGGCCTCAAACGGGTGTTGATCTTCAGTGGAACCAGGGTGTCCTCGGACTCTGGCTCCAAGGTGAAGACCCGGAAAAGCGGCGATCTCTGGGTGATCGATGTCAACGACTATGAGCACTACCGGATTCCAGAGGCGGTGATTTCCGGAGGCTGAATGGGCGCCCGGGCCGAAAGGCTGATGTCGACCAGGCCGGTAGGCCCGACCTGTCCTTTCACTGTCTTGGCCTGGTGAATCCACCGCTTCGAGCTCGGAGGTTCCGGGCCTGGGCTGAAAATAGCCGGATATCGTTCTCATTTTGGGAACAAAAGATCTCTTAATAAATATATTGTTCTCTATTGGAGAACGCAAAATCGGGTAAAACAGCCCAGGCCCGGAAGTGCTGGAAGTGGCCAGCGCCTGATTCATACTTGACACTTACACTCGGGATTTCCATAGTTCATGCATGATCTCGGAGGTAAAGCCAGAGCGGATCACCCCCGGCCCGCGCCTCCGAGGGCCGCCCAAGCCTGAGAGGTTGTGAAAATATCGTCTGCCTACCACAGGCGCTCGGGGGCGCCCTCGCTACGGCATCCGATTTTTTCACAACCTCTGAGTGGAGAGCCCCATGAACACCGATCTCGAACGCCGACAATGGGTCCTTGGTCTCGCCGGTCTGCTGCTCGCCGGTCCCAGTCTGGCGGGACAACTCTTGCAAACCCCGGCCCAATCCGCCGGACCCTTCTATCCCCTGGAACCGCCCCTGGACCAGGACAACGACCTGACCCGGGTGGCCGGCCAAAGCGGCACCGCGGAAGGTCGCCTCACCGATCTCAGCGGCCGCGTCCTGGATCTGGACGGGCGTCCCATTGCCAAGGCACGGGTGGAGATCTGGCAATGCGACGCCCGTGGTCATTACCACCATCCAGAGGATGACGGCCCCTATCTCGACCCCAACTTTCAGGGCTTCGGTCATGATCTCACCGATGCCGAAGGTCGCTATCGCTTCCGCACCATCCATCCGGTGTCCTATCCGGGCCGCACACCCCACATCCATTTCGCCGTTTTCGTCCCTGGCGAGCGACGCTTCACCACCCAGCTCTATGTGGCCGGTGAACCCGGAAACGACGAGGATTTTCTCTTCCGTACCCTTCCCCTCGAGCGTCGCCATCTGGTTCTCTCGGCCTTCGTCCCCAGCCCCCAGAATCCCGATCTCCTGGCGACCCAGTTCGACATCGTCCTGGGCCAGGGTCGCGGCACCCCGGTCGGCTGAGGCGATCCAGCCTTGATCTCCTTATCCGCCTGGCGACTGGCGCTCTGGTTCCTGGCACTTTGGGCGAGCTTCGCTCAGGCCGGGAACCCGATCGTCACCCCCCATGTGCGGGCCGAGTTGCTTAGCGAACAGACCTCGATCCGTCCTGGGCAGAGCTTTTGGATGGCGGTGCGTCTGAACATCATTCCTGGCTGGCATACCTACTGGAAAAATCCCGGCGATTCCGGCGAGGCCATGCGCCTGCGTTGGGAACTGCCCCCGGGTTGGCAGTCCGGCGACATCCACTGGCCCTGGCCGGAACGCCTCCCGGTCGGACCCCTGATGAACTTCGGCTATGCGGGCGTGGCCTGGATGCTGGTGCCCATCACCCCTCCCCTGGAACTGGCGTCAGGACCCCAAAGACTCGAGGTGCAAGCCAACTGGTTAGTGTGCGAGGAAGAATGCATCCCCGAGAGCGGCACTCTGGCTCTGTCCCTGCCGGTCAGCACCCAGACCCCGCAGCCTTCTGCCGAGGCCCCCGCCATTGCCGAGGTCCGTCACCGCCTGCCACAACCCCTGGATGGTATCGAACTGGAAGTGGTCGATGCCGGGAGCCTGCGGCTGCACCTGGGTCGGCTCAACTCCCAGGAAAAGCTCCAGAGCGCCTGGTTTTTCCCGGAGCAATACGGCCTGGTGGAGCTGGCCGCATCCCAGATCCTGGCGGACGGGCCCCAGGGTCAGACGTTGACCCTGCAACGCGGCGATCTCCGCGGCCAACCCCTGGAAGGGTTGAGTGGCACCCTGGTGGTCAGCCGGAAGTCGGGGGAAGGGGAGGTCAGCCAAGGTTTCGACATCCATGCTTCTCCCAACCAGGTCCCCACCGACACCAGCCTGGCTCTGGCGCTCCTCTTCGCCCTGGCCGGCGGTTTGTTGCTCAATGTCATGCCCTGCGTCTTCCCGGTACTGTCCCTCAAGGCCCTGCATCTGGTCGAACAGCGCCGGGTGGAGGCCCAGGGGGTACGGCTGGGCGGGTTGGTATTCACGGCGGGTATCCTGATCTCCTTCCTGGCCATCGCCGCGGTGCTGTTGCTGTTGCGCTCGGGGGGGGAGGCCATAGGTTGGGGCTTTCAACTCCAGTCACCGCCGGTGGTGTTGGCGCTGGCCTGGCTGACCTTCGCCCTGGGATTGTGGCTGTCTGGGGTCTGGACCCTGGGTCATCGCTTGAGTGGGGTGGGGCAGGGACTCACCGAGTCCCGCGGCCATCTGGGCAGCTTTTTCACCGGGGTTCTGGCGGTGGTGGTCGCCACCCCTTGCACCGCCCCCTTCATGGGCGCCGCCCTGGGCTATGCCCTCACCCAGCCGGCCCCTCTGGCCCTGGCGGTGTTTTTTGCCCTGGGGCTGGGCATGGCCCTGCCCTGGTTGTTGTTGAGCTTTTTTCCCGCTCTACAGCGACGGCTCCCCAGACCCGGCGCCTGGCTGGAACATTTCAAGCAACTGCTCGCCTTCCCCCTTTACGCCACCGCCGCCTGGTTGGTCTGGGTCCTGAGCCAGCAAACCGATGCCCAGGGACTCGCCGCCGCCCTCGCCGGTCTGGTGGCGATCAGCCTGGCCGCCTGGTTGTGGCCGCTCAGCCGCCTCGCCAGTCGACCCTGGCGATGGTTCGGTAACGCGGTTGGGTTGGCGACGCTCTTGCTGCTCGGCGGTCTGCTCGGCTCCTTGTCCAATTCTGACGCCGCCACGGCCGAACCTTCACCCGATCCCGACCAGGTCTTCAGTCAGGCCAGGTTGAACGAGTTGCGCGCTCAAGGCAAACCCGTGTTCGTCAATTTCACCGCCGCTTGGTGCATCACCTGCCAGGTGAACGACCGCCTGGCCTTGAGCCGGGCAGCCGCGCAACAGGCCATGCGGGAAGGCGGGGTAACCTATCTCAAGGCGGATTGGACCCGACGCGATCCTGCCATTACCGCCATCCTGGAGCGCCATGGTCGCAGCGGCGTGCCCATGTACCTACTCTATCCACCCGGCAGCGGCGATCCCGAGATCCTGCCCGCGGTCCTCACCGAAGCCCTGGTGCTGGAACGCCTGCGTCGCTGGTTGCCGGCAAAATCCTGAAGTCCATACCTTCCAACCCGAGAGGAGTCTACGAACCATGAACACCCGGCCATCTCGCGTGTCCTTGCCTATCCTGACCCTGCTGTTGGTGTGTATCGCTGGCCTCGCCCAGGCGGCCCCCCAGATCGGCCAGCCCGCCCCGGACTTCAGCGGCACCGATGTCGACGGCAAGGTCTGGCACTTGAATGACTTCAGCGGCCAGACTCTGGTGCTGGAGTGGACCAATCACGATTGTCCCTATGTGCGCAAGCATTACGGCAGCGGCAACATGCAGGCGCTGCAAGGCGCCGCCGCCAAGGATGGGGTGGTCTGGCTCAGTATCATTTCATCCGCGCCCGGGAAGCAGGGCCATGTCACTCCCGCCGAGGCCAAGGAACTCACCAGCTCCCGCCACGCCGCTCCGACCTCGGTCATTCTCGACCCCAGCGGCGAGATCGGCCGTGCCTACGAGGCCAAGACCACGCCCCACATGTTCGTCATCGATCCCAAGGGCCTCCTGGTCTACATGGGCGGCATCGACGACAAGGCCACCACCGATCAAGCAGACATCCCCGGCGCACGCAACCATGTCGCCGCCGCGCTGGCGGAGTTGAAGGCCGGCAAGGCAGTGAGTCAGCCCATCACCAAGCCTTATGGTTGTTCTGTTAAATATTAGGTTGTCTTGTGATTCAAGCCAAAACGCGCTTGGCCCGGAGGAGATGGACAGAGGCTATAAAAAAACAACCCCGAACGAAGTCGGGGTTGTGGTTGACAGAGAAAGCGGTCAATCGATCCGACTTGTGCCCCGTTCAAGACGGCTGGGCCTGCTCGGCCTCCACCTGACGCCGCACCTCCTCCATATCCAGCTCCTTGGCCTTGAGGACGAGCTGTCGGAAGGCCGACTCTGGCAAGGCACCAGGCTGACTATAGATAATGATGCGATCACGGAAGATCATCAGGGTCGGGATCGAGCGAATGCGGAAGTGGGCGGCGATCTCCTGCTCTTCCTCGGTATTGACTTTGGCAAACAAGATGTCCGGGTGATCGGCGGCCACCTTGTCAAAGACAGGGGCGAATGAGCGACAAGGTCCGCACCAGGGCGCCCAAAAGTCCACGATAACAAAGGCATTCTCGACAACGGATGACTCGAAGCTGTCTCTGGTCAGTGCAACTACACCCACTGGAATCTCCTCAGCGATAGGTATCTGGTAATGCTACCAGATCTGACAGGCAGATTCCCCCTGCGCCTCTACCCAGACCACCCCCAAGGGGTTCCGGTTTTTCAGAAGCTGTTTGGAAAGTCTCGTTACAGCTTCCGCGCCTCGGGGCCGAGGTCTGTTCCTGTGATTATTGTTCTTATTAAGAGAACAATAAAGGATTTATTCCTTCATCTTTTGCCAATAAGAGAACGAAAATCGGGCCTTTCCGCTCGATGCCCGGGAGGCGGGACTTTCCAAGCAGTTTCTCAGATCGCCAGGCCTTTATCTTGGGCTGGGGCCTGCCCCCCGATTGAGGCCGGGAGGAGGAGATGGCGGAGAGTTTTGATGCATGATCAATCGCCAACCATTCGGCCCGAGTCGATAGATGTTGGTGGCAAAGAGAGGTGGATTCGGGGTGCCTGGTGGCTGATTGGGAAGAATCACCCGTTCCTCGACACAATGGATGGCGATCTCTCGAGTTTCGATCCAGTGGAGATGGCGCACCTGGATCTCCAGCCCCCGGCTTGCCCCCAGCACCGACTGCCAGTTAGCCAGCACCTGATCCCGGCCAAACTGAGGTAACCCCATGGGTAGGAGACTGAAAATATCATCGGCCGTATCCCACGCCTCCGCCATGGCCTCGGGGTCGGCCTCGTCGATGGCGTCGTAGAAGGCGTCTTCGGCATCCTGGGGGGTGGCGTATCCCTGGGACATGATTCGTTACCTCTTGTGGCTGATACTGTTGAGATGCAGTGGGGTTTCCCAGCCGGGGTGCGTTTTCGGCTGGGGCGGAAAGCGGGATCGGATCAGCATTGTTCCCAGGGTAACCCATGGAAACGCCAGCCACCCAGGGTGCTGCGGTGGTGGCTTTCGTCCAGGTCGCCTTCGAAGCCTTCATCGACATGAAATACTCGGCTGAACCCCGACTCGAGGAGCACCTTGCCGGCTTCGAGGGAACGTTTTCCACTCCGACAGATCAGCACTATGGGGGTACATCCCTCCTCCGTGGTGCAGATCGCCCCACCCAACACCAGTTTGCGCACATCGGTGACGAAATGGGGGTTCACCGTCCATTCGGGCTCGTCGATCCAGGGGATGTGAACCGCCCCCTTGGGATGACCGACGAAGAGATATTCCATAGTCGACCTGATGTCGATCAAAATGGTCCGTGGGTCATCTTGTATCAGTTGCCACGCCTGTTGCGGGTTGAGTGCGCCAAGGTTGGGATGAGAAGTAGCGGAAGGGGATTTTTTCGTCATGGGTCTTTGTCGTCTCGGGTCGAATCGAACAGCTTGGAGTTCCATGGGTAATGTAGTCGAAGCCGAGGAACTTTGCGCCTCCGGGCTGGGGAGGGACTGATGCGTACCAGGCTGCTACTCTGGCTGGTACGACTGATTGCCGCTTTGCCAAGGCGTTTCCTTTACTGGCTGGCGATCCTGGTCGGCACCCTGGCCTATCTGTTTCCCAATCGGGAGCGCAAGACGGCCAGCCTCAACCTGCGACTCTGTCTGCCCGAACTGACTCCCGGAGTCAGGCGCCGTCTGCTGTGGGCCACCCTGGTGGAGAACGCCAAGACCCTGGTGGAGACCCCAGCGATCTGGTACGGCGACGCCCGGTACTGGGCCGCTCTGGTGCGGGATCCCAGCGACGGGGAATTGGCGCGCCGGCTTCTGGCGGCGGGTAAAGGGCTCATCATCGCCGCCCCCCATCTGGGGAGCTGGGAGGCGGGGGTCCACAAGCTGGCCCAGATCGCACCGATTACGGCTCTCTATCGTCCTCTCAAGGAAGGTTCTCTCGCCGAGGCCATGTTGGCCGGGCGCAGCCGCGGTGGTGCCCATCTGGTGCCGACCACCGCCGCCGGGGTGAAGGCCCTATACGCGGCCTTGGAACGAGGCGAGATGATTACCATCCTGCCCGACCAGCAACCCCCCAGCCGCACTAAGGGCGCCGGTGTCTTCGCGCCTTTTTTTGGTGTTCCTGCCTTGACCATGGTTTTGGTCAATCGTTTGGCGCGGAGAACCGGGGCGCCGGTGGTGTTCGCCTATGCCGAGCGGTTGCCTGGAACAGGGGGCTTCGAGTTGCACTGGCTGGAGGCCCCGGAAGGGATCGCCGACGTCGATCCCCTGGTGGGAGCGCAAGCCTTGAATCTCGGCGTCGAACAGGTGGTGCGGCGCTGTCCGCAACAGTATCAGTGGACTTACAAGAGATTCAGGGCGCGCCCGGAAGGCCAGCCGCGTTTATACGACTGAATCCGAGGTTGCGAAACGGAAGCTGGCCTGCAAAATCAGGCTCTGGAAATGCGCCGCTGGGCGTCGATCCCGAAGGTCATCAACACCCAGCGGGGAGTGGACTGGATCAGCCGATGGTGGCGGTGGCGCTGTCGCTGTCGCCCTTGTTGTCGGTCCAGGTCAACTTGATGCTGTCGCCGGTTTTGGCGCCGGCAAACTTGAAGGAGAGGTAAGGGTTCTTGGAGATACCCCCGCTCCACATGGCCGTCATCACGGCTTTGCCACCGGCCTCGCACACCACTTCCTGAATGAAATGGGCGGGGATGACCTCACCGGTTTTGGCGTCTTTCCGTGCGCCGGTTTCCATCTCATGGGTAATCAGCGCCTTGACGGTGATGGCACCGTCGCCCTCGTCCTTCGCCCGAAGCTTGATACTGTCTTTAGCCATTGTCTTTCACCATTGAAAAAGAGTTTGGAAGGGATAATCCGGTCTCTGCTGGAGACTAACCGCCGCAACCACCGATGGTCACCTTGACGTTCTTGCGGTTGACGAAGGTCTTATCGGCGGTCTTCACCACACCGATGACGTCTCCGGTCTTACCCATCTTGATGCGGGTGGAGACATAGGCTTGAGCCCCTTCGCCCAACTGGAAATCCGCAATCAAGGGCACCGGGTTGCCCGCCGCCATGATGGCGATGGACTTGACGCCGGCGATGGTGGTGGAGACGGTGATGGGTACCACGGCGCCGTTTTCCGCGATATCCGGGGCTTTGACCTCGATGGCGTCGGAATTTTCGGTGGCGTCCGAGCCGAGCAGGGCTTTCAGGGCTTCGTTAACTTCCTTGGCGGCGAAGGCTTCTTGTTTCCAGGCGGCAAGCACGGCCTGGGGAGTCAGCAATCCAGCCCCGACCGCCACACCTATGGTGCTGGCGGCCAGGGAGCTTTTGAGGAAAAGCCGACGTTTCATTTCAGTGGTCATCTAGGTTTCTCCAAATTTCCGATGGTCGGGATGTGAAGGTTAGGAGTTGATCGGCAGGGTATCGACTAACCCCTCAACCGGGAGCCGGAGGTGAAAAAGGGCGTATCCCCTCATCCGGCAGGATTCAGGAGACCGCCAGCCCAATAGCGGTGGCTATTCATGGGAGAGGGACGGCCCCAGGTACAAGGATCGACAGCGATCTTTCCGTCGCTAAGCGAAGGCCGATCCAGGGGAAGTCGAACTGTATTTTCCATCCTGCGCTTCTTTGGTGGTTGGGGGTCAAAACTTGTAACCGGCCCGGAAGGGGCTTAATCGGGTTTCATCTCGTTATGATCTTGCAAGCGGGGTGATGGGGTATCTCACCAACCTCAATCGTTAGAATACGCAAAGATGTCACAATAGCAAGTTACGACGGCTCGGTTCAAACCTCTTCCAGGCGGCGGTGTCCTGAACATGGACATTGGATCAAGAGTCCAAGTTCCTATCTATTGGGTATGAACGACCCCGTACTTCCACGGCCGCGAACGTTGGTGGTGAAACTGCGCGGCGAGAAATTCCATCTGATCCGCCAGGATGCGTCTGTTGCGCAGCACCAGGTATTCCGCCAAGTTGGGCACATAGGGGATGGCGAGCAGATGCAGACCGGCTTCGTCCGGGGTGCGGTGGGCCTTGTGGGTGTTGCAGCGGCGGCAGGCGGTGACTACGTTCGACCAACCATCGAGGCCGCCCCGGGACAGGGGGATGACGTGATCCCGGGTAAGAGCTCCCTCCTGAGAGGACTGTCCGCAATAGAGACAGGTGTAATGATCGCGGCGGAAGAGTTCGGCATTGTTCAGCGGCGGGATGCTCTCCTGATGACGTCGCTGATGTTCGCCGCGGATGGCGATGATGGAGTTGATCTCGATCAGGGATTGTCGGCCGGTGGCGCGGGATTGGCCACCGTGGAGGGTGAAGCGCTGGGTGCCGGCAATCCAGGCGACCATGTCCCGGCTATAACAACAGGCCGCTTCCTGCCAGGGTATCCAGCGCACGGGTTTGCCATAGGCGTCCAGACGCAGGATGAGCGGCAGGCTCATGGCGCTAGCCCTGTCTCGGTGGCCTGTCGGCTAGAGAAGCCGCGCCCTCGGTCCCCGGCTCAGGTGATGACATCGGCCTGGGTCCGCCCGGTGCGCGCGCTGATCTGGGCCAAGCCCTCGGCGATCCGATAGAGGGGTTGCGTGACCGCCTGGGTCTCCAGGAGCTGCGTAGCCGGATCGGCTTCATAAGACTCCAGATACAGCCTGAGCGTCGCCCCCTCGGTGCCGGTTCCGGAAAGCCGGTAGACGATGCGGGCCCCGTCGGCGAAGCCGATACGGATGCCCTGGTGTTCGGAGCGGCTGCCGTCGACCGGATCCAGGTAGGCGAAGTCGTCCGCATAGCTGACCCGGCGTCCGTCCAGTTCCCGTCCCGGCAGTTCCCGCAACTGATCCCGCAACCATTGGATCAGGGTTTCCGCCGCCTGGCTGTCGATCCCTTCGTAGTCATGCCGGCTGTAATAATGACGCCCGAACTGGCGCCAGTGCTTCTGCAGGATCTGTTCGACCGATTGTTGACGCACCGCCAGCAAGTTGAGCCAGAACAGCACCGCCCAGAGACCGTCCTTTTCCCGTACATGATCGGAACCGGTGCCGAAGCTTTCCTCGCCGCAGAGGCTGATCTTGCCGGCGTCGAGCAGATTACCGAAGTATTTCCAACCGGTCGGGGTCTCGTAACACTCGATCCCCAGATGCTCGGCCACCCGGTCCACCGCCTGACTGGTGGGCATGGAGCGGGCCACGCCCCGGATGCCGTCGCGGTACCCGGGCAGGCGGTGGGCGTTGGCCGCCAGCACCGCCAGGCTGTCGCTGGGGGTGACGAAGCAGTTTTTGCCCAGGATCATGTTGCGATCGCCGTCGCCATCCGAGGCGGCGGCGAAATCCACCCCCCGGCGGCCCTGGGTGAGCTGGACCAGTTCATGGGCATGGACCAGATTCGGGTCCGGATGGCCGCCGCCGAAGTCCGGTAGCGGCACGGCGTTGATGACGGTACCCGGCTCCGCCCCCAATTCCTGTTCCAGGATACTCAGGGCATAGGGTCCGGTGATGGCGTGCATGGCGTCGAAACGGGCGCGAAACAGCCCCGAGTTGAAGAGCTGATGGATGGCCTGGAAGTCGAACAGCTTGCGCATCAGCTTGGCGTAATCTTCCACCGGATCCACCACCTCGATCAGCATCTCGCCGAGCTTGGCTTTACCTTGGGTGTCGAGGTCGATATCCGCGCTTTCCAGGGTATTGAAGTGCTGGATGACCTGGGTACGCGCGAAGATGGCGTCGGTCACCCCTTCCGGGGCCGGGCCGCCGTTGGGCATGTTGAACTTGATACCGAAATCGGCCTCGGGACCGCCGGGGTTATGACTGGCGGAGAGGACGATGCCGCCCTGGCACTTGTATTTGCGGATCAGGCAGGAGGCGGCGGGGGTGGATAAGAGTCCCCCTTGGCCGAGAATGACCTGGGTGACGCCGTTGGCGGCCGCCAGACGGAGGATGATCTGGATGGCCTCGCGGTTGAAGTAGCGGCCATCGCCGCCAAGCACCAGGGTGCCGCCACGCAGATCCGGGCGACAGTCGAAGATGGCCTGAACGAAGTTTTCAAGGTAATGGGGCTGCTGGAAGACCCTGACCTTTTTGCGCAGCCCGGAGGTGCCTGGGCGTTGATCGGGAAAGGGCAGGGTGGGAACAGACAGGACTTTCATCGGCAGCGACCTTCGACAGCAGGAAAGCCGTATTCAAGCACAGCCCCACTCGAGAATCGAGTTTTGCTCATGGGTGTTGAAAGCCGCCTCGTTCACCCCCACAACCACAGACCGACAATGGCAATCTCAGGCCATCCACGACCGGGCCGGTGAGGTATCGCTCGGACCAGCCATCATGCGAAACAGGGGAGATTACTACAGACCATGAGCGTTGAAGGACATAAAGAAACACTGGCGTTCCGCGCCGAGGTCAGCCAGGTGCTGCATCTGGTGATCCGCTCGTTGTACAGCAACAAAGAGATTTTCTTGCGGGAACTCATCTCCAATGCCTCGGACGCCGCCGAGAAACTGAGATTCGAGGCGCTGGGCGACGATGCCTTGTACGAAAACGACGCCGAATTGCGTATCCGGGTCGAGGTCGACCGGGAGTCGCGGCGGATCCGGGTCATCGACAACGGCATCGGCATGAGTCGCCAGGAGGTGACCGAGACCATAGGCAGCATCGCCAGTTCGGGCACGCGCAAATTTCTCGAATCCCTGACCGGGGATCAGGCCCAGGACAACCGGCTCATCGGCCAATTCGGCGTGGGTTTCTATTCCGCCTTCATCGTCGCCGACAAGGTCAGTCTCGTCAGCCGGCGGGCGGGCCTGGGGCCGGAGCACGGGGTACGCTGGGAGTCGGACGGAGAGGGCGCCTATAGCATCGAGACGGTGGAGAAGGCCGGGCGGGGTACCGAGGTCATCCTGCACCTGCGGGAGGGGGAGGACGAGTTTCTCGATACCTGGAGGATACGCAACATCATCGGCAAATTTTCCGATCATATCGCCCTCCCCATCGAGATGAAGAAGGAACATCTGGACAAGGACCAGGAAAGTGAGACGCTCGAGTATGAGCGGGTCAACAAGGGCATGGCGCTCTGGTTGCGACCCAAGGCGGAGATTAGCGAGGAGGAATACCAGACCTTCTACAAGCATGTCTCCCACGATTTCGATGACCCCCTGGCCTATGTCCATAACCGGGTCGAGGGCAGCAACGAATATAGCTCCCTGCTCTTTATCCCCAAACGCGCCCCCTTCGATCTCTGGGAGCGGGACATCAAACACGGGGTCAAGCTCTATGTGCGACGGGTGTTCATCCTCGATGAAGCCGACAAGCTGATGCCCCATTATCTCCGCTTCGTCAAGGGGGTGGTGGATTCGGACGATCTGCCGCTCAATGTCTCCCGTGAGATGCTGCAACATAATCGGAAGCTCGACAGCATCCGCACCGCCAACACCAAACGGGTGCTGGGTTTACTGGAAGGTTTGGCGAAGGATGAGCCGGAGAAGTATCGAACTTTCTGGAAAGAGTTCGGGCGGGTGCTGAAGGAGGGACCGGCCGAGGACTTCGCCAACAAGGAACGCATCGCCGCGCTGTTGCGTTTTGCCTCGACCAAGACCGAAGGGGACGACCAGGCCCTGTCCCTGGATGATTACATCGGGCGAATGGTGGAGGGGCAGGATAAGCTCTATTACCTCACCGCCGATTCCCCGGCGGCGGCCCGCAGTAGCCCCCATCTGGAGATCTTCAAGCAAAAAGGCATCGAGGTCTTGTTGCTGTGCGATCGGGTCGACGAGTGGCTGGTGTCCCATCTGTCGGAATACAAAGGCAAGACCTTGCAATCCGTGGCCAAGGGCGAGCTGGACCTGGGCGCCCTGGAGGATGTGGAGACCAAGGAGGCGGTGGCCAAGGCGGCCACGGAACACAAGGATCTGCTGGAACGGCTCAAGGCCAGTCTCGGCGAGCGGGTGAAAGAGGTGCGGGCCAGTCACCGACTGACCGATTCCCCCGCCTGCCTGGTGGTGGAGAGCTATGAAATGAGCGCCAATCTGGCACGGGTATTGAAATCCATCGGCCAGTCGAGTCTTTCCTCGCCACCAAGCTTGGAGGTCAACCTGCAACATCCCCTGATGCGCCATCTGGAGGCCGAGACCGAGCCAGGGCGTTTCGACGAACTGGCCCATCTGACCTACGATCAGGCGTTGCTGGCGGAAGGCGGGCAACTCGACGACCCCGCTGCCTTTGTGCGCCGTTTGAATCACCTTTTGCTCAGTCTGACGTCCGAGCAGTGAAAGCGGTTCGGGGGTAGGGGAGGTGATCCCCCGCCCCCGCGCCGGGAACGGTTACTATTGGAAAGGACTAAATGACGGATTATGGTAGCCATGGAAGCTATGTAATCATCTGTTCTCGGCGACTACGCCGCGATTAGGCGCGCGATCAAAGGCCCCCATGAGCAGTCACAATCGCAATCCCGAGCCGCGGGCGCGACTAGCCATTGACGGCCTGTTGCGCGACGCTGGCTGGATCATCCAGGACAATGCCGACTTCAACCGCAATGCGGGCGAGGGTGTGGCTGTGCGTGAGTTCCAGCTCCCGAACGGTCCCTGCGACTACCTGCTGTTCGTCGGCGGCAAGGCCGCTGGCGTCATCGAGGCCAAGAAGTCCGGCATGACGCTCAGCGGCGTAGCCGAGCAAGCCACCAAATACATGGTCAAGCTGCCGGACCATCTCGCACGTTGGGCGGACCATCTGGTCTTCGACTACGAGTCCACCGGCGACGAAACCCTGTTCCGCGACACACGCGACCCGAAGGCCCGCTCGCGCGCCCTGTTCGCCTTCCACCAGCCGCGGACCCTGCACGCCTGGCTGAAGGAAGCGGACACGCTACGCGCCCGCCTCCAGCACATGCCCGCCCTCGATACGACCGGCCTGCGTGACTGCCAGATCGACGCCGTAACCGGCCTGGAAGGATCACTGGCGCAGGACAAGCCGCGGGCCCTGATCCAGATGGCTACCGGCGCGGGCAAGACCTTCACTGCTTGCACCTTCAGTTGGCGCCTGCTCAAGCACGCCAAGGCCCGGTGTATCCTGTTCCTGGTGGACCGCAACAACCTCGGCGACCAGACGCTCAAGGAGTACCAGAACTACGATCCGCCCGGCTCCGGTCGCAAGTTCGTGCAGACCTACATCGTTCAGCACCTGCACGGCAACCGCATCGACCCGGACGCCAAGATCGTCATCACCACCATCCAGCGCCTCTACGCCATGCTGCGCGGCGAGGAGCTGGACGAGTCGGTGGAAGAGGCTTCCGCCTACGAGACCTGGAGCAACGAGGAAGGCGAGCTGCGCCCCGTCGCCTACAACCCCGCCATTCCGATCGAGACCTTTGACGTCATCGTCACCGATGAATGCCACCGCTCGATCTACGGCCTCTGGCGGCAGGTGCTCCAGTATTTCGACGCCCACCTGATCGGCCTCACCGCCACGCCCAGCAAGCACACGCTCGGCTTCTTCAACAGCAACCTCGTCGCCGAGTACCCCTACGAGCAGTCCGTGGTGGACGGCGTCAACGTCGGCTTCGAGGTCTTCCGCATCCGCACCAAGGTGGGCGACGACGGCGGCGTGGTGGACTCCAGCTTCCACGTCCCGGTGCGCGACCGCCGCACCCGCGCCATTCGCTACAAGCAGCTCGACGAAGACCTGCCGTATGCCAAGCAAGAGCTGGACAGCTCCGTCACCGTGCCCAACCAGATTCGCGCGGTGCTCCAGTGCTACAAGGACAAGCTCTTCACCGAGCTCTTCCCCGGTCGTAGCGGCCAGTGGGTGCCCAAGACGCTGATCTTCGCCAAGGACGACAACCACGCCGAGGAGATCGTCCACGCGGTGCGCGAGGTCTTCGGCCAGGGCAACGACTTCGCCAAGAAGATCACCTACCAGACCACGGAGAAGCCCAAGGAACTCATCGCCGCCTTCCGCGTCGATCCCTTCCCGCGTGTTGCCGTCACCGTGGACATGATCGCCACCGGCACCGACATCAAACCCGTCGAGTGCCTGATCTTCATGCGCGACGTGAAATCGGAGGGCTACTACGAGCAGATGAAGGGGCGCGGCGTGCGCACCCTCAAGGACGCCGATCTCAAGCAGGTCACACCCGACGCGCAGACCAAGACCCGCTTCGTGCTCATCGACGCCGTCGGCGTCACCGAAGGCAAGAAGACCATCAGCCAGCCGCTGGAGCGCAAGCGCACCTTGCCCTTCGACAAGCTCATCGACCAGATCGCCCAGGGCCGGCGCGACGAGGACGCCATCTCCAGCCTCGCCGCCCGCCTTGCGGCTCTGGACCGGCAGATCGACGACGAGGACCGCAAGCGCATCACCGACGCCGCGCCGGGCACCACGCTCAAGGCCCTGGCCAGTAACCTGCTCAAGTCCATCAGCCCGGACATCATCGAAGCCGAGCTGATCGAGCGTCACGGCAACGCCGACAGCGCCACGCCGGAGCAGGTCAAAGCCGTGGAAGAGGAACTGCGCGACCGTGCCTGCCAGCCGCTGGACAGCGCCGAGCTGCGCAACCTCATCAAGACCATCAAGAAGAAGACCGACATCGTCATCGACGAACTGACGACGGACGAAGTCACCGCCGCCGGCTACGACCTGAAGCAGGCCGAGCAGCGCACCACCTCCTTCCGCGAGTTCATCGAGGCCAACAAAAACGAGCTGCTGGCCTTGCGGATTCTCTACAGCCAGCCCTATCCGAAACGCCGGCTCACCTACGCCTGTATCAAGGAACTGGCCCAGAAGCTCGCCGACCCGCCGCACCACCTGACCACGGCGGACGTTTGGCAGGCCTACAAGCGTCTCGAAGCCTCGCTGGTGCGCGGCGCGCCGAGCGACAAGGTGCTCACCGACATCATCTCGCTGGTGCGTTTCGCCACCGGACAGGCCGAGGTGCTGGAACCCTACGCCGCGCGGGTGGAGCAGAAATTCAACCTCTGGATCGGTCGCCAGAAGAAGGCCGGCCGCGACTTCAACGAGGAACAGATGAACTGGCTACGTGCCATCAAGGACTACCTCGCCGCCAACGTCGAGATCGCCCCCGCCGACCTCATGCGCGACCATCCGTTTACGGACTGGGGCGGCGTGGTCGCCGCTCGCAATCTGTTCGGGGCGGAGCTGAACGGGATGCTGGATGAACTGACGGAGGCGCTGGCGGCATGAGCCCCTCTCCCCAGCCCCTCTCCCGCGAGGGGAGAGGGGTAACAAAACAGCGGCTGATGCGAGGCAACCCATCGTTCCCTCTCCCCTCGCGGGAGAGGGTGGCGCGTAGCGCCGGGAGAGGGGGCGTCGCATGAGCAAGCAACTGTCGCCCGGATGGACCGCCGGACAAGTCAAAGACATCGCTGTGGTGAACCCGTCGGGCTGCACCGTCGCCACCGGAGACCACGTATTGGTCAGCTTCCTTCCGATGGCAGCTGTTACCGAACTGACCGGACACATCGATTTGTCGATCAAGAAGCCGTTTGGCGAGGTCAAGAAGGGATTTACGCGATTCAAGGATGGGGACGTGCTGTTCGCCAAGATCACGCCGAGCATGGAGAACGGGAAGGTCGCCGTCGCTCGTGACCTTGAAGGTGGCCTTGGCTGCGGCACGACTGAATTCCACGTCATCCGCGCTGAACGTGGTGTCGAGCCCGACTACCTGCGCTACTACTTCGTGCGCTCCGCATATCGACAGGAAGCCCGTCGCAACATGCAAGGTGCCGTGGGTCAGCAGCGCGTGCCGCCGGACTTCATTCGCGACTCAGATATTCCCATCGCACCAATCGGCGAGCAAAAGCGTATCGTCTCGAGAATCGACGAACTCTTCAGCCGCATCGACGAAGGCGAGCGTGCGCTGGAGCGGGTGCGGAGGCTGGTGGAACGCTACCGCCAGGCCGTCCTCAAGGCCGCTGTCACCGGCGAACTCACGCGCGAGTGGCGCGAAAAGAACAAGGACAAGGACAAGCTGGAGACCGGCGAGGTCCTGCTCGCCCGCATCCTCAAGGCCCGCCGCGAAGCCTGGGAAAAGGCCGAGCTGGAAAAGATGAAGGCCAAGGGCATCACGCCCGCCAACGCCAAGTGGAAGCAGAAGTACGAGGATCCGTCGCCGCCGGACACGACCGACCTGCCGGAGTTGCCGAAGGGGTGGACGTACGCTGCGATAGACCAGCTACTCGCAGCGGACAAAGATGCGATGAAGACGGGGCCGTTTGGCAGCCTCCTTCAGAAGAGCGAACACGTTGCTACTGGCGTACCCGTCCTGGGGATCGAGAACGTCAAGGCGCGGAGGTTTGTTCCGGGAAGCAACATCCATGTAACCGCTGAGAAGGCGAGTGAGCTGATCGGATACCGCGTCGTCGGCGGTGACATAGTGATTTCGCGTTCCGGGACGGTAGGCGAAGTGTGCGTTGTGCCGGATGGTCTTGGGGACGCACGAATTTCGACGAACCTGATGAAGGTGTCGCTCGCCGTTGGGGCATTGGTGCCCGACCTGCTCGCGTGTCAGCTATACGGCTCTCCCGTTGTCCTCCGAACGATCGACAGGCTCTGCAAGGGCAGCACTCGAAACTTTCTGAATCAAACTATTCTGCGGGCACTGCCGCTGGTTGTGCCCCCGCTCGACGAGCAAGAAGCCATCCTTGACGCTCTACGAGTAGCGGAGCAGAACATCGATGCCCTGGATGCTTCGCTCGAACTGGAACTTCGCAGGGCAGCCGTTGCGCGACAGTCGGTGCTGTCGGCTGCATTCGCCGGAAGGCTCGTTAGCCAAGACCCAGCCGACGAGCCCGCCTCGACCCTCCTCGAACGCATCGCCGCCGCGCGTGGCACGGACACTGCCGCCCCAAAGCGCGGCCGCAAGTCCCCCCTCTCCCCCGACCCCTCTCCCGCGAGGGGAGAGGGGTGAAAACGAGAGGCAATCCGGCAGCCGGCAGTCGTAGCCCCTCCCCCCTCGCGGGGGAGGGGTTGGGGAGAGGGGGCAAGGGGGAGGTGACTCCCCAAACCCTCCGCGCCCGCATGACCGACGCCGAGCAACGCCTCTGGTTGCACCTGCGTGCCCACCGCCTGAACGGCGAGAAGTTCCGCCGCCAGCAACCGCTGGGGCCGTACATCGTCGATTTCGTGCACTTCGGCGCGCGGCTGGTGATCGAGGCCGACGGCGGCCAGCACCTGAATTCGGAAGGCGACGCAGTGCGCGACGCCTGGCTGGCGTCGCAGGGCTTTCGGGTTCTGCGCTTCTGGAATCACGAGATTCTTCGCGACACGGATTCGGTGCTGGCGGTGATTCTGGCGGCGGTGCAGAGCCCCCTCTCCCCCAACCCCTCTCCCGCGAGTGGAGAGGGGAGCGATCCACCGGATCATTGATCCGCATCCAGCGGGCGCGGCTCGCCGTTTAACGTTATCCGTTATATCCTCGCCGCGCTCAACGCGGCAGCAACGCTGAGCTTTTTGCGCTCTCCACCGGGCAACCGGCTGGAGGTGCTGAAGGGCGACCGTGCCGGGCAGCACAGCATCCGGATCAACGACCAGTTCCGCATCTGCTTTGTCTGGCGCGGACAGCATGCGGAACAGGTCGAGATCGTGGACTATCACTGAAGAGGGCGATGGCAATGTTCAAGAACGGCATGCGGCCGGTGCACCCCGGCGAGGTCCTGCGCGAGGACTACCTCAAGGAACTCAGCATGAGCGCCAACGCGCTGGCCAAGGCGCTGAATGTGCCGGCGCCGCGCATCAACGACATCGTGCGTGAGCGCCGCGGCATCACCGTGGATACGGCGCTACGCCTGGCGCGTTACTTCGACAGCTCGCCGCAGTTCTGGCTCAACCTGCAGGCCATGTATGACCTGCGCGTGGCCGAGATCGCCGTCGGCAAGAAGATCGAGCGCGAAGTGGCCGTGATGCACAGGGCTGCCTGAGCATGGCGGCCGATTACAGCTCCCTTGTCTCCAAGGTCTGGAACTACGCCCACGTCCTGCGTGACCAGGGCATCGGCTACGGCGACTACGTCGAGCAGATCACCTTCCTGCTGTTCCTCAAGATGGACCAGGAGCGCACCGAGCTGCTGGGTGAGGCGTCCATCATCCCGGCCAAGTGGCGCTGGGAGAAGCTGGCCCCGCTGTCCGGTGACGAGCTGGAGCTGCAATACCGCCACACGCTGGAGTCGCTGGCCAAGGAGAAGGGCCTGATCGGCACCATCTTTCGCAAGGCGCAGAACAAGCTCACCGACCCGTCCAAACTCAAGCGCGTGGTCTCGCTGATCGACGCCGAGACCTGGATCGGCATCGGCGTGGACGTGAAAGGCGCGATTTACGAGGGGCTACTGGAGAAGAACGCCTCCGAGGTGAAGTCCGGCGCGGGCCAATACTTCACGCCGCGTCCGCTGATCGATGCGATGGTCAAGGTGATCGACCCGCGCATCGGCGAGACCGTGCACGACCCGGCCTGCGGCACCGGCGGTTTCCTGCTGTCCGCCTACGACCACATGAAGGTGCAGTCGCAGGACCGCGCCCGGCAACGCAAACTGCGCGAGCAGTCCCTGAGCGGCACGGACATCGTGGACGAGGTGGTGCGCCTGTGCGGCATGAACCTCTACCTGCACGGGATCGGCAACGGCGAGTCGCCCATCCGCTCTGGCGATGCGCTGGCCAACGATCCAGGTGAACGCTACGACGTCATCCTCACCAACCCGCCCTTCGGCAAGAAGTCGAGCTACAAGGTCATCGGTGAGGACGGCGAGGTGGACACCGAGCGCGAGGACTACCAGCGCGAGGACTTCAAGTTCACCACCAGCAACAAGCAGCTCAACTTCCTCCAGCACATCATGACCGTGATGGAGTCCGACGGCCGGGCGGCCGTGGTGTTGCCGGACAACGTGCTGTTCGAGGCCGGCAGCGCCGGTGAGGGCATCCGCAAGCGGCTGCTGGAGCAGTTCGACTTCCACACCCTGCTGCGCCTGCCCACGGGCATCTTCTACGCCAACGGCGTGAAGGCCAACATCCTGTGCTTCGACAAGCACCCGCCACGGGCGGACGGCAAGCCCAACAGCCAGGCGCTCTGGATCTACGATCTGCGCACCAACCAGCATTTCACGCTGAAGAAGAACCCGCTGAGGTCCGCCGACCTGGCGGATTTCCTGAGTTGCTATTCCGTCGGCAATCGGGCCAGGCGCAAGGAGACGGAGCGCTTCAAGCGCTTCGATGTGGCCGACCTGCTCAAGCGCGACAAGCTCAACCTGGACATCTTCTGGCTCAAGGACGAGAGCCTGGACGACGTGGACAGCCTGCCGCCGCCGGACGAGATCGCGGCCGAGATTGTCGAGAATCTGCAAGCCGCGCTGGAGGCATTTCAGTCGGTAGCCGAGGAACTGGCGGCAAAGCCGGGATGAGCCCTCGGCCCCGGTTCAGTGCCTCCGGTTGGCGCTGTACCTGATATCGACCGCTGTGAGAATATGACCGGCTGATTCATTCATCCGAGGAGAGAAGCAGATGCGCGTGATCCTGTTGGGCGGACCTGGTGCTGGTAAGGGTACGCAGGCGAATTTCATCAAAGAGCGGTATCGGATCCCGCAGATTTCCACTGGAGATATGCTGCGCGCCCATGTCAAGGCCGGCACCGAGCTTGGTCAGGCGGCCAAGAAGATCATGGACGCCGGTGGGCTGGTCTCCGACGACATCATCCTCGGCATGGTCAAGACCCGTATTGCCGAGGACGATTGCGCCAATGGCTTTCTGTTCGACGGCTTTCCCCGCACCATCCCCCAGGCGGCGGCCATGAAGGAAGCCGGTGTCGCCATCGACGCGGTGGTGGAGATCGACGTGCCGGATGAGGAGATCATCCGACGGATGTCCGGGCGGCGGGTGCATCTGGCCTCTGGTCGTACCTACCACCTCGTTTTCAACCCGCCCAAGGTCGAGGGTCGGGACGATCCGACCGGCGAAGAGCTGATCCAGCGGGACGACGACAAGGAAGAGACCGTCCGTGCCCGGCTCAAGGTCTATCACGATCAGACCGAACCCCTGGTGCATTTCTACAACCAGTATGCCGCGAGCGGCGAACCCGGGGCGCCGAGACACATCAAGATCAGTGGCGTCGGCAGCGTGGATCAGATCCGCGAGGCTGTCTTTGCCGCACTGGATGCCGTCTGAGTCCGGGAGCGGATTCTCCCCTGAACGAAGCCGGGTTCGCCCGGCTTTTTGCTGGATGGGCCAGGCGATGGCCGGAGAGAAAGCTTCTCGGTCGCCCCTTCGGGGTCCTCACGACTGGCCCCTCTGCTTGCCGCGCTTCCGGGCGCGGGCTCCTGGGCCCGATTTTCTGTTCTCTTTTGGAGAACAATATCTCTTGTACTGACGTATTGTTCTCGAAAAAAGAACGATAATCGGCCATTTTCGGTCCATGCCCGGAGTCGCCGAGGTTGATACTGATTTCTGCCGGGTCGTTCTTTCAGCGGCGAATTCGGGACCGGCACCCGCCCTCGACCGCTCAGAGGCCTAAAATGTATTCAGAAAGGGTATGCGTAAGTAGGTCGGCAATCCTTTGCCGACGTTCCCTGAATCGGCATCAAATGGCGCCAAAGGGTTGCCGCCCTACGAGCTGGTAAATAATTTGAGGTTGAATGACCTGTCATGAGTATCTGCTTCGATCCCAGTCGGCAATGGCCGGAGTGTTTCCCGGCCCTGGCCACGATCAATGATCCCGCCTGGCTGGCCGCTTTGCAGCAGGCCCGGCTGGTACGGCTCCCGGCGGGTGCCCGGGTCTTCGGCGAGGGCGATCCTTGTCGGAATTATCTCTTGGTGCTGGATGGTGTGGTCCGGGTGCAGAAACTCTCCGCCTCCGGGCGGGAGATTCTTCTGTACCGGGTCCGTAGCGGCGAATCCTGCGTGCTGACCACCACCTCCTTGTTGGCGGATCGCACCTACAAGGCCGAGGCCTATACCGAAACCGAGGTGAAGGCCCTCGCCCTCCCGTCCGCCGCCTTCAGTAGCGCCTTGGAAGGCTCCCCCAGCTTCCGTCGCTTCGCCCTCGAATCCTATGGAGAGCGCCTCTCGGACCTGCTGATGCTGATCGATGCCATCGCCTTCGGTCGTCTCGACAGCCGCTTGGCGCGGCGTCTGCTCGATCTCGCCGAGGCCGATGGCACCCTGGAGGTCAAGCATCAGGATCTCGCCCGGGAACTGGGAACGGCGCGGGAGGTGGTGAGTCGTTCGCTCAAGGAGTTCGAGCATGCCGGCTGGGTCAATCTCAAGCGTGGGCGTATCGAGATCTTGCAACGGCGGGCCTTGATGGACCTGTTGGAGCGGTCTTCTGCGTGACTTAGTCACTGAAACCCAGCGTCTTTCTAGGTTACTCTTCTCGCCAGGTTACGAAATTCATTGCTGATTGGAGACTGAACATGAAATTCAACGTTGGTGGAATCGATCGAGTCCTGCGGATTCTGGCTGGCGCGGCGCTGGTCATCGGGGCGGCTACCTCGATACTGCCGCTCTGGGCCTGGATCGGCGTGGTGCCCCTGGCCACCGGCCTGGTGGGTTTCTGCCCGGTGTATCTACCCCTGGGATTGAGCACGGCGAAAAAGACCCCGACGCCCTGATCCTGATCTATAAGGCCCCTCCCGGAACGATCGGGAGGGACACAATCTTGCCGGCTGTTGCCAGTCGTCCCATGGCAACAGGGCCTCTTCCGCTTCTCACAACGACCCGACCCCGGGCTTTGGAGTAATAAGAAAGAGTCAATGAAGAGTATTCGTGCTCGGTGGCTCCGGGCATCGACGAAAAACAGCCATTTTCGTTCTCCGTTTAAGAACAATTCCGCTTATATTGTTCTCAAATGGAGAACGAAAAATCGGCTACACCAGCCAGGCCCGGGAGCCATGCGGGTTGTAGGCGCCTCCCTCTGCACTCGAAGCCGGGTGGCCGACCTGCCGGGGAGAAGGGAGCCCGACACCATCTCATCAGCCCCCTGGACCACGGGGTGACAAAGCCCGGACTTCTGGTAGCCTATGCCCGCATCATTTATCAGAGGGGGAAGACCAGATGGGGCAGTCAGACATCGGGGTAATCGGCCTGGCGGTCATGGGCCAGAACCTGGTGCTCAATATGAACGACCATGGCTATCGGGTGTCGGTATTCAATCGCACCCTCGCCAAGGTGGATGACTTTCTCGCCGGTCCGGCGGCGGGAACCCGGGTACGCGGTTGTCACTCCCTGGCCGAGTTGGTCGGTTCCTTGCAGCGCCCACGCCGGGTCTTGCTCATGGTGCAGGCGGGAGAGGCCGTCGACCGCTTGATCGAGTCCCTGACCCCCTGGCTGGAACCCGGGGATGTGCTTCTCGACGGCGGCAATTCCCATTTCACCGATACCACGCGGCGGACCCAGGCCCTCGCCGAGCAGGGCATCCTCTATCTGGGGGTGGGCATCTCGGGTGGCGAGGAAGGGGCCAGACTGGGGCCGGCCATCATGCCCGGAGGGAATGCCGCCGCCTGGCCGCTGGTGAAAGCGCTGTTGCAGGACATCGCCGCCAAGGTGGACGAGGTGCCCTGCTGTCAATGGTTGGGGCCGGAAGGCTCCGGGCATTTCGTCAAGATGGTCCACAACGGCATCGAATACGGCGATATGCAACTCATCGCCGAAGCCTATCTTTTGCTGCGCCAGGGGTTGGGGCTGGAGCCGATGACGATCCGGCGGATCTTCGGTGAATGGAATCAGGGGGTCCTGGATTCCTATCTGATCCAGATCACCGCCGATATCCTCGGGCGCCGGGAGGACGACGGCACCCTGTTGCTGGACCGGATCCTGGATGCGGCGGGGCAGAAGGGTACCGGCAAGTGGACCTCGGTGCATGCCTTGGATTTCGGCATTCCCCTGACCCTGGTCAGCGAAGCGGTGTTCGCCCGTTTTCTCTCCTCCATGAAGGAGGCGAGGCAGCGCGCCGCCCAGGAGTTGCCGGGAGGGGTGTCCGCGTTCGTCGGCGATCGGGAGACCGCTATCCGACAGATCCGGGATGGTCTCTACGCCGCAAAGATCATTTCCTATGCGCAGGGCTATATGCTGATGGACGCTGTGTCCCAGGCCAATGCCTGGGAGCTGAGGTTGGGGGATATCGCCCTGATCTGGCGTGGGGGGTGCATCATCCGCAGCCGTTTGCTCAATGGCCTGCACGCGGCCTACGAGCGTGATCCGGGGTTGGAGAATCTTCTGTTCGATCCTTATTTCCGCGAGGCCATCAGCCAGTGCTTACCTGGATGGCGGCAGGCGGTCGGTCTGGCGGTGAGGCTGGGGATTCCGACCCCGGCCTTGGCGTCCGCCTTGAGCTTTTATGACGGCTATCGCTGTGCCGAGTCCGGGGCCAATCTCATCCAGGCCCAGCGGGACTATTTCGGCAATCATACCTATGAGCGTACCGATCGCCCGCGGGGCGAGTTTTTCCACACCGACTGGACCGGGGCGGGCACCGGCGCCACTTCCGGCATCTATACGGCCTAACGCGGGCCGGGGCCTTGGCCGGCCCCGGCGCTCATTCCTCCCCGATGGGCGAGGTGGCACCCTGCTCGGAATAGAGGGGCGTCTGATACCAGGACAGCTTCGACTGGAGCTTGACCACCTCGCCGACGATGATCAGGGTGGGGGGCGTGGGCTGTTCTTTGGCGACGATCTCGGGGAGGGTCGAGAGGGTGCCGATGAACACCCGTTGTTTATGGGTGGTACCCTGTTGCACCAGGGCGACAGGCATCTCGGGGGAGACGCCGTGGGCGATGAGCTGGTCGCAGATGATGTTGAGCCCATGCAGCCCCATGTAGAACACCAGGGTCTGGTGTGGCTCGGCGAGTTGCCGCCAGTTGAGGTTGATGCTCCCGTCCTTGAGATGGCCGGTGATGAAGCTGACCGACTGGGCATAATCGCGGTGGGTGAGGGGGATGCCGGCATAGGCGGCGCAACCCGCGGCGGCGGTGATGCCGGGGACCACCTGGAAGGGGATGCCTTCGGCGGCCAGGGTGTCGATCTCCTCGCCGCCGCGACCGAAGATGAAGGGGTCGCCGCCCTTCAGCCGGACCACGCGGTGACCTTCGCGTGCCAACTGCGCCAGGAGTGTATTGATCTCTTCCTGGCGCATGGCATGTTGGTCTCTTTCCTTTCCCACGTAGATGCGTCTGGCATCCTTGCGGGCCATGTCGAGGATGGGTTTGGCCACCAGGCGGTCGTAGACGATGATGTCCGCCTGTTGCATCAGGCGCAGGGCGCGAAAGGTGAGCAGGTCCGGGTCGCCGGGTCCGCCGCCCACCAGGTAGACCTCGCCCAGTCCGGCGGCCGGGAGGCTGGCGGCCAGCTCGTGTTCCAGTTGCTGTTCGGCCTCGGTAACGCGGCCAGCGAAGATGCGCTCGGCGACGCCTCCCTGGAGAATTTTGTCCCAGAACAACCGCCGGTCGACAGCACGGGAAAATCTGGCCTTGACCCGGTCGCGGAAGCGGCTGGTGAGTTCGGCCAGGCGACCGTAGGCCGCCGGGATGAAGGATTCGAGACGCGCCCGGATCAGGCGGGCCAGCACCGGGGAGGCCCCGCCGGTGGAGACGGCCACGACCACGGGGGAGCGATCGATCACCGCGGGCATGATGAACGAGCACAGCTCGGGTTGATCGACGACATTGACCGGGATGCGGGCGGCCCGGGCCGCGGTGGACACCTCACGGTTCACCGCCATGTCGTCGGTGGCGGCGATCGCCAGAACCACTTCATCCAGATCGGAAAGCTTGAATTCCCGGGCGATATGCTCGATCTCCCCTTGATCCAGCCGCTCCCGCAAGCTGGCGTTCAAGGCTGGGGAAACCACCCGCACCCGGGCCCCGGAACGAACCAGGGTCTCGACCTTGCGGGCGGCCACCTCGCCACCGCCGACGACGAGACAGGGTTTGGCTTTGACATCGAGGAAAATGGGCAAAAAATCCATCGTCTTACCTGCAACTTGGGGTGTCATTCTGGGGTTGGGGGAAGCGGTCATGGGTCTGGAGAACTTGGGCGGGAAGCAAGGCTTGAAAATTGAATTTTTATGCCTATAGAAATATATTATTAAACACTTGTTTAAATTATAGGAGGTGCTGATGATGAAAGAAATCGACCCGGATGGCTTGAGAACCCTTCTTGATATGGGGAAATCCCTGCATCTGCTGGATATCCGTACCCAGGAAGAAGTGGCCGCCAGCGGCCGGTTGCCCAGGGCCGAGCATCTCCCCATGCACCTCTTACCCACCAGCTTGCATCAACTTCCCCGGGACAAGGACCTCATCCTTTACTGCCGGAGTGGAAATCGTTCCTTTCATGCCAGTGTCTTTCTCGCCCAGCAGGGCTTTCACAATGTCGTCAATCTGCGGGAAGGTATCCTGGGTTGGGCGCGCCGGGGGTATGAGATCGAAACCCGGGCCGCCGCCTGACAGGCTGATCGAACCTTTCCGCGCAGGTAGCGGATAGCCTCGCCAAGCCCTTCCGAGCGTGGTTCCGAGGGCGGACTCCGGAAGCCGAAGCCAAGCTTGCAGTTTTCTCGCGCTTGGAATATAAGTTATCGACTTTATTGACGAATACCGTAAAACCCTGGAGACAGCGAAATGGCGCAATTTGATCAAGAACTGGATGCGAGCGGTCTCAACTGCCCTCTGCCGATTCTGCGGGCGAAGAAGGCCCTCACCGGGATGCAGTCAGGCAAGATCCTTCACATCATTGCTACGGATCCCGGTTCGGTAAAGGATTTCGAGGCCTTTGCCAAGCAGACCGGCAATGCCTTGATCGAGTCCAGGGAGGAAGGGGGAAAATTCCATTTTCTTATCCAGAAGGCTTAGGGATAAGGCCGCATCGGCCTTACCCAATAATCCAGCGGGAGATCATGACAGATGTCGGACGTGAAAAAGTTAGCGATCATCGCCACCAAGGGCTCCCTCGATTGGGCCTATCCCCCCTTTATTCTGGCTTCGACCGCGGCGGCTCTGGGCTATGAGACCCAGATATTCTTTACCTTTTATGGTTTGCAGTTACTGAAGAAGAAGCTGTCTCTTGAGGTAACGCCCCTGGGAAATCCGGGCATGCCGATGCCCATGGGCATGGACAAATGGTTCCCCGTCGTCCTCACCGCCCTGCCCGGCATGCAGAGCATGATGACCATGATGATGAAGAAGAAGATGCGGGACAAAGGCGTGGCCAGCATCGAAGAGCTGCGGGATCTTTGCCGCGAGGCCGAGGTCAAGCTCATCGCCTGTCAGATGACGGTGGATCTGTTCGATCTCAATCCCGCCGAGTTCATCGATGGGGTCGAATATGCCGGTGCCGCGGCTTTCTTCGAGTTTGCCGGGGAAAGCGATATCTGCCTCTATATTTGATGTCTCGCCATTCGGCGGGATATTCGTCTGAAAACCAGAACGCCGCCGAAAGGCGGCGTTCTGTTCCACCAGGTGGCTTCCAAACACCGCGCGCGACCTTCATCCATTCGACAGCGAAACAGAACCCGGCTGTCGTTCCGACAACGACTTCAGCCGTCGATTAAGCGCGGTTGGAACTCTAGCCTGGCGAGTTGGCCGGCGACGGTTCCGCTGCTTCGGCCAGGAGGCCATGGCGCCTCAAGGTCGGGAGCAGATCATCCACCACTCGCCCCAGGCGTTCCCTCAAGCGATTGATCTGGAGCTGACGCCAGGCGATCTCCCTGGGTGGCTCGAGCGCGCCCTGCTCCAGATCCTGGATCAAGGCCTCGATGACCTCTTGTCGCCCCCGCTGGCCGTCGAGATGTCTCAGGCAGGCGGCGGAGAGACTTCGAGTTCCATGACGCGGTGATGAATGGTAGTCACTTAGGTGCTTCCAGTGGCGAGCTGAGTCAAGACCCAGGGGTGATCGGCAATACTCTGCCCGTAGCGGTGCGTTTGTCATGGGTGTGACAGAGTGTCCTCCTGCATCATCTCTGTCGGCAACATAATCTTTCATGTATTCAAGTATTTAACAAAAAACACCGGGTTGGCGACGGAGCATGGTCTGCGTTGGCGCACACCTGGTTTTCTTCTGCTGCCTATAAAACTGCATCTTAACTCCATAAAAACTAAAGAGATATTTTTTTCATAAAATTTGTCCATTTCTTGCTTCCGCACTATGGGGTCGGATGGCTTTCCATCGACGATCTGGTGGCGTGAGTGAAGGAAGAATGATGAGTTCGTTATGGGCCTTTGGGTACCAGCCTCTTGATCAGTCCTCGCTTGTAACCGCCGATGGCCGTTCCTCTGATCCTGTCAATGGTGCGGTGTGTCGACTGCTGTCCGACGGGGCACAGGGCACTTGGTCGACAAGTACTGAGGTATTAGGCATGGATGTTCAGGCTTATGAAGTTGAGATCCAGCGCGTGTTTATACAAGCGAAAGGGCGCTGTCGCCCGAGCGGACGCGGGATCGAAAATAGAATCAAGGTAAAACCAGAAGCAAAAGCACAATGGATACTCTACTGATACTTACGATAACAACCATCACGATCATCTTGATCTTCGACTATACGAATGGGTTCCATGATGCCTCCAACATCATCGCCCCCATGATCGCCTCCCGCGCCATGACCCCCGTGCAAGCGGTGGTCATCGTCGCGGTCTTCGAGTTTCTTGGTCCCTTGCTTGGCGGCACCGCTGTGGCCAACACCATCGGGAAATTCGTGACGCTCAAAGATCTCTCCGAGGCACTGTCGATCTCCGTGGTGTTATGCGGGATCGTCGGGGCGATCTTCTGGAACCTCTTGACCTGGTGGTACGGCATCCCCTCCTCGTCCTCACACGCCCTGGTCGGTGGGCTGGCGGGCGCCGTGATCACCGCGGCCGGTTCCGCCGCCGTGGTCTGGGGATTCCAGGACCTGGTCACCGCCGGCAAGATGACCGGCGTCATGAAGGTGGTGCTGTCCCTGATCGTCTCGCCGATTCTGGGATTCTGGGTCGGGTTCCTCATCATGCGCCTCTTGAGTCTGACGCTCTCCCGCGCCAAACCCTCCGCCAACAAACCCTTGCGCCGGGTGCAGTTCATCACTGCGGCCGCCCTGGCCTTTTCTCACGGTGCCAACGACGCCCAGAAGAGCATGGGCATCATCACCCTGGTGCTGGTGCTGGGCCATTTCCAAAAAGAGTTCGTGGTGCCCTTCTGGGTGATGCTTGCCTGCGCCACCATCATTACCTTGGGGATTCTCTCGGGGGGCTGGCGCATCGTGCGCACGGTGGGCTTCGCCATCTTCAAGATCCGGCCCGTCCACGCCTTCGCCGCCCAACTGACCGCCGCCACCCTGATCTTCGGCGCCTCGGCGCTGGGCGCGCCGGTCTCCACCACCCACGTGGTCGGCTCTTCGATCACGGGTATCGGCGCCTCGGAGCGCCCCAAGGCGGTGCGTTGGTCCAAGGCGCGTGACATCGTCGCCACCTGGTTTATCACCATCCCGGGCTCGGGAGTCGTGGCCGCCTTGACCTATTACGTCATCCATTTCTTGACGGGGGTTCGCTAGCGAGCAGTAGGCCATCCTTCGGCAGATGCGCCCGCCGGCGCCCTTTGACAAGTACCTTGTAACTTAACGTTTTTCAGCATTGAGGATACAGCAATGAGTGGTAGTTCGAATTCGGCCGTTGGTAAGTTGATGGATCGCGTCTTCCCCATCATGCCCGACTTCTATCGTATGATGAATGAACAAGCCGATGTGGCCGTGCAGGCGACCACGGTGTTCGTTGAGTTCATGGAGAGCGGCAGCGAGGACAAGTTGAACGAGATTCGCCGGTTGGAACAGGTGGCCGACGAACTCAAGGCCCGCAACATCGACGCCCTGTTCCGGGCCTTCTCGACCCCCATGGACCGGGAGGATATCCTGCGGGCGATCCGCACCCTGGACTATGTGATCAACTACACCAAGATCACCGCCCGCGAGATGGGCGCCTTGGAATTTGGTTCGGACAAGTACATCCTGGAGATGGCCGTGCTCTTGAAGGAAGGGGTGGAGGCGCTGCAGCGGGGTTACCACAAGCTGGCGAGCAGTCCGGCCCAAGCCGATGAAGACGCCAACTTGGCCCGTAACGCCGAACGCAAGATGGAGCAGACCTGGCGCCGGGCGCTGGTGCAACTCTACGACCGGGAGACCCACATGAAGATGTTGATGGAGAAAGGCACCAACACCCCGGCGGATGCCATGAATCTTACCCTCGACATCTTCCGCACCCGGGAGATCTATCGGAACATGTACGAGGCGGCGGGCCAGTTGTTCGCGGCGGGCGAGGTTCTGCACGATATCGTCGTGAAGATCGCCTAGAACCCCCTCTCGGAACAGAAGCGCCAGCCCTGTAATAAGGAAGAGGAGCTGGCGCTTTTTCACCTGGGGCCACCGAGCGCTCCCTCGCTCGTATAACCCGCTTCTCCGATTTCCCCTCAACTCCATTCTGCGTTCGGGGCTCAAACGGCGCCGGGGATGTCGTCCGAGAGGCGCCATAGCCAAGCCTTCCCTATAAGCCTCTTTGCGCAGTGAGTGGTCCTGCTCGGTGAAGGGTTCGGCTGACAGCCTTTGTCGATAGGTCTTATTGGTATCTGTCGATACCCGCCTCATCCCGGTTTCCGTTGCGGTTGATTTTGCACTGACTACCACTGAGAAGCTGTTTGGCAATCCTCGCTTCGACCACTCAGGGCACCCCGGCACGTCTCAGGAACGCCCGATGAGTATGAAAGTAGCCGGATCGCTTCGGCCACCACCAGCCAATGAGCCTCGACAGGCTTGGAGTAAGCCTTGCCAAACCGCTTCCGAGCCTCGGGGCCAAGGTCCATGCCTGCGGGTATTGTTCTCGTTAAAAGAACACTCTGTTCTTGATGTCTTTCTTTGTTCCCAATAAGAGAACAACATCGGGCCTTTCCGGTCGATGCCCGGGGCCTTCAAGCGTTCAGCCAGGGAGGCGAGGAAGATCAGCCCGCAGATGGGAGCGGCGCCCTCGCCGCGATCAGCCAGGAATCGGCCCGAGGGCGGGCCTCCCACAGGCGGGCTTTCCACCCAGGGAAACCCGGATCTCTCCGGCGATGATCAAGCTCCTAGCCAACCGACGGATCGAGGCGAGGGGTTCCAAACAGCTTCTTAGAGATGGTATTAGCTTTGAAGCGCCGCCAACTCAGTTTCCGCATAGCGCAACCGGTTGGCCAGAATCAGCGAAATAGCCTCAAGCAGGTTGATCACCAGACGCTTGTGATCTTCTATCAAGTGCTCAAGTTGGTCTCTGCGCAGCACGAATACGTCGGTATCCATCACCGCAATGGCCTCATTGCCCCGCTCTTGCTGATCGAGATAGGACAGGGCGCCGAAGAAGTCACCGCGTCCGCAGGTCATCAAGTGGTATTCTGAGCCGTTGTCTCCCGCCGGCACCAGGATGCGGACCAACCCGCGTCTGATCAGGAACAACTCACCTCCAGAATCACCCAGGGCATAGACCTTTTCACTCGCTTTATAGGAGCGCTTTTCCAGAATGGCTTCCAGGGCCGAGAGGGTTTCGTCTTTCCGTTCCTTGAAAATCTCCATCTCCATCAACTCGAGCGGCGTTTCATCCACCGGCTCGGGCGTCGTTTTGCCCAATGTCCGGTCCTCGACCCACTCCAGGGCGTCGTCGATCTGAGGAAAAACCTTGACGTAGGGGGTGAAGGTGGTGAGTTCCATCTGGTCGAAGTATTCGACGACGTTGCAACCATTGGGCAGGCTCTGCGGTAGATTGCTGAAGATGAGATAGGCCTCGCGCTCCATCAGGGTATCCCGTATCTGGGTGAGCACATGGACGGCTGAAATATCGACCGCTTGCACCCACCTGAAATCGAGGATGACATAGGCCCTTCTACTCAACTCGGGTTCAAGCGCGGTGTAGAGTTGGTCCTTGGTGCCGAAGAACAGACTGCCTTGCAGTTGCACAATGACGACGCTGTCGCCGCTCTTTTCGATGGCCTTCATTTCCGCCTGTGGGCGCCTCTTTTTCGAAAACGTGTCATGGCCATACCCCTTATGACGGATCACCGTGCTGCTGAGTTGCTCGCGAATAAACAGCAGCATGGCTAGCACGATGCCGATGCCGGAGGCGGCGATCAAGCTTATGGTAAGGGCGGTGGCCACCACGGTGGCGACGACGACAAAATCGAAGACTGTCCACCGCGAGGTGAGGAGACGAAAACTGTGCAGGTCGATCATACGAATTCCGACGATGATCAGAATACCTGCCAGGGAGGCCACCGGAATCCAGGCAATCAGGGTGCCCAAGAGGATAAAGGCGATGAGTGCCAGCATCCCCTCGATGACCCCGGAGATCTTGGACTGACCGCCGCTCGAAAAATTGACCAGGGTGGCCCCCATCTGCCCGGCCCCCGGCATCCCGCCGACACAGGCGGAAAGGATGTTGCCGAGCCCCTGCGCGGTTAACTCCCGGTTGGAATCATGCCGGCTACGGGTGAGGGCATCGAGGACAACACAGGTTTTCAGGGTATCGATGGAGAGCAGCACCGCCAGCGTCAGGGCTGTACCAAAGAGCCGTCCGATCTCCCCAAGTTTGAGTTCGCCAATATCCTGCCAGCGACCGACAACGGCTTGAACCAGTCCTCCGGTATCACCCCCCATGGGGCCGATCACCAATGGATTGCCGTCGACTACCAAAAGGCTTGTATTGGTCAAGGCCAGCCCGAAATAGGCGAGGACACCGGCCATCAGACCGAGGATGGCCGCCGGTACCACCCTGGTGAACTTGGGGGCGACCAGCATCACCACTGCTGTGGCGATACCTATCACTAGACCATGCCAGTTCCACAACTCCGGCGCAAATATGGCCTGCCACCAGTTGCCACCCGAGGGAACCCCAAGCAGCTTGGGTATCTGGCTGCCGATGATGATAAGGCCTACTCCGCTCAGATAGCCGCTGACCACCGGGTAAGGTATGAACTTGATAAAGGTGCCGATGCGGGCGTTGCCGAATAGCAACTGGATGATTCCGGCGAGCAGGCCGAGCATGGTCAGCATCAGGATGATGGAGGTGGAAGAAGTGCCTTGCTGAACCTGATGGATGGCGAAAGCCGAGAGGATGGCGGCGGCCGGGGCGCAGGGCGCGGTGATCAGACGGTTGGTGCCGCCAAAGGTGGAGGCAATCAGACCCAGGGCGGTAGTGCCGAGAATGCCGGCCAGCGCTCCGAGTCCAACATAGGTGGGGCCGACGGCCGCATAGATGGTGACGCCGAAGGCAATCGCCGACGGCAAGGCCACCAGCATAGCCGCCAGTCCGCCCCAAAAGTCCCCGGCCAGCGTGCCAGAGCTGAATCTCATTGTGCTCAGCATGTTCATGATGAACGCCGTAACAGGTAGAAGTTTTACGGTAGCAACTTTGTGATTTTCCATGGTCGTCGGTCTCTTGAATCTTCGGGTAAGAGGCGGACCGGTCAACGGACGCTTGGTGTTGTCCCGCTGGATGATACCCAACCGATCACTTCCCCGAGCAGTTCGCAGAGGCCCGGGCGTCTGATCGGGGGAGGCCGGTCCGACAAGTGGTAATTCTTCCTCATGGCCGCGATCCCTGGATGCAATCGATGGCCATCGGGAAACGTCAAACATGGTCTGCGCCCTTTCCAGCATGGCGGAAAAAGTGCAGGGCTAGCGCACACAGGTAAAAAGCAAAGACGCCCGAGGCCCGAGTCTTGAATACAGGAAGGCTCTCTGAATGGGTTTACAATAACTGTTACCCCTCGGGCGTCTTCTAAACGACCATCCCTGGCCAAGTTGATATCTCGGCTCCTAAGCGAGTATCAACCTCGAAATCAAGGGACCGCGCACTCGGACACAACACAACCCCCCCGACTTCTCTAATATGCGTTCATCCGCGTACGCGCCGACTCAGCGAGCCGCTCTCTGATTTCCGAACAGGGCCGAGCCACTTAGATACCGGCGGACTTCGTATGTAAGACCGCGAATGCCCAGCGCCGCTTTGATCAGACGCCAAACCAGGAACAGACTGATCAGCAGGCTGATGAAGGTACCCGCCAAGGCTGTGTTGAATTCCATCAGGGCAATGACTACAAACATGAACAGACCAGCTGCCAACCAATACTTAAATGCATATAAGAAATAGCGCATGATTTATTTCCTCGGAAAAGAGCCCTCTGAAGCCATGGTCGCGCCCAGCTGACGAGGAGACCAACCCGGTGAACGGTGGCCATCCCAATCCATGTCCGCTACCACGCGGCCACTCCGAAGCTATCTAAAATCACCGTGCTGGAGACGTGTCTGCTACGGAAAGCCGTGAAGCTTTCGCGCCATCTCCGGCCAATGGTGGCGGCTACGCCGGCGATATCTTCGGACAACCTCTGCGTGAAACCCCCATGATCTAGAAAGCTTCACGCTTGGTTATAAACACGCAGGATTCGGGCCATCCCCTGGGAGAGAAACGAATCGCTTTGTTTATAATGACAAAATGTCTAGTGTGGAGGTCGCTTCAGATTCCCCTGAGGTGTGCGGAAAATCGTAGCGGGGTGATAAATTTTCTGGTCAGGCGGCGCATGATAATGATTTTCTTGAATAAAGATCCGCCATGTGAGTTAGACTCAATCGCTGGATGTAACACCCCTTAGGCTCGATTGTTCCTCGTCCGGATTGCCTATGCGGGAGAGACGGCGGTTCAGCGCCAGTCGCGAGATACCGAGCAGGCTGGCCGCGATGCCCTGGTTCTGGTTGGCTCGGCGAAGCGCCTCCTGGATCAAGAAGTTTTCCGCGGTCTTCAGGGTCGGGAAGCGATCCGCTATATGGATGGCCAGACTTCTCTTCTGGGTATTGCCTGAGAACAGGGCGGAATCCATCTTATGGCGTTTTTCTATCGCGGCGCGAAAACTCTCCATGGACAATACCGTGCCTCGGTGATGTATGGCCACGGCGTTGTATACCATGGCGCGTAACTCGCGGACATTGCCGGGAAACTCATAGTTCGCGAGCAGGGTGAAAAGCTCGGGGGCCGCCTTGGGTATGGGTTTATGCATGTCCATCGCCGCCTTCTCGATGAAGTGAGCTACCAGCAGAGGGATATCGTCCTGGCGTTGTCGTAACGGCGGGATCTCGATCTGGTGCACCGACAGGCGGAAATACAAATCGGAGCGAAAACGATCTTTTTTGATGAATTTTCCCAATTCCCGGCTTGTGGCGCAGATGATCCTGACGTCAGTCGTGCGAGCTAGGTCCGAACCCAGCGGATAGTAGCTATGTTCCTGCAGTAAACGCAGCAGCTTTACCTGTGACGCCGGTTTGAGGTCGCCGATCTCATCAAGCAGGAGCGTTCCTTCCGAGGCTTGGGCAATCAGGCCGTCCCGTGCCTCCAGTGCCCCGGTGAAGGCCCCTTTGTGGTGGCCGAACAGGGTGTCCGAGAACAGGGTGTCGTCCAATCCGGCGACATTGATCTGCACGAATTGTCCTGTACGCCCACTCAAACGGTGGACGGCTTCGGAAAAGAGTTCCTTGCCCACACCGGTCTCGCCGCAGATGAGCACCGGCTCGCTGGAGCGGGCGATAGCCTCGATATATTGGAAGATCGAGCGTATTTTGCGGTTGCCGGCGACGATAGGAATGAAAGCCTCTGGGTTCTCCAGGCTATCTGACAGCAGGTGGCGTTTGATGGAACCCAACTCCTGACGAAGCCGCCGCACCTCCAAACCCTGCTGTACCGAGGAGATGAGGCGGTTTTCCTCTACCGGCTTCACCAGATAATCGAACGCCCCCACCTTCATGCTGGAAACGGCGGTGTCCACCTCGTCTACTGCGGTGAGGACGATGGTGGGTATCTCGGGAAATCGCTCTACCAGTTCGGGCAGGAGCTGTAGCCCGGAGATATGGGGCATGATCAGATCCAAAAGGATGAGCCCCACTTCCTGGGTCTCCAGTAGCGGTAACAGATCATTGCCGTCCTCCAGGGTGAGCACATGGTGGATGCCACTGTCACCAAGCAGGGTTTTGATGCTTAACAGCAGCGAACGATCGTCGTCGAGGACGACCACGGGAAGTGTCGAAGCCTGGAGAGGCATCAGTTTTCTCCTTTTTGTGCCATCGTTGCGATCGGTAGGCGGACGCTGACGCTGGTTCCAACCCCGAACTCCGATGAGAATTCGATGGAACCGCGGTGACGTAAGATGATGTCGTTGGAGATGAAGAGGCCGAGGCCGGTCCCGCCCGAGTCGATCCTGGTGGTGAAAAAGGGGTCTTTTAGTCGGTCAAAATTTTCGACCGGGATGCCCGTACCCTGGTCGTGGAAGCTGATGATGTTCTGCTTCCCGTCTGAAGATGGATGTGCGCTGACTTCTACCGATCGCGAGCGGTCCGGAAGGGCCTGCAAGGCATTGAGCAGAATATTGATGAACACCTGTTCGAGTTGCTGGGAGTTGCCCAGTACGGGGGGGAGGTCCTCATCCACCACCAGGGTGAAGTGATCGGTCCGTTTCTTGATCTCGCTGTGCAGGATCATGATAGTGGCTGCCAAGATCTTGTTCAGGTTCAGCGTTTCGGTCAGCCCGGTATTGTCCTGTCTCCCCAGATGCTTGAGGTTTTCAACGATCTTGGTGATACGGTCAGAATTGCCGCGGATATCGGAGATCAACTGGGACAGGGTGGAGCAAGCCTCGGTGGAGGACAACCCAGCCAAAGAAAACTCCCCATTCTCCCTAGCGAATGTCCGCAAGATGGGGGTGACGTCTTGCCACACCCGGGTCAGGATGGAGGCGTTGAACATAATGGCATTGTTCGGGTTGTTAATTTCATGGGCCACGCCGGCGGCCAGAACCCCCAGGGTAGCGAGGCGTGCGTTATGCATGGCGAGGAACTGGAGTCTGCGGTTTTCAGTTATATCCGCGGCGATAATCATGGTGGCCGTCATATCCTCTGCCTGAATAATGGGGACGATACGGGCTTCCCACCAGGAGCCATCGGGCAATGAATACTGGATGTGATCGATCTCGCCGCTTTGCTGCACCTGCTGCAGGGTATGGCGGTACCAATCCCGCAGTTCCGGTGGGAACAGGAGTCCGGAATCTTGGCCTACCGCCTTGTCTGCGGAGAGCTGCGGCAGGGAACGATTGAGTATGAGAATGCGGTCACTTTGGTCGACCATCATCAAGATGTCTGGCGACTGATTAAAGATCGTCCGCAACTTCTGCTCCGACTCGCGCAAGGCCTGCTCCATCAGCACCTTCTCCGTCACATCCTCGGTGAAACCAACGATTCGATACAGCCGACCAGCGGTATCTTGCACCGGGAAGGCGGAATGGCGTACCCAACGCACACCGTTATGCTGCCTCATGACCCGGTACAACATCTCGATGGGTTCCCGGGATTGCTGGAGGTAGCCCATTCTCTGTTCGTAGCTGGGCCGATCGTCCGGGTGTATGCCCTCGACGAAAGCCTCCGGCCGGGTGTACACCTCATCACGGGGGATGTTCCAGATGCGTTCGAAACCTGGGCTGATGTAAAGAAAACGGCTGCAGTCCACCGGCGCCGCCCAAAACACCTCGTCGACCGTTTCCGTCATTTGTGAAAAGATCTCTTCGCGTTCGCGAATCGCCCCTTCCATGCGTATCCGATCCAGCATCGCGCGTCGAACGGCGTAAAGATAGGAACAGAGGAGGGCGGTAAGCAAAAGGCCACCGATCAGAACGAACCAGGGGCCCTCAGCGAAGGCCTCGCCGCTTCGATATTCCGGCACCTGTGCGCTGGTAACCGACCAAGTCCGATCCACCACAGGGAAGACCTGTTTGATATGAGGTCCCTTGGCTGTGAGCGACAGCTGTCTTGATTTGGTGTTTGGAGTCGCTTCCGTGGTGAGGCGGCTGGAGTAGAGATCGAGGAAACGCCCATTCTCCGGGGCGGTTTCGTCCTCGATCAGGAGTTCGACGCCCCTGGGCTCGAGCAGGGTGATGGCGGCATCGGCGATTTTCTGGATATCGAACATCCCGACCACGAAGCCGCGCAGATGGCGGCACCGCTGTTCGGGGAGGCGGATATCCGTGCCCGTGCGGTAAATCGGCAGAAAAGCAAAAAATCCATAGTGTTCAGTGCCCGAAGCCCGTGGCAATTGCACCCGCTGGGTCAAGGCCATGGCGCCGCTGTCTCTGGCACCTTCGATGACGGCGAGTATCTGGGGAATCGAGCCCAGGTCGAAGCCGAAAGTGGGTTTCACATCCGACGCCAGGGCTTCGTAGAGAATGGGGTAGTAATTGGGACGCCCGGAGGCGATCACCATCGCCCTTTCGGGAGATAACTCCTGGATCTGAAATTCCGGGATGATGAGCTTGGCGCTATTCTCGAAGGCGGGACGTTGTTTCTCGGGGACCTCGGGTACCCAGGCCAAGGCCTGGATACCTGGAATACGCGTCAAAAAGGAATTGGCGAAGACTTGGAAAACCTCGGGGCTGGCCTGTTCGTATACCAGAAACAACGCGCCGGTGGTCTTGACCGTCTCCAGCGCTCGCTCTATCCCGTGTTGGAGTGCCCGGTTCCGCTCGCGAGTCAGCCAGCCAAACTCGGCCACCTGTCGCGACTGGATCTGCTGGGTGAGATGATCGAAAACAGCCAGCGAACTCGTCACCCCCAACAGAGCTACCGGCCAGATGATGAGGGAATCCCTGGCTAAATAGCCAAGGCGCCGGACCCAATCCACTATTCGACTTCGGTAAAGCATAGGTGCTGATCGGTACACATCCTTTGACGCCGAGCGACGAGCCGAAGGTCCCGCAGGGACTTCTCGCGCGCCGCCATATTGCCTAATCGCCCAGTTGGGAGTGCCGTATTCATCGCCCTCTCTTGTAGGGATATCGCCATGGCCAGCCCTCGCCTCCGGGAACCACCCAGCCGGGCAGGTCGGACAGGAGGTTGTGTTCGGCCTGCCCGAGTCTCATAAACGTCGGACTCTTACCAGTCTGATCCCTGCCGTTGATCGGATGAAGCCCTGCTGACAAACCAAAACCGAGAAAAGCACAAGGATCTTCGCCTGCATGCCTGTCTCCCGTGTAACGACTGAGTTCCGGTCCGCGAGGAGTAATGCCGCCGTGGTCCCGGTATTGCAGTGCGCCTGCCCTTCCCGTGTCGTCAAGAAGTGATGCTGCTTTTGAGCTCGCCCCACCGCTATCCGGCCAACGCTCCCAGCGCGGGCCACCGACATCCTTACTTCATCCTGTGCGTATAAAAGATCTCTCACGATCTCCAGGTTCTGCTGGATGTTTGAGTTGTAGGGCTTGTTGGGCACTGTATATTCCTTGAGATGCCACTTGGGGGGGCTTTAGGCTAACGCCTCAACCAGTTCTCTAGGGTAGGTGAAGGTCTTTCCGGCCAGTTTCCGCACCGCCTCAATGGCTCGGGGTCGAGCACATGCATCTTCTCCAGGTCCTTGAACTTGGTAGGATCCACCCTAATCCCCTACCAGGGTGTTGTCGATCAGCTTCAATTCGGTCTTGAAGTCGATGTCGGGTAGGGCCGCGTCGATAGCGCTTTTGAGCTTGCTGGAAGTAGCGAAAGGCTTGCCGTTCAGGCCAAGAAGGCCTTGACATCCACCTTGCCGATGTGGCGGGCGAGCACTTGCTCGGAAAGGCGGTATTCCCCATGTTAACGACACCATCTGGCTGAAGCCGTTCTGCAAAAAGCACAGAAAGATGTAACGGGCGAGCGCCGAAACGATGTATGTCTGCACCCAGGCACAGGCCGCCCGACCACACTACCGAAGCGAAGAAGGCGCGTTTGAGCTTGTCCGCGTGTCCGTCCGCTTCTTTTTCGCAAAACATCATCTTGGCCAGGTGATCCTTCACCGCTTGAATGTCCCGTAGGCAGGCGCGCGAAGCGAGCACCGCGCGCTCCACCGCCATACGGGCAGCTTCCGTCAGATGCAGGATGTCGGTATGTATGTCGCCGGGGAAGTTCGGGGCTTCAATGCCCATCGACACCATGTTTTCCTTCATCACGTTGAGCACGAAGTCGAGATTCTCCAGCATGCTCAACACGTCGCCTCGAAAGTCGGGAATGAAGGCCAGGGTGTGGAGTTGGAACTCGATGACGCCGCAGCCCGTCTTCCTGGTGCTCCAGATCGACGATTTGCTTTTGTTTGACCGCAAAATCGGCGCCGACCGATCTGTTCTCCAGGTAGGATTTGACGCCCGCACCGAAGGATGTCACTCCATCGGAGAGCGTATTCAGATTCCGAAAAATGTACTACCAACTTGTAGGTCGGCATCCCCATGCCGACGACTGATTTTGCAACCAATGGCGGCAAAGGGTTGCCGCCCTACGACTGGTATGACGTTTTCTGCAATTCACCTATTAATGCCCGTGTCTGCATACCCCCCAATTCCCCCACCACAACTGATACTGACGCAGTTGCTTGTCGCGTATCTGATGGCCCGTATGCCACCAAACCAACAACACTCCCAGCAGGATCGGGCCAAGGACAGCCAGAATCAGTGGGTGTATCAGATAGCTGGCGACAGCGGCCAAGAATGAGACACTGGCAAGGATCCAGTACTTGAAGGCCATGAAGAATGCGCTCATTGTTTCCTCCGCTTAGGTAAGCCGGGTTATCTGCAGGCATCCCGTCACATGACGGGAGCAGCCCAGGACAACAGCATGGACGCAAGAACCGGACCAAGTCTGAAAACGAAAATATCTTTCTATTTCATATGGTTGAGATGTTCGTCTGGATGGCGCAAAGAGTGCTGGTGTGCGAGAACGCCGCCTGAAACACCGACTAGCCTACGGTATTTCAGGCTAACCACTTAAAATATAAAATGAATAACTGATGGCGCGAGGCAACGCTCAATAACAAAAGGTCACACCCCAAGGAAGGTTCTTTTCTCACTCGGACCAAGATGGAGTTATTGAGACTTCAGGACGTACCGATTCCCGTTGGATTTTGGTTCTTGACCCTACGATGGATGCGGCACCACGCGATTCCAGCGGGCAGGTGGTTGCAAGGCGCTGGGTGTCGACGCCCAGCGTTTTGATCCCAGCCTAGAGCTTCCAAGCCGAAGCAGCTCCGGGCATGAGGCTAAAATGGCATGAAGAATAAGATTTATATGTGTTATAAGAGTTATCCATTAGTTTCTTTCTTGTTTCCCCGTCGAAATCCGGGTTGCCCGGGCGGCAGTCAGCCTCTGAGGCGAGGCTAGGCCCGCGCCGGGGATTGGAGCAACCGATCGCTGGTGTTCCGCACCGCATGCCGTCCTTTTCTCACCGGATATGGGCCTCAGTCCGCTGTGGTGAGCAACCCGTGACGTTGCAAGGTCGGGAGCAGATCATCCACCACTCGCCCCAGGCGTTCCCGCAAGCGATTGATCTGGAGCTGACGCCAGGCGATCTCCCTGGGTGGCTCGAGCTCACCCTGCTCCAGATCCTGGATCAAGGCCTCGATGACCTCTTGTCGCCCCCGCTGACCGTCGAGATGTCTCAGGCAGGCGGCGGAGAGGCTGTCGAGTTCCATGACGCGATGCTGGATGGTGGTCACCTGGGTGTTTCCAGTGGCGACCTGGGCCAGGGCTAGGGCCGAGGCCCGGGGGCGTTCCGCGATCCTGAGATCGTAGCGACGCGGGGCCAGAGAGGCGGAGATGGCGCGGTGGACAAAGAGGCTGAAGAGTTCGTCGATACAGTCCGAGGTCTCGCTCGCCGCTTGGCCGCCACCGGCGGCGGTCACTTGGCGTTGAGCCATGGGCAGTAACTCCTCCAGCCTGAAGGCGGCGGGAAAATGCTGATGGAGCAGAATCAGCGCGGCCTTGGTGAGCGGATGTTCCACCTGGTAGCGGCTGCCATCCGCGGAGGCAAAGGGGGTGGGCTTGGGCCGCCGCAGGTCGACCCTGGGGAGCGGTTGCAGATCCGAGCTGAAGGCCAGTTGATCGAATTCGTCTATGGAGATTTCCGGCCAGGCGGGGGTGCTGGAGAGATAGAAAAGGCTCTGGCGGAAGTTCCGGTTGGTGACGAAATCCAACCACTGCTCCCATTCCACTGGATCCTGCAGATCGGCGAGCGCCGCTTCCACCTTATCGCCATAACTGGCGCCATAAGTCATATGCAGCTCGGTGTCACAGAGATAGGCCAGACCCTGAGTCTCGACCTGGGCCAGGATGTCACGGAAGAGAAAGGCCTGGTTGTGGGTGTCGAGGTACTCGAAATAGAGATAACTCGGATGGGCGGCCTGTACCCGGGCGATCTCTTCCCGCAGCAGACGGGCGCTCAAGGCCTCCAGTCCGGAGAGGGCGGTGTCGAGCCGATGGAGAGCCGCGTAGGCCAGCCCCAGCCGCAGGGGGGGGTGGGGTTCCTCGCGGCAGGCATCGAGCAGGATATCCCGCAGGGTGCCACGCAGGCGCCAGCCGGGGAGGACGTTATAACTGAGATATAACAAACCATTCGGTGCCAGGGATCGGGCCGCCAGGGCGAGCAGGCGGGCGCGTACCGCCTCCGGCACCCAGGAATAGATGCCATGGGCAATGATGTAATCGAAGGATCGGGCTTCCAGTTCCAGGTCCAGGATATCCCCCTGGCGAAGCTCGATGTTGTCGATCCCCAAGCGTTCAATCAGCGCCCGACCGTCCTTGATCTGACGGGCGGACAGATCGACACCGAGAAAATATGAGCCTGGGAGACGCCAAGCCATGGGAATGAGGTTACCGCCGGAGGCACAACCGAGTTCGAGCACGCGGCAAGACTCCGGCGGGGCGCCGGGGATCCCGTATAGGCGGCCAAGCACCGCCAGATGCTCCGGATGGGTCTCGGGGAAACTCTGGCTCTGATAGGGAAGCAGGTCGTAGGGGTCCATGGATGGATCGGGTTACCTGAGTATGGGCGAAAAATTTTTCGCCCCTACCGCGCTGGATCACCAGAAGGCGTAGAGCACCACGCCCTCGATCTTGGTGTCGAAGGCCGTGAGGGGATGGTTCCCCTTATCGACGCAGTGCCCGGAGCGGATGTCGAACACCCAGCCGTGTTTGGGGCAGGTCAGACGCTCCCCTTCCAGCGCCAGATCCGGGATGTCGGTCACCTGATGCGGGCAACGGCTGTTATAGACCTTGAAGCCATCTCCTTCGCGGTAGATGAAGACATTGCGACCGTCGCATTGGCGATAGCTGATTTCCCCATCGGGCAGCTCGGCGACTGGGGCGATGGAGCGCCATGCGGCGGTGCCGTTGAGCACCTCGGGGCGGAATTCGGGGATATCCATCTCCAACAGGATGTCCACTGCCCAGACGATCTTGGCCAGGCCAAGCACCGGAAAAGCCATGAGCAGGGCATCGAGCACCTCATGGGCGCTGGCGCCGTTGCGCAAGGCCCGCGACAGATACTGCTTGAATCCTTTTTCCGTTTGCACGGCCACCTTGGTTATGACCGAGATGAGATCGCGAGTGCGGGGATCCAGATGTTTCCCGGACTCTTTGAGGAACTTGAAATAGGGAAGGATGGCATCGCCCCGTGCCTTGATCAGGTAATCCAGTGCATCGCTCATGGGTACGGCTCCGACTGCGTGTTGAAGGAATAGCGGCGCCCATTATAGACCTCCTCCCTCCGGCTATTCAGAGCCTTGAGTCGGCCTGAATCCTATGGGGTCAATCCAAAGGCTTTTCCGCCAAGCGGGCCGGGTGTGGCTTGGCGGTCGGCCCCACGGCGCCGAAAGGCGGTAGCCGCCATTGTGGAGCGGGGAGGAAAGGTCATAAACAAACAAGGCGCACCTTGCGGGGTACGCCTTGTTCTTATAACAGCGAACTCTGGGTCTCGAAGTCGCTTGGAGCTGGATCTCCAGCCGCCTCGGGAGGTCCGTTGCCGGTCTTACTTGCTCGGAGCGGCGGCAGGCGCGGCTGGAGCCACGGGGGCTACCGCACCGTAGGGATAGCCGTAGGCGCCGTAGGGAGCACCATACCCCGGATACCCCCAGGGGCCGCCACCCCAACCGTAGGGGCCGTAACCATAGTAGTCGTGATATCTGTTATAACCGCGACCCGAGCCGGAGGCGCTCATGTTCATGTTGAAATCGCCCCAACCGTCGCCCATCCAGTCATTCCAGTTGTTGCCCCAGCCACCGGGATACCCACCCCAGGGACCACCACCTCCCCAAGGACCACCACCCCACCAAGCGGAAGCGGAGGCAGAGGCGCCGATCAGGGCGACCAGGGCGGCGGCTTTAACCAACTTGTTCATGCACAATCTCCTCATTAGGATCGAACATCAGACTCTTATTGGTGGGCAGTTCAGGCACTGCTCATGGTGAAAAAGTATATTAGAAAATTATAAATAACGCACATTTGTATTTTTTATCAAAATCGAGGGCCTTGTTATGAATTCCCTATCAAACTCCCTCCAAACCCAGGTTGTCTCCGCCAACGACAGACTCAGCCTCCCTCAGCCCGACGATTGGCATCTGCACCTTCGAGACGGGGATACATTGGCCTCCCTGGTACCCCATTCCGCGGCGCAATTCGCCCGCGCCATTGTGATGCCCAATCTGAAACCACCAATCATAAAAGTAGCACAGGCCGGATCCTATCGCGAACGCATTCTCCGCGCCCTTCCCGAGGGTCATCGGTTCCAGCCCCTGATGACGCTCTATCTGACCGATTCTCTCTCTCCCGCCGAGATCCGCTTGGCCAGGGCGGGGGATATCGTCCATGGCGTCAAACTCTATCCCGCTGGCGCGACCACCAATTCGGACAGCGGGGTGAGCCGCCTCGAAGGGATCTATCCGCTGCTGGAGGTCATGGAGGAGGTCGATCTACCTCTCTTGGTCCATGCCGAGGTCACGGATCCGGAGGTGGATATCTTCGATCGCGAGGTCAGGTTTCTCGACCATCAATTGATGCCCATCCTGCAACGCTTCCAGAGGTTGCGCGTGGTGGTCGAACACCTGACGACCAAGGATGGCGTCGACTTCGTGCTGGCCGCTTCAGACCGGGTCGCCGCCACCCTGACCGCCCATCATCTGCTTTACAACCGCAATGCCATGCTCGTCGGCGGTATGCGGCCCCATTTCTATTGCCTGCCGGTACTCAAGCGCGAGTCCCACCGACAGGCCCTGCTCAAGGCGGCCACCAGCGGTCAGCCGAAATTCTTTCTCGGCACCGACAGCGCCCCCCATCCTCAAACCGCCAAAGAATCTTCCTGTGGTTGCGCGGGTTGCTATACCGCCTTTGCCGCCCTGGAACTCTATGCCGAGGCCTTCGAGCAGGCCGGGGCGCTGCATCGTCTGGCGGATTTCGCCAGCGGCTTCGGGGCGGATTTCTATCGTCTGCCACGCAACCAGCGACAGGTCACCCTGGCGCGGATCCCTTGGGAGGTGCCTGAATGCTATCCCCTGGGATCGGATAGGGTGGTGCCTTTACGGGCCGGTGAACGACTCGGATGGCGGCTTCTGGAAGAGATGGTGGAGTGAACGGGGGCCCGCCTGCGGCGGCAGGCGGTGCCTCGGATGGGAAGATTAGGTGAATTTCAGAAACCGTCATACCAACTGTAGGGCGGCAACCCTTTGCCGCCATCGGGTGAAGAATTCAGTCGTCGGCATGGAATGCCGATCTACAAGTTGGTAGTACCTTTTTCGGAAATAGCCTTAGAACTGGTAGGACAACCCGCCTTTGAAGATCAGATTGGTCTCGGTAAAGTCGGGGCGATACTCTCCCTGTTTGGTGTCGGCATCGAAGTTATATTGATAGCCGCTGATACCCAGGGAATAGCCCAGACCCTGGACACTGGTCTTCCCATTCCAGGCCACGCCGAGGGTGAGACCCAGGGAGTCGCCGTCATAACTGGTCTTGGTGGTGCCGGTCGCAACCGGGGAAATTTGCCGGGTTTTATCCGTCACCGTGCCATCCAGCCAGGCCACGGCGGCATTGAGCGATAGGCCGGCTTTGAGATCCGGAAAACGGAATACATAGGTCCCACCGATGAAGGGGCCGTCATATTCGAGTTCTTCCTTCTGGGCGAAGCGGAATTTCAGCTCCGGGCTGGAGGCGTCCCATTTGCTCAGCTTGCCGTCGAATTCGCTCTGCGCCCATTTGTAACCGGCGTAGATGGCGGCGTTCTCGAACAGCGCATAGCCCAGGCTCAGGGCCGCCTCGTTGCGATCGAAATCTCCGCTCCCGGTGGCCTGGGTGACGCTCGTCCCCAGCTGATTACCGCTGCTGGTATCGCTGATCGTCAGGGTTTCTTGGAAGCGGAAACTGTCGTAACTGGTGGAGAAACTCTGGAGTCCGGACAGATCCACAAACCATTGATCGACAAAGGCGGTCAGGCCGAGGCCGACGAAAGGGGCCGCATCGGCGCTGAATTTCACCGAGGAGATGCGCCCGACCTCCTGCTGGGAGCCGAAGCTGTTCACCTTCGAGGCCTTGTCCTGCTCGAAGCTGTAGTTCATGAAACCGAAGTCCAACCTGGGTTGCCAGCCGATCTCGGCACCGATCGCGGTATTGGCGCCTCCCAAACCCAAAGCCAGGCCGACCACCACCCCAAACCCTGTTTTCGTCATTCTGATTACCTCTTGGTTTAGCTGATTATCACCTGGATACTTTAGGCGATTTCTGTCTAAAGCTATACCAGCCGTTCGGTCTCTTTATCTGTCGCCGGGTCTGGTTTCTTGGTTCGCTAGGCCTCCCTCCCGGATCGGATCACGCCAACCAAACAACCAACTCCCAAACATGGATAATGGGCCAGGAGCCGATGATTCGGTGGGAACCCCGCCAACCTTCGATTTCCCGCACAGCCAATGAACCTGTTCAAGTCGTTACGCCTGCGCAGCAAGGTCTTCCTGACCTTTTCCCTGGTCAGTCTGCTTACCTCGGTGGTCTTCACCTCTTACACCTACGGACTGCAACGCACCACCATCCTCGATGGCATCGACGAGAAGCTCAAGGCCGCCGCCCTGGCCATCCCCGCGTTTCTGCCCGAAGGATTTCACGACCGCGTCTCCGGGAAGCTCTCGGTCAGTTCCCAGGAGCATCTGACCAATATCCATCGCTTGACGGACTACGCGACGGCGGTCGGCGTGACCTTCGTGTATTCATTGATCAAGACGGATGAAGGGCTCTATTTCACCTCGACCAGCGAGATCGCGCGGGATCTGGCTGCCGGATATATCGAGGACTTTTTCCTGCCCTACGAGTATCCCAGCCCGGCCCTGATGCGCCTATTCGAGACTGGGGGAGAACTCCGGGAGACGTCACGGGATGAATTCGGTACCTTCCGCTCGGTCGTGGTCGTCATCACCAGCCCCTCCGGCATGCGTCGCTATGTCGTGGGCGCGGACATGCGCATCGATGACATCGAGATCATGCTGAATCAGACCCTGAGACGCTACGTTCTGATCGGTGTTCTGTCCTTTATCGCCACCTCAGTGATCAGCGTCCTCATGAGCAACCGCATCACCCGCCCCCTAACCCGACTCGACGAGTTCGCATTGGATCTCGTCGACCGGAGTTTTACCCCCAGCCAAGACAAGGCAAAAGATCTGGCCGCTCTGGCGGAGCGGGGCGGGGACGAGGTCGCCCACCTGGCGCGGACCTTCGCTCAGATGTTACAGACCCTGGACGACTATATCCTCGACCTCAAGACCACCACGGCGGCCAAGGAACGTCTGGAGAGCGAACTCAAGATCGCCCATGACATCCAGATGAGTTTCCTGCCAAAAGGATTGCCCCGCTGCCCGCTTGCTGGTTGGATCGACCTCTACGCCACCCTTGAACCGGCGCGTGAAGTGGGGGGCGATCTCTACGACTTCGGTCTCGTCGACGATGAACATCTGTTTCTCTGTGTTGGAGATGTTTCCGGCAAGGGGGTGCCGGCCGCGCTCTTCATGGCCATGACCATGTCGCTGATGAAGCGCGGCGTCCAACAGCCGGGCATCGGACCCGACCAGATCCTGGAACGGGTCAATCGCGACCTCGCCGCCGAGAACGAAAGTTTCCAGTTCGTGACCCTGTTTTGCGCCATTCTCGATCTGCGAACCGGCGAGCTGTGTTACTCCAATGCCGGCCATAATCCGCCGATCCTGATCCGTGCCGATGGCCGCGCCGACTGGCTCCAGTTGCCCGAGGGCATGGCCCTGGCCCTGGAAGAGGAAAACCGGTACCAGACGCTGAGGCTGACCCTGGGGAAAGGTGAGGCATTGCTCCTCTACACCGATGGCATCACCGAGGCCATGAACCCGGACTATCAGCTCTACAGCGACGAGCGCCTCCTCGCCACCAGCGGCGCTTTCCGGGCCACGGGAGCGGCGAGTCTGGTCAAGGCCGTCATCCAATCCGTCAAGGAACACGCCGCCGAGGCCCCCCAGTCCGACGACATCACGGCCCTGGTCTTGAGGTACCTGGGCGACTGAGGCCGGTGTCCGGCCGGAGATTGAGCCGAGGGAAGGGGGGAGAGGTTGGCCGGAAGCCGGGAAGCATGGTCAGGCGGCACCTGGGCCAGGGTGAAATTCCCGCTTTTTTGTTCTTGTTCCGAGAACTATAACTCACAATATAACCGAATTGTTCTCCGAAAAAGAACAAAAACCGGCTTTTTCAGTCGATGCCCGGAACAGCTTGGTAATCCAGGAGGCGGTGAATGCAGTGAACCGCATCGATCGAGGCCTGGCCGTCCGCGATTGATGCGGATCGTTGCTCGTCATCCTACCGCGCTAGCCGACCCACCCGGGCAAGGTCTCCGGGCATGGGTCCAAAGAGACCAATTATCGTTCTTTTATTAAGAACAATAGCTCTATTTTGTGGATTATTGTTCTCTTATGAAGAACAAAATTCCATTCCAACCTCCGCGGCCCGGACTGGCTTCTATTGAAGGATACCCCCATCTCCCTGAGATCGGTGTCGATCCATTGGTCGCCATCAGGGCAGCCAATCGCCCACCGCCTGCAGGGGGGCTGGGTTTCCAGTGCGGCTGATCCAGGCAACCAGTGCCCGGCGTCCAGGCTCGGCGACCTTGATCTGGGGCCAGTCGATCCGCCATTCCCGCCCCTCGCCACCGAGCGGCTTCCCCTGGCTGAGACCGAGCACCACGAAATCTTCCTCCAGCCGCCGCCCGGCATTCTCGCCGCCACCGATCGGGCTCGACAAACCGAAACCCAGGACCGCCAACTGGGCGGTCAGCTCGCCGGTGGGCATGGCGGCCACCGGCTGGAAACTCAGACCAACCTCCCGCCCGGGCTCCACCACCAGCTTCAGGCGCCCCACCTCGGGTCCGGGTTTGATCTCCAGTGGCTGTTCATCATACCAACCCTTCCATTCCCGCCCGGCGAGGACGAATCCCGGGGTGACAATGGTCCTGACCGCGCCAGCCGCGTGATAACTCCGCTGGCGTTGTCCGAATTCCGCCGCGGAGAAGCGGTCGCGCCAGGCCGGCCCATCCCAGTAGTCGACATGGAAGGCCAGGGGGATGAGGTCGCGCCACAACTCGGGCCGCTCGGCCAGGGTGCGGAACCAGGCATCGGCCGGCGGGCAGGAGTCGCAACCATGGGAGGTATAGAGTTCCAGCACCTGGGTCTGTCGCGTTCCGCTCTCGAAGCGCAGGGGATCGGCCAGGCCGGGGGGGCTGGTCCACAGCCATCCCAACATCAGGGTCTGCATCAGAATTCGTTTCGAGCGCCCGCTATTCATGTCGTTTCTCTCCTCGGATGTAACGGCCTTAGCCTTCAGGGCGGTGGCGAAGTAGAATGGAATTCCCACCCCTTTGGTTAGCTTTTATCTATTCAGTCTATGCAAAACATGAAACCGGAAGACCTGGGCGGCCTCCAGGGCGTCGAGCATACCCTGAGGTATTTCGATGGCACCAGCCGGCGCGTTTACACGCTGGATGAAGAGGTGCCCTTCCCGGAGGGACACCTGATTGTATCCCGCACCGATACCCAGGGACGGATCACCAACGCCAATCGCATCTTTGTCGAAATGTCCGGTTACAGCCTCGATGAACTCATCGGCCAACCCCACGCCATCTTGCGCCACCCGGACATGCCCGCCGCCGCCTTCAAGGACCTCTGGGACACCGTGGAGCAGGGGAAAAAATGGCACGGCTATGTCAAGAATCTGCGCCAGGATGGACGTTATTACTGGGTGTTCGCCTCCGTGGTACCCAACGTGCGCGAGGGCCGCATCCTCGGCTATACCTCGGTGCGCCGCAAGCCGTCCCGCCGCAAGATCGAGGAAATGACGGCCCTGTACCAGACCATGCGTTAACCCCAGCCAGGGAGTCGAACCCTCATGAGTTACCTCCTCACCATCAGTCCGGACTTCAATCCCAAACATCTTGCCGGCTGGTTCGTTTTCAACACCTGGCTCCAGCGGGCACTGGGCGAAGGGGTGCATCTGCAGCTCTTCGATGATTTTGACGGCTGCCGCCGGGCCATCCTGAGCGATCAGGTGGACATCATCTACGCCAATCCGGCCGATGCGGCCCTGTTGCTGCGGCAAAAAGGCTTCCTGCCGCTGGTGCATCCCCGGGAGCGACCCGACGAGGCCATCATCGCCGTCGCCGCCAGTAGTCCCTACCAGTGTATCGAAGACCTCAAACCCGGCCTCCGCCTCGCCAGCACCAGTGATCCCGAGGTAGAGACCGTCTGTCGCATCATGCTGGAACCGTCCGAACTCGGCGCAACCGGCATCAATCCGCAGCGCCGGGAGAACTATCTGTTGATCGCCAAGGACCTGATCAAGGGTCAGGCCGATGTGGGCTTCTTTCTCGCCGAGACCTTCAGGGAGCTGTCGCAACTGGTCCGCGGTCAATTGCGCATCCTGCTGCAAAGCCAGATCGAGGTGGTGCACCACATGCTGCTCATCGGCCCGAAACTGGCCGCCCGCCAGCCCGAGTTACAGCAACAACTCCTGGCCATGGAGGGAGAGGCCAAGGGCGCGGCGATCCTGCGGGATATCGGCGTCTCCGCCTGGATCGCCACCGATCGGGAACAGGCGGAGTTCATGGTGGATCTCATGGATACCCTGTCCTAAGAGTCATGTGGCCGTTGCGAAAAGCCATCCCGGGAAGCCGCTACCGACTCCGGTTCCTACTACCCTCATGATCCAGCATGGCTTCGTTACCGTCCCGCCGGGTCTGGAAGATCTCCTGGCCGAGGAACTCCGGCAACTCGGCGCCGATCAGGTGCGTCCAGGTCGGGCCGGGGTCTGGGTCAAGGGGGAGCTGGCCCAGCTCTATCGTTTCTGTCTCTGGTCCCGCCTCGCCAACCGGGTGCTGCTGGCGCTGAGCGAATTCCCCTGCCTGGACGCCGAGGATCTCTACGTCGGGGTGCGGGCCATCCCCTGGGATCAGCATCTTGCCCCGGACGCCAGCCTGGCGGTGGACTTCACCGGCACCAACGAGCACATCACCAACAGCCACTATGGCGCCTTGCGGGTCAAGGATGCCGTGGTCGACTGGTTTCGGGAGCGTTACCGGGTTCGCCCCGGGGTGGATACCCAGCACCCGGATCTGCGGCTGCATCTTCACCTGCACCTCGACCGGGCCCGGCTCAGCCTGGATCTGTCCGGGGATAGCCTGCATCGTCGCGGCTATCGGAGCGAGGGCGGCGAAGCGCCCTTGAAAGAAAATCTGGCCGCGGCCCTGCTGCTGCGGGCCGGCTGGCCGGGGATCGCGGCTTCGGGGGGACCCCTGGTCGATCCCATGTGTGGTTCCGGCACCCTGCCCATCGAGGCCGTGCTCATGGCGACCGACTGGGCGCCCGGCTTGTTGCGGGACGCCTTCGGCTTTCTCCGCTGGCGCGGCCATGAGCCCCAGCTCTGGCGGGCCTTGTTGGACGAGGCCCGAGAGCGTAAGGCCGAGGGACTGACCAAAGTGCCCCCCATCTTCGGCTACGACGCCGACGAGCGGGCGGTGCGGCGGGCACGGGAGAATGCCGCCCGTGCCGGGGTGTCTCATCTCATACGCTTGGAACACCGCGATCTCGGCGATCTGAACGCGCCCCCGGGGACCGGTCTGCTCATCGTCAATCCGCCCTATGGCGAACGACTGGGGGAGCTGGAGGCCCTGGAGCCTCTCTACGCCCAACTGGGTGAAAGGCTCAAAGCCTCGTTTCAGGGTTGGCGGGCGGCGGTCTTCACCGGCAACCCGGAACTGGGTAAACAGATGGGGTTGCGGGCCAAGCGTTGGCACGCTTTACTCAACGGGGCTATCGAGTGTCGTCTGCTCAGATTCGAGGTGGAAGCGGAGAACTTCGTCAGCCCAGGCCCACGACCGCCGCCGCCCCTCATCCTCCCCGACCTCGACACCCATCCTTTCGCCAACCGCTTGCGGAAGAATCTCCGCCATCTGCGTCGCTGGGCCCAGCGGGAGGGGGTGAGTTGTTACCGGGTCTATGACGCCGACATCCCTGAATACGCGGCGGCATTGGATGTCTACGAAGACTGGTTGCACTTGCAGGAATACGCCCCACCCGCCGATATCGATCCGGCCAAGGCCGAACGCCGATGGCGCGAACTTGCCGCCATCGTCCCCGAGGTCATGGGGATCCCGCCCGAGCGACTGTTTCTCAAGCGGCGGCAACGCCAGAAGGGGGCGGCCCAGTATCAGAAGCAGGCGGATCTCGGACTGTTTCACCAGGTTCATGAAGGCAAAGCCGTCTTCTGGGTCAATTTCACCGACTATCTCGATACCGGACTCTTCCTCGACCACCGCCTCACCCGCGGTTGGCTCCATGGCTGGGCGGCCGGCAAGCACTTTCTCAACCTCTTCTGCTATACCGGCACCGCGACCGTGCAGGCGGCTCTGGGCGGGGCCGCCAGCACCACCAGCGTCGATCTCTCGGCGGTCTATCTCGACTGGGCGGAACGCAACCTCGAGCTCAACCGCCTGCCGGAGCGCCGCCATCGGCTGATCCAGGCCGACTGCCGGGAATGGATCCAGGCGGAGCGCTCGACCTACGACATCATCTTTCTCGATCCTCCGACCTTTTCCAATTCCAAACGCATGGAGGGGACCTTCGACGTCCAACGCGACCAGGTCCCCCTACTCCAGGACTGTCTCGCCCGCCTCGCCCCGGGAGGGAGCCTGATCTTTTCCACCAATGCCCGACGTTTTCAGCTCGATAGCGCCGCCTTTGCTGGGGTCGAGATCCAGGACCTGAGTGCCGCCAGCCTGCCCGAGGATTTCAAGCGCCATCCCAGGATCCATCGCTGCTGGAAATTCAGGCTGGGGGGATAGCGATTGGATTCTCGCTGGGGGATGCCCGCTAGATCGGCTTCTCTGGTTCAGGCGAGTAGGCGAGTCTGGGTCGGCCATGGCTTTCTCGCCCAGAGAGTCGACAGGCAACAACCTCTTGGAACAAGTTGAGCCGGGTATGCCGTGGCTTTCCGATCACCATGTCCGTGACGAGGTGTTTTCCGAACAGATCGACCTTGTCTATCGGCTCGGTACCTTCGGTGCGATCGCCAGTTGGTTTACTTCGAGCCTGTATGCGTTCGTGGTTTTCCCGTCCGCCGAACCCCTGTCGGTGGTGGGTTGGTATCTCGCCATCAACGCCATGGGCGTGGCACGAATACTCGGGGCACGGCTATGGCGGCAACGTGGCGATAAGCCGGATTTACTCCCCTGGGTCTACCGTTGTCTCGCCTTTGCGAGTCTTTCCGGTCTGTTCTGGGGTTACGCGGCCACCGGCCTGTTTCCCTTCGAGCATCACGAAATCTACTTCATCAGCGCCTTCATCCTGATCGGCATGCCGTCCGGGGCCATCGGCAGCTTCGGGGCCTGGTTCCCGGCCTTTGCCTGTTACTTGTTGGGTGCCGTCGTCCCTTTCGCCATCGTCATCGGGTTGCGTTTGCCATGGTATGGCTGGCTCACCGCCTTGATGGCCGGCGTGTTCATCGGTTTTCTGGCCCAGGTCGGGCGCAATACCGAAAAGACCATCAAAAGCAGCATTTCCCAGCGGATCGCCCTGGCCCAATTGACCGATCGCCTGGTCGAGGCCCGTGATGCGGCCCAGGCCGCCAACCGGGCCAAATCCAGTTTTCTCGCCAACATGAGCCACGAGATCCGTACCCCCCTCAATGCGGTGATCGGGATCTCCGATCTGTTGCTTGACAGTCTCGAAGAGCCGGTACACCGCGTCTACGCCTCGACGATCAGGCAGTCGGCAGGATCCTTGTTGGAAATCATCAATGACGTGCTCGATCTCAGCCGGATCGAGGCCGGACGGCTCAGCCTGCGGGAACAGGATTTCGCCTTGCGCCCGCTACTCGGGGATCTGCTGAATATGTTTCAGCCCAGCGCGGCGCAGAAGAAGCTCGGCTTCGGCATCGAAGTCCAGCCGGAGGTGCCCGATTTCTTGCACGGCGATCCGACGCGATTGCGACAGATCCTGGTCAACCTCATCGGCAACGCCTTCAAATTTACCGAGCAAGGCCGAATCCAGGTGCGCAGCCAGGTTGAAAGTCTGGCTGAGGGATCCTGCTTGCTCCGCTTCATCATCGAGGACACGGGTATCGGGATCGCCGCCACGGATCGAGACCTCCTATTCCAGCCGTTCTCCCAAATCGAGACTTCGTCCGCACGCCGTTATCATGGCGTCGGACTGGGGCTGCGGATATCGGCCGAACTCGCCTCCCGGATGGGTGGCCACATCGGGGTCGACAGTGAACCCGGCCAAGGTTCGAGGTTCTGGTTCTGCGTGAGAATGGGTCTGGGAATGCCGCCGTCAGCGGCGGCCCCTGCCGTTCCCGTTTCCCCACCGAGCCTCGCCGGCCGGCGGGTTCTCCTGGTCGAGGACAATGAGGTCAACCGCCTGATCGCCAAGGTCATGCTGGAGTCCCTCGGCTGCGAGGTGGTCACCGCAGGCCATGGCCGGGAGGCCCTGGAAAGGATGGAGCCGGGTCGTTTCGACCTGGTGCTGATGGATTGCCGCATGCCCGAGATGGATGGTTTCGAGGCCACCCGCCTGTGGCGTGTCCGTGAGACGGCGCTCAGCCTGCCACGCTTACCCATAGTGGCCGTGACCGCCAATGCCCTTGAAGGCGATCGGGAGCAGTGTCTCCAATCGGGTATGGACGATTATCTGGCCAAGCCTTTCGTGCGCGCTCAGTTGGTAGGGATCCTGGCGCGTTGGGTGAAGCCTGGTGGATCTGACGACCCTGGCGAGCCGACCCAGGATTCCTTGCCTTAGAAGCTGTTTGGAAAGTCTCGTTACAGCTTCCGCGCCTCGGGGCCGAGGTCTGTTCTTGCGATCATTGTTCTTATTAAGAGAATAATGTAGGCCTTATTTCTTTATTTGTTGCTAACAAGAGAACTAAATCGGGACTTTCCGCTCGATGCCCGGGAGGCGAGACTTTCCAAACCGTTTCTCAGGTGATTTCTGACCGATCTCGTGCCACGCCGCAGGAACACAAGGGTGGATAAGGTGCTCGGCGCCGCATCCACCAATCATCTGGGCCGAGACTCGCTCCACAGCCGCCGCTTTCCCATCAAATCCGCTAGTATTCATGCGTACGGCCCCAGCCTCTAGCCTATCTGAAGGAGACCACCATGAAATCCGCACACTGGTTCTTTGTCGCCATGCTCGCCTGGGGGGCTACCGCCCAGGCCGGCAATCTGGCGGACCTCTCGATTGTCAGCCGGGACGATCAGCGTCCCCTGGAAACCTACCATCACCGGGGCAAGACCTATGTGACGGGGGAACCGGGGATGTATTACCAGGTGCGTATCAGTAACCGGAGCGGGCGGCGGTTGCTGGCGGTGCTCTCGGTGGACGGGGTGAATGCCGTCAGCGGCGAGACCGCCGCGCCCGAACAAGGCGGCTATGTGCTGGAGCCCTGGGCCAGCACCGAGATCTCGGGTTGGCGCAAGAGCTCGGCCGAGGTGGCCGGTTTCTACTTCACCAGACTGCCGGACTCCTATGCCGCCCGCACCGATCGCCCCGCCAATGTGGGCGTCATCGGCGTCGCCCTGTTCCGCGAGTACCAGGACTCCAGACCGCCGCCGATCTCACCGGAGCCCTACCGCGATCGGCAGGGAGTCCGTCCTTCCGCGCCATACCCGACCGAAACCGCCCGTCCCTACGGGGAGGCCCCGCCACCCGCCGCCGCCTCCGAGGCCGAAGGCTACTCCAGGCCAGAGTCGGCGGACAAAGGCCAGTCCTTCAGGCGGGAGTCGAAGGAGTCGTCACGCCTGGGTACCGGTCATGGCGAACGGGAATACTCTCCGATCGACTACACCAGCTTCCGCCGCGCCAGCTCCCGCCCCGACGAGGTGATCAGTCTCTATTACGATTCCTACTCCAACCTGAGGGCTGCCGGCGTCATTCTGCGTCGATCGCACTATCCCCGGCCCCATGAGCCGCAGCCCTTCCCAGGGGGATTTGTGCCGGATCCGCCCCCCAGGTGGTGAGGCGATAGCCAGGTGCGGTGATCCGACCCTCAGCCCGGCCCTCCCGACCTGGGTCCGGAGGCGAGGCGATGGGCCAGACGGCTGGTTTCCGGCAGGCGAAAGCGGGGGGCGCAGGCGAGCAGCCGTTGGATCCCCGTCTCCAGGCTGATGCGGTGGCCTACGGACAGATACAGGGGTTGCACCCCGGTGCGGGTGCGCACCACGGCGCCGATTTGTTCCCCCTTGTCCAGCAAGGGGACCCAGGAACCCCGGCCCGGGGGGAGGGGATCGAAGTCGCCGATGAGCCTGGACTTGGCCACCCCCAGGCTGGGCCGGTCACAGAGCACCCCGAGATGACAGGCCAGACCGAAGCGACGCGGGTGGGCCAGTCCCTGACCATCGCAGAGCAGCAGATCCGGCAGGACGCTGAGCTGATCCAGCGCCGCCAGAATGGCCGGCACCTCGCGGAAGGAAAGCAGTCCGGGGAGGTAGGGAAAACGGGTAGAGACCTCTGCCAGACTTTGTTCCAACAACTGCAATTCCGGAAAGCTCAGTACCACGACCGCCGCCCGCGCCACCTCTCCGCCGCCGGGAAAACCGACATCGATGCCGGCAATCCGCTTCGGCTCGCCCAGACTGTCTTGAGTAATGACCAGATGGCGCAGACGCTCCTGTACCGCCCGGGCCTCCTCGGGCGAACACTCCCAGGGGTGGAGGTGTTGGAGCCTGAGGGCCAAGGCGTCGGCTAGCCACTCGCCCAGAGCTGGCGGCGGGCCATCACCCGGGCGAGCAACTCGGGTGCCACCCTGAGGTCGTAATCCGCTTCCAGCCGGTCGGCCGCCTCGGCAAGGGAACCTGGGACCGGCTCCATGGCGTTGAGAAACCCGGCCAGATCCTCGAACAACGCCCAGGGATAGACGATCCAGTACCAGTCGCGGAGATATTCGGCGCAATAGTCGGCGGACACCCTGGTGGTCGCCTTCTCGTGCATCACCGCGGTGCGGATCTCCAGCGGCGAGAAACCCCGCAGATGCGCCAGGGCGGCGAGGAGGGTATCGCCGGAATCGTTGACATCGTCCACCAGCAGCACCCGCTTGCCTTCGAGGCCGCCGCTGAGGGGGAAGAGGACGCGGGCCTCCCGGGTCTGACGGGCCCCCGAGGCATAGTGTTCGATCTTGAGACTGGTCATCGCCAGCAGGCCGAGATAATCGCAGAGATAGCGCGCCGGCACGAAGCCACCCCGGGAGACGGCCACCACTACCTCGGGTCGATAGCCCGAGGCCAGGATGATCTCCCCCAGTCGCCAGCAGAGATCCAGTACCGCCGCCTGGTCGATCAGTTCGCAACGAAAGCGATTGGCCATCTTGATTGGGTCCTCGTTCTCAGACGCGATCCAATAAAAAAGCCCGCTTGGGGAGGCGGGCTTTTCGACGCAGGGAAAGGATAAGGATTTGGGAACCGGGGACCTTTCCCCCGGGGCTGGTGTCAGCGAACCGACCCCGTGATCTGATGGGCCAAGTCTACTACCCGCATGGCCATGTCCCGGTATTCCTGACGGTAGTTGGCGAGCAGCCCATCGGTGGAGGCCCAGTAATCCTTGCCGGTGACACCCTGTCGATGTTCGAGATCAATGAACTGCTTTTGCATCTCGAGCATTTTGTTGATCAATTCCCTTTTCTCTTGGATCAATGCTTCTTTGTCGCTCATGCTCACGTCTCCGTTTTCGGTTGGCCTGGAACATTGCCGAATCAGTTGATGTCGATAGGCTAATATATCATGTTCGCCGAAGGGGATAATATCTCCAAAGGATAAGTAGTCAGGGCAATCGCGCTATGTGGGTGGTTGACAAGCGGCGGGAGGCCACCTATTTGGAAGCAAAGCTCGCACTGGATGGAGACCTTTATGTTGCCACGTCTGCTCGACCCACGTCCCTATTTTGCTCAG
>JBPOHE010000060.1:0-15195 GCA_052035915.1 Pseudomonadota bacterium
TCTATGAGAATAAGACATTCGAGCAGGTAAAAAAGTGTTTCTTCAACTTCCTCGATAACCAAGTTTTCAATTTCGGTAAGGTGAAGTGGTATATTTAGAGTTCCATGTCCCAGGTAGGTTTGCTATATTATCGCCTATTGGGATAGGCTCTAAGACATTACGGATAAGTCATGGTTATTATTCGCCATGGACGCATAAAGAATATTCGCATCGATCCCCAAGCGGACAAGTCAATCACCGACTCCAGGATCCGTTATCTTCCTCGGAGAAAGGGCTTCCGCAGCACGCCAGCATTCCACCAGGGCCAGTATGAATTCGGCCGCGACCGGTACGATTGGGGCCAGGACGGGGCTGGGTTGGGTACCCCAGTCCAGGCTCGCCGGCTCGATAGCCAGTAAGGCCCGTCGGCTTGGAAGGTCGCCGTTGAGGCGGGCCATGTCCATCAGATCGGACAATCCGAGTTCGTGAACCGATCGTATCCCACGGCTCAAATAGGCATCCATGGCCTCTCCCGCGAAACAGCGCATGGTCCCGGGGGGAGATCCCAAGCGGGCGGCATCGACCAGGATAAGCCCCTCATGAGTTCCCAGTGCCTCAGCCAGGGTAAAACTCAATGTCCCCCCATCCATGGCGACGAGCCCCTGGAGAGGCCTGCTGCCCCCCTGTAGATGATGCACGACGTGCACACCTATCCCCTCATCCGTTAGCAGGGTGTTACCGATTCCAAGTACGAGCGTTGACAATGGCTATCCTCTCGTGAGATTGAAGAAAGAATTTCCTGTCCAACCGGCCCCCTTCCCCATCCACTCCAAAATGAGGCAGACCTGAGGTATCGCTATGTGTCTCGGCATTCCAATGGAGATTTTCGAGATCGAGGGTTACATGGCCCGCTGCCGGGCGAAGGGCGTGGAGCGGGATGTCAGTCTCTTCATGCTGCAACACGAGGAATTGCAACCCGGGGATCATGTGGTGGTGCATGTCGGTTATGCGATCCAAAAGCTGACGGCCCAGGAAGCCCGCTCCACCTGGGAGATCTATGATCAAATCCTGCAGGCCTCGACGCCCGATGCATGAGTTGTCGATCTGTCAAGCTTTGCTAAGACAAGTGGAGGACATCGCCAGACGGGAGGGAGCCGACAGGGTCACGAAAATTATACTCCGAGTCGGCCCTCTCGGCGGCGTGGAGCCCCAACTCCTGCAACAGGCCTTCGGCTTCGCCCGGGTCGGCACCCTGGCCGCCGAAGCCGAGTTGAGCATTGAAGAGGCCGAGATCCTGGTGCACTGTCTCGATTGCGAGGCCGAGGGACAGGCATTAGCCAATCGCCTGCTGTGTCCGGTTTGCGGAAGCTATCGGACCAGGCTTCTGCGGGGCGACGAACTCATCCTCGCCAGCCTCGAACTGACTCGCACGACTCGCGATTTATTAACAGATTCTGAGGGTTATGAGCATGTGTGAAACCTGCGGCTGTAATCTTACCCAGGCTAACGAACATCTGTTGGCCGAGGACGCCAAGCTCGCCCATACCGCCTCCGGACGAGAGGCCCTGGAGGTGTTGAGCGGACTGCTTGCCGAGAACGACCACCAAGCCGGGCACAATCGAGATCATTTCGATCATCACGGCGTCTTGGCGATCAATCTCATGTCTTCGCCCGGGAGCGGCAAGACCCTTTTGTTGGAGCGAACCATCCAATCTCTGGGAGAGGAATTTCGCCTGGCGGTCATTGAAGGGGATCTGGAAACCGAAAACGACGCCCAGCGCATCCGCGCCCTGGGAGTACCGGCGATGCAAATCACCACCGGCAGCGCCTGCCATCTCGACGCCCATATGGTGCATCAGGCCCTGCATCATCTCGATTTGGACGAGGTCGACCTTCTCTTCATCGAGAATGTCGGCAATCTGGTCTGCCCGGCCAGTTTCGACCTTGGCCAGCACCTTAACCTGATTCTGCTCTCTGTCACCGAAGGTGATGATAAACCGGCTAAATATCCGGTCATGTTCCGCGCCGCCGATGCCGTGCTCATCAGCAAGACCGATCTGCTCCCCTTCCTGGATGACTTCCGCCCCGATCAGGCCGAGGCGAGGATACGCGAGCTGGCCAATCCCGCCCCGGTGTTCGGCGTCTCGGCAAAGACCGGCAGCGGGATGGACGCCTGGTTGGCTTGGTTGCGGCAGGAGATGGCCGCGCATAAAGCACGCCTCGGACGTAGCCCCGAGCTCCGCTCGGAAGACTGGAAACATCACCGACATCCTTGAAAGCATGGATTCTCAGGCCGGCTTTTGGTTGGAAAAGATTCGTGGTCTCCCCATGCGGGAGCCGATGCGGATCATGAACGTCTGCGGCGGTCATGAGCGTTCCATCACCATGGCCGGATTGCGCGCCGCCCTCCCCGCTTCCATCGAACTCATCCCTGGTCCCGGCTGCCCGGTCTGTATCTGTCCCGAGGAAGACATTTACGCCGCGATACAACTCGCCCTCAAGGAGGATATTGTGCTGCTCGCCTTTGGCGACATGTTGCGGGTCCCGGTGAATGTCCCCAAGGGACAGATACGTTCCCTCGCCCAGGCCCATGGCGCCGGCGCGGACGTGCGGCCGATCGCCTCGCCGGTCGAGGCTTTGAAACTCGCCACAGCCTATCCGGACAAGACCTGGGTCTTCTTCGCCACGGGTTTCGAGACGACCACCGCCCCGGTGGCGGCGCTCTTGGATCAAGGAATACCGGAGAACCTGCAAATCCTTCTCTCCGGTCGCCTGACCTGGCCGGCCGTGGCCATGCTCCTGGAATCCGACACCCCCGGCTTCGAGGCCCTCATCGCCCCCGGCCATGTCGCTACGGTCATGGGACCGGAAGAGTGGCAATTCGTGGTGGAGCAACATCGGCTCCCCGCCGCCGTGGCCGGCTTCACCCCGGAAAGCCTGCTTGCCGCCATCTATTCGGTACTCCGGCAAAAACAGGAACAACGGTATTTTCTCGACAATTGCTACCCGGAGGCCGTGCATCCGGGCGGCAATCCCTCGGCCCGCGCCCAACTGGCCGCCACCATGGACATCAAGGAGGCCAACTGGCGAGGTGTCGGTACCATTCCCAACTCCGGCTTCAGCCTGCGTCCGGAATTCGCCAATCGTGACGCCCGGATAAGGTTTGACCGACAACTGCTTGAATTATCCTCTGATCGCCCCCGTGCTGGGGCCATGCCGCCAGGTTGCGACTGCGCCAAAGTGGTGCTCGGCAAGATCCCACCCAATCAGTGCCGACTCTATGGCACCGCATGCACGCCCAGGGACCCGGTCGGACCCTGCATGGTTTCAGACGAAGGCGCCTGCCGGATCTGGTGGTCCGGTGGGGTGCGCGAGCGTCTGGCCTCCTGACAACCCCACCGCGACAACAAGCCCATGCTACAGGACAGCCACATCGCCCTGGCCCACGGCAACGGCGGACGCTACATGCGCGAACTCATCGAGGAGATCTTTGTCCGTCACCTGGGCAATGGGAATCTCGATGTTCACCTGGACGCCGCCCCGATTCCCGCCTTGTCGGGGGAACTCATGGTGACCACCGACGGCTTCACCGTGAAACCCCTGGAATTTCCCGGTGGCGACATCGGCTCCCTGGCGGTGCATGGGACCGTGAACGATCTGGCGGTCTCCGGCGCCACCCCCTGGTATCTGACCCTCAACGCTTTCATCGAAGAAGGCTTGGAGATCGCCCGTCTGGATCGGCTCGTCGCCTCCATGGCCCGGGCGGCACGGGAGGCCGGGGTGTGCATCCTGGCTGGAGATACCAAAGTAGTGGCGCGGGGAGAGGGTGGCGGCCTCTATCTGGCCACGACCGGCATCGGCGTCCGTCCATTCGGGTTGCGCTTGGGCATGGAGGCCATCCGCCCGGGCGATTGTCTCCTGGCCAGCGGATCCATGGGGGATCACGGTATCGCGGTGATGTTGGCGCGGGAGGAGTTCGGCCTCCGCGGCGATCTGGCTTCCGATGCCGGCAGCGTCCTCAACCTCACTCAAGCTCTGTTGCCCTTCTCCGGGCTCAGATTCATGCGCGATCCCACCCGGGGTGGCCTGGCGACCGTCGCCCAGGAGATCGCCAAGTCCAGTGGCCTCAGGTTGAGGCTGCGCGAGACGGCTATTCCGGTGCGGGATCAGGCCCGCGCCGTGTGTGAGATTCTGGGCTATGACCCTTTGTATCTCGCCTGCGAGGGGAAGGTCATCGCTGTCATCGCGCCCGAGCAGGCCGAGACGGCGTTGGCCTCCTGGCGTTCCCTGCCCAATGGAGCCGAGGCGGCCATCATCGGTGTGGTAGAGGCCGGCGATCCCCTGGTGATTCTGGAAACCGAGCTTGGCGGGGCGCGAATCCTCGAGGAACTGGAAGAGGATCCCCTGCCGAGGATCTGTTGAAAGCCCTAACCTGGGTTCAATACCTGGGGAAGGATTCGCCGATGCCCCCGAGTCCCAAGGACTGCGTCAGGCCGGCCCCGAAGCGTTCCGCCAGACGACTCAAGAGATCATCCTTGCGGGTGAAGTCGACGATCTCCTCGGCCCCGACCAGCTCCCGGGCCACATAACTCGAACTGCCCAGCCCGTCGATCAATCCCAGTTTGAGGGCGGTCTCGCCGCTCCAGAACAAGCCGGAAAACAGCTCCGGAGCTTCCTGCAATTTCGCCCCTCGGCCCTCCTTCACCTTCCCGATGAACTGCTGATGCAGTTCTTGTAGGATTCCCTGGATATAGGTTCGGTCCTGTTCCTGCAATGGCGAGAATGGATCGAGGATCCCCTTGCGCTCCCCGGCGGTGAGGAGACGACGTTCCACTCCCAGGTGTTTCATGGTGTCGACGAAACCGAAGCCGTCCATGCGTACCCCGATGGACCCCAGGAGGCTCGCCCGATCGGCATAAATCTTGTCGGCGGCGACCGCCACGTAATAGCCGCCGCTGGCACAGACATCGACCAGCACCGCATAAACGGGGAGCTGATGCTTCTTTTTCAGCCGCCGCACCTCGTCATTGATATATCCCGCCTGCACCGGACTCCCACCCGGACTATTGATCCGCAAGATTACGGCCTTGGTGTGACTGTCTTCAAAGGCCTCACGCAGGCCGCTGATCACCTTGTCGGCGCCGGCTTCCGCGCCCGGGGCGATGATCCCCTTGATCTCCACCAGCGCCGTATGGTCTTTGCCCCTCCGGGCCGTTTTCAGGATATCCTCGGAAACGAGCAGCGCCAGAACGACGAAGAGATAGAGGAAGGTAAGCAGCTTGAAGGCGATACCCCAACGCCGGGAACGTCTGGATTCCTGCACCGAGGCCAGCATCGCCTTTTCAATCAAAAGGCGTTCCCAGGCCATTGTCTCACCAGGACTTTTTTCGGCAACAGCCGACTCGTTGGCAGTAGGCTCGGTCATTGATCGTCTTTGGCCTCATCCATTTTCGACCCATGAAGTCTAAGGCGGGATTATAGCGGTCATGATTTCCATTGTGCCGCATCGCCATGGCCAAACCGCGAATAGATTCCAAGACTCATACCGCTTACGAATACATTCCAGGCTTCCGAGCCGGCGGACATGAGTGACGGCCTCGAATCGAAGAGCCATCAGGGATGGCCATGAGCGCTCGGTGCTCCGGGCATCGACCAGAAATAGCCATTTTCTGTTCTTCTAATGAGAACAATTCGTCATCACAAAGGCCATTGTTCTCCAATAGAGAACGGAGAATCGGCTAAACACGCCCGGGCCCGGAAACCTTGGATGAGATACATCGCTCATCAGATCAAATAAAGCGGCGTTTCGGGGGCTCGGTTTCCTCGCCGCCAGAGGGGTTTGTGGATCGCCCGCTCTGGTCCTGACGGGTTTTTTCGATAGACTTTAACCCAGGCATGGATATAGATTTTGAAAATAACGCCGACACGGCATCGGGCAAGGGAAGAACCCGGGCATAACTCCGGATATTTCTTCATTTTTCGCTAATGTTGCAGAAGGATACCCTCAGCAATGTCCAAACAATCCGCTCTCCTCGTCGACGATTCCAGGTCGGCCCGTTTCTATCTTCGTAATCTGCTCAGGCAGATGGATATCGAGGTGCTCATGGCGGAATCCGGGGAACAGGCCCTGGAGATGCTGAAAGACCAGCGCCCGGATATCATCTTCATGGATCACCTGATGCCGGGGATCGACGGTTTCGAGACCACGCAGGCCATCAAGCGCAATCCCGCCACCAGCCATATCCCGGTGGTGATGTGTACCTCCAACGAGGGGCCGGACTATATCCGCGAGGCGAGGTCGATCGGCGCTATCGACATCCTGCCGAAACCGCCGACCGAGTCCAAGTTGCATCAGATCTTCGACCAGGTCGGGCAGTGGCAGCGCGCCGCCCAGGCCGCTCCGTCCGCCCCGGCGCCAGCGGCCGTCCCCGCTTCCATCAGCGACGACAAGATCCGCGGCCTCGCCCGGGCCGTGGCCCAGGAGGTCCTGGAGACGGCCTTGGATGCCGGGGTGCGGCGGGTATTGGCCGGCCTTTGGGGCGATATGAAGACGGAATTGCAGCAGGCGGCCTCGGCTTCGGCCAACGAGGCGGCGGAGAAAGCCGCCTCGGCCCTGATCGAAAACGCCCGCGCCACTATCCGCAACCAGGTGCTGGGTCAGCTCAGAACGGATCTGGACGCGGTCATCCACCGCATCCACAGCGAGACCCAGGCCAAGACCACGGCCCTGATCGATGTCCAGGTGGGCGAAGTCTCCACCAAGCTGCGTCATGGTATGGACGAACAGCTCTCCCGTCTGCGCAGCGAGGTCGAGAGCGGTCGTCAGCAATGGCTGCGGGAGGTGGACGAGCGCGTCAAGCATGTGGCCCAGGCCACGGCGGCGTCCATGATCGACCAGACGGCTGAGAGCCTGAGTTCCAGGATGGCGAAGGACACCAGCTCGGTCGCCCATGCCGGACGGGAATCCGCCGTGCATATCGCCCGGGAAACGGTGGCCGAGGCGATGCAGACCACCACCGCCGCCATCGAGCAACTCAAGGGTCAAGTGAAGCTTTTTGCCGCCGCCGCCGCCGGGGCGGGCATCCTGGCTGCGGTCGTCCTGTTCCTGCTCAAATAACCCTGGCCTGGTTGAGGGGGTATCCCCCCTCATGACCGCAGGGCGGCGATCCCTCACCAAGCTCCGCCATAAGGCATACCTTTTTCGACCCAGGGTGGCCAGGCTACCGACCGTCCTTGTGTCCCTCGGGCCTGGGGGTGAAATCGGCTTTTTCTGTTCTCATTAAGAGAACAATACGTTGATTATTTGGCCCATTGTTCTTTGAAATAGAACGCTTTCAACCCATTTCCGCCCCAGGCCCGGAGGCGAAATCCAAGCCAAGCCGTGGTTTCGCCCTGGCTCCATGGCTTGCCGTCTGAGCTGGAACCGACTCAGGGTTTCGGCAGGGTGACCCCCTGCTGACCCTGGTATTTGCCGCCCCGATCCCGGTAGGAGGTCTCGCACACCTCGTCCGACTCGAAAAAGATGATCTGGGCCACGCCTTCGTTGGCGTAGACCTTCGCCGGCAAGGGGGTGGTGTTGGAGAATTCCAGGGTCACATGCCCCTCCCATTCGGGTTCCAGGGGGGTAACATTGACGATGATGCCGCAGCGGGCATAGGTGGAATTATGCACGATTAAGCCGTTCGCCACGAAGTTGTGGACGATTGGCACACTGAGGTCAAACACATCCTCTTCCCCTACGGGGGTGATGGACTCGACCACGTCCCACACCGGACCGTTCAGCAGCGGTGTCAGGTCGTCGTCGCACGTTGCCAGCGCGACCTGGGACGCCAGGGTGTAGGGCAAGGACTGGTCCGGATTCGTCTTGACCCCGAGCCGATTCAGGCGAGTATCGGCCCGCACTACTGCGGCATTCATCATCGCCCAGGCTTCCCGGGGCAAGGTATCGAAGTTGCTGCGCCGCCGCGCCGTCTGTCGTTGAATCCCAGGCAGGATTTCCCTCTCCAGGCGCGTCTGCTTGACGGAGCCGGGCCAGAATCCGATCTCTTCCGCGAATCGGAGAATCTGTTCCCGATCGGTAACCTGGACACTACACGCCGGAGTCCCTATCGCGGTCCGCTTTTCCCGGATCAGGGAAAATATGCCGAACCGCAGCAGGAGATGATGGACATCCTCCACCAGGCGCCGGGATTTCGAGTAATACTCCAGGAAGAAACTTTCCCCCGAACGGTATAAGCCGCCGTCTCCCGAGAACAGGGCCTGCAGGAAGGTGCGCACCGAATCCCTCGGCGCCATGAACACCGCCTGGGGCACGAACTTGTCCTCCGCCTTGACGTCCAACAGGTAATCCCGCAGCCATTTGCGCGCCCGGTTGACCTGCGCTACGCCCCCGCGTCTGGCTCGGTTGACCAAGCGATAGCCGAAACGGGGGCGGCACGTAACCTCACCCAGGCCACCGGCGGCCACGCAGCGATGAAGCAGTTCCACCAGCACCGGATCGCTGCTGGTGAAAGTGGGGCTGTAACCGGGCGTATGGCATTGTCCCTCGGAGATCATCAGACCCAGTAGCGCCGCTTCCCATTCCGGCATCGCCGTCTTACCAAACACGGGAATCTCCCTCGCGGCCGCGATGCGGTCGCCGGGTTTCAGATCGGACAGCGGGGTCCAGGCGCGAAGCTGCCGGAAGGGGTGGTTCGCGGTGGCGCGGATCCTCAATCCCGCCCGCGTCCTGAGCTCGAATACCGGCTTGCGGCCTTGGGGAACAAATGCAGACACCGCCGCCGGACGGAGCCGCCAGTCCTGAAGGCCGAGCGTCTTCTTTCCCCACGAAAACTCGGTGATCGGCAGATAAGCGCCGGTCTCCGCGTCCACAACCCGGGTATCCGCCGTCACGCACTTGCCCAGACAAATGGTGAGCACATTACGCGGGATGCGGAAATATTCGATGGTCCGCGCCAGGGCGAAGGAATTCGGCGGGATGATGCAGACGCTGGAACGCACATCGACGAAGCTGTTCTGGTCGAAGTTTTTCGGATCGACGATGGCGGAATTGATGTTGGTGAAGATCTTGAATTCGTCCGCGCAACGGATGTCGTAGCCATAGCTGGAGGTGCCGAAGGAGATCACCCGGTTCCCCCCGATCTCCCGGACCTGGCCCGGCTCGAAGGGTTCGATCATACGCTGTGCCTCCGCCATGCGGCGGATCCAGGAATCGGCCTTGATACTCATCGGCAGTTCACCTTTCTGGAGTAGAAAAAAGAATCGAATCGGACTGGTCTCGGGCGCCCGGGCCTCCGACATTGTCGCATGGCCCGGCCAGGGGATCAGGTTCCCAACTTGGCGCGCCGCGCCTCCCGGATACTGTCGAGGCCCAGCATCTTGAGCAGATATTTTTCGTAGATCGGCTCGGTGGTGCCTTTCATCACCTTGCGGAGGAAATATTTTTCCACCGCGATCTTGGCCAGGTGGACCCACTTGCCCTTGCTGAACCATTCGAGTTCGCGCGGCGGGAAATGCGGCATGGCGACCAGGGCGGCGCCCGAATCCCCCATGTCGGTCAGGCAGAGGCTGTTCCAGACGACGGTGGCGCCAGGTTCCCGTCCGTCCAGGGTGTCGGCGAGATTCCGCACCGCCGTTCGCACCATGGACTCGATCATGAAGCCCGACTTGGGTGTGTCCAGGGGCACCGGGGTGTCTTCCAGCACCGGCATGGCGACACAGGCGCCGACGGCGAAGATATTCGGATAGGCGCGACTGCGCTGGAATCGATCCACCCGCACGAAACCCCGGTCATCGCAGAGTGCCTCGACCCCGGCCACGACCTCCACCCCGCGGAAGGCGGGCATCAACATGGAAAAGGCGTATTCCAATTCTTCGACGGCGGCCACTTCCCCACTATCGGCGTATCGCTCGACGAGCATCTTCCCCGGGGCCACCCGGATGACCTTGGCGTTGGTGATCCAGCGGATATCCCGATTCGCCATCTGCTGCTGGAACCAGCCCCTGGAAGCGGCCACGCCGGCCATCCCCAGATGGCCGATATAGGGTTCGGGGGTGACGAAGGTCATGGGCACCCGCTCCCGCAGCCGACGTTTGCGTAAATCCGTGTCGATGATGAAGGCGAACTCATAGACAGGAGTGAAACAGCCGGTATTGGGCAGGGCGCCGATGACGATGGGTCCGGGAGCGGCCAGCAGTTGCTGGTAGGCCTGGTAGGTTCGCTCGGCCTGCTCCAGGGTACAGAGGGAATGGGTGAACCCGGCTGCCGGACCGGCCCCGGGCACCGCTTCAAAGGCCGGGCGCGGTCCGGTGGCCAGAATCAGATAATCGTAGTCGAGGTTGTAACCCAGGCTCAGCTCCAGGGTCCGGGTACGGGGATCAAGGCCGATGACCTCGGCGGCGAGGAAGGTGATTCCCTTGCGTTCGAGGTGGCTGCGGATATCGAAACTGATACCGGCCCGCTCCCGCCAACCCACGGCGATCCAGGTATTGGAAGGGACGAAGTGAAAAGACTCCGCGGCATTGATGAGGGTGATCTCATGTTCCCTGGCCAGGGCCGCCCGCAACTCGTAGGCGGCGGGCATGCCGCCCAGACCGGCCCCAACTACTACCAGATGCGCCATCGACAGATACTCCAACCAGGAAACGACACCCGCCAGGATAGGCTTTACCCGGCCGTCATGGCTCCGGACTGGAGGGCATCCCATCATTCCGGAGTCAGGGCCGCAAGGGATCTTCCTTATGAATTCTACAATAGACTGTCTGGTATAATTTTTTGCTGATTTCCAGAGTTTTTGCCTGCTTTTGGCCGATCCCATGCCCCTGCTGTCACCAGAACGCATTTTGGCCGTGTTGCGCCAATCTTCGTTGTTCTCCCTGCTTCCAGCCGACAGCGAAGGATTGCGTCTCTTGTGCGAGTCGCTCGAACCCGTGAGCTTCCCGGCCGGACAGATTATCTTTCGCGAGGGCGACCCCGGGGATTCGCTCTACCTCCTGGTCGAGGGCCGGTTGCGGATCATCAAGGACAACACCCTGGTGTTGCGGCTGAGCGAACGCGGGGTCTGCGTCGGCGAGATGGCCCTGATCACGGATGAGCCCCGTAGCGCCACCATCCAGACCGAAACCCCGGCGATTCTGCTGCGTATCCCCCAGCAACTCTTCTACACCGCCCTCAACAAAGACTTCAGCATCGCCCGGGGCGTCTTCAGCGCCTTGAACCGCAAGCTGCGGGAGAATCTGCTCGACCGCATGATGACCGAGCGTCGGGAGATCGCCCGCAAGGAATCCCTGCGCATCGCCGCCGAGGTGCAGCAATCCCTGCTGCCGAGACAGGAGCTGACCGCCTCCTGTCTGAGCACATCCGCCTACTATCAACCGGCGGATATCATCGGCGGCGACTATTATGACTACTTCGAGCTCCCGGATGGAAACTACGCCATCTTCGTGGCCGACGTCATGGACCACGGCATCCATTCCGCCATGCTCATGGCCATGCTGAAAAGCGGTCTGCATACCCAGATCCGCTATGACCCCTCCATCCTCAGCGTCATGCAGGCCATCGCCAACATCGCCGACGAGCAGGTCGGCGTGTTCATCTATCTGACCTGTTGCTATGTCATCCTGCGCCCCGAATCCGAGGAGATCGAATACGCCAACGCCGGCAATCCCTCCATACTGATGTACTCCGCCAGGACGGGAAAGACGCTGGAACTGGGTTCGATGTTCGCGCCTCCGGGTCTCTTCGGCATCCAACAGGAAAGGGAATTCCATAGCCGCACCCTGCCCTGGTATCCCGGGGACCTGCTCCTGCTCTATTCCGACGGCCTGCTCGATGCCAAGGACAGAAACGGCCGGATGTACGGACTGGATCCCATCAAACGCTGTCTGACCGCCTCGGCCCAGCTTTCCCCGGCGGCCATCCAACAGGCGGTGCTGAAAGACTTCCACAACTTCCTCGGCGATTCCCATCCCCACGACGACCTCACCCTGGTGGTGGTGAAGGCGGAGGGTGGCCAGTCATACCGTTCTGGCTGACCCGATTTGGCAGGGATCGGTGCACGAGTCTCCTTGACAAGCTGCACAGGCGGCTCATCCATGCACACTAAAGGACGCTGTGGATCCAGCGGCTGCTGATATAACTCCAGGACATCCTCCATATGAGCAACAAAGTCGGCATTCTGGTTTGGAGGAATGACCCAACTCTGGCGAAGATGAGGCTTCAGTTCGTTTTTTTTAGCGTTCGCCGCATAGTTTCATGAGAGATCGATTCCACTACTTCAAGCTCGACCAATCGATCGGCTAGCATCCGCAGCGTCCAGCGGGCTCGGCCTTCTGGCGCTGAGCTGCAACTCTCGGCAATCAGACGGGCTTCTGCCGCCCCGTCAAGCAGCCGCTGACGAGAAGGGGCTTGCTGAGCCTTGCGTTCCAGTGCGGCTTCAATGCCTTGCTGTACGAAGCGTTGCCGCACATTGCGCACCGTTGTGGGGCTGCACTCCATGGCCTTGGCCGCGTCTTCGTCCCTCCAGTTCGGACCATTGGCATCAATCTTGAGTAGGATCCCAGCATGTCGAATCCGGTAGGCCTGGGTGATTCCCTTGCTGATCACCGCGGTCAGCTGGCTCCGTTCCTCCTGCGTCAATCTGACGATGTACTTCTTGTTCACTCCGGTTCCTCCCACCTCGGGTCTGTGGGAGGAACCATCACAGACGGCGCGCTAACAGTCAAAAATTAGTGTGACAGCCTACTAAGTTGTACACATAAAACTTGAGAATAACAGCATTGGATCATCGGTGCCGAAGACCCAATGCCGCCGGTCAAAACCAGCTTGATCAATTACAGGTTGAACGCATGGCTACGCTACGGAGCTCTTGTACCGAAGTCGGGGTGAACACCCATTTGGAGGGAAGAAACCCGTCCGCCCAAGTAAAGAGTGTGACCATCCCCTCGGTATCAACAAGGAGGTTAGAGAATGAATAATTCCCGGCGCCGTCGCAACTAAACATGCTTTGGCCATTGGCCAGAACCATCGCACACACTGGGATGTCCGTACCCGACAAGTAGACCTTCCCCGATAGGTTCAATCCAGTGATTCCCAGGTTGGGGCCAATATCTGTGCCCCCAGTTCCTCCACAAGGAGAAACGAGCATAGTGATGTCACGGTTTTCAACAGGGCTCAGAGAGGTAAATACCGACTTATAGGGTATAAAACCGTCCGCCCAGGCAAACAGCGTGACTTGTTCGTTCTCGTCGACCGGGACACCAGTCAGCGAGAAACTTCCCGCTCCGTCGCAACTGAACATACTCTTGCCATTAGCCAGCACCAGAGCACACACCGGAATGCTCGTGCCAAAGAGGTATACGTTGCCTGAGAGATCAAGCGGCGTTCCTGGGGTGCGCGCCTCAAAATACTCAAACTTAAGATCATCTATATACACCGTCCCTTTACCACTACCAATCCAATTTTCAAAGCTAAAGCTCATGTTCTCCATGTCAGACCAGTCGCCAACCCCAGTAAACAATGACAAGGGAACTATTACCTTCTGCCATGAGGTACTGATACCCGTGGGTAAATAACTCTCGATAGGCAGTTTGGTCTCTTTGAGCGAGAAATTGCGCAATCCGATCTTCGCCTTTTCTCCTCCAACCGAACCCCTCACCAGGAAGCTAACAGCGTTGTAGCCGGTGAGATTAGCATGGTGCAATAAGGAGTAATAACCCGCATAGCTTTCAGGCACGGACACATCATAGTCCAAGCGCGCAGATATTTTGTCGAACCGCACCAGCATCTTTCCGGATGAAGATTTGAAAGCACCAGAGTTATCACCCAAAAGATTTTGGGGATCAGTGTCCATAAAATCATCCACTAACAGGTATGGATGTTGGCTAACCTGAAAACGATGAATCTTATAAGGCACATCAACCGGATCAGTGGCCACGTTGCCATCGGCGTCCATGGCTTCGACGTAGTATCTCACCGCTGTACCCAAGGGCTGACCCGGTATCGAAGCGCTAAAGCTATTGCCCTGTACCGTCATGGGTAAGCGGGAGAAGTGAAACCCATTGTTCACACTGTAAAGCAGGGAAGTGGATTGTACCCCCTGGTCGTCGGCAATATGACTGTTGACCGAGTAGGGGCCTACCACATCGACTGTATTGAGCAGGAAAGTGGTTTCTGTGATCAGAGTGGAATTGAAGAAACCAACCCTGTCAAGAGATAGATTAATGGATTCGTGGGGAGCGCTGATGGCCATCCAAGCAACACTGATCACGTCTTTGCCGGTGAAAGGAACCATCTTGTTTGCATCCCATCCTTGTTGTGCGAGGACAGCAAGGGGGATAACAAACTGCTTCCACTCAGGGGTAGCAGTAAAGACAAACTGATGAAAGTCCGCACTGCCAGCATTCCTTACCGAAGCGGTCTCCAGGTTAACTCGATAGCTCTTCCCGTCCCCCTTGGCAAAAAATGTAAGAGCTTGATATTGACTGACATCTACAGGGAGGTCGTTGGGATTCAGCGTCCTTGCTACCCCCACCCAACCATCGCTGCCGACTGACCCTGTCATCTGCGGACAACCAGCTAAAACGAGATCACGGGCCGTTAGATTTGACGTCAGAGCACAGTTCTGATCTGTAGGAGTGAGCGTGACGCTGGAGGTGCTCCCGCCTCCTTCGTTCTTAAAGGCATACCAGTAGCCACTGCCGATGTAGGCCCTATCTTTGAAGCCATTGACTTCAATATCCACAACGGTGTCTCTGATGTTGCCAAGCGGTAAATCAACAGTATTGTAGCCAGAATGCAATGTAATCGGATAGGAAAACGGAATATTGCTATCTGGATCGTTCGGAGATCTGAAGGCACCTGAAATGGTCCCTTCTGTAGTTTGATTTGACCAGTTCCGAATTCTCAGCGTAACACGATTTCCGACCAATTCAGCCGATGTTATGAAAGCAGTTGGTGCAGGTGGTGCCGTGGTGCTGGCGAACTTGATGCTCCAGCCTGGTCCAACATTGGTGAGATTGATCAGGGTTCGGCGAAGCAGATTATAGGCTTCCTCGGCTGAGGAAGACCAGATTTGGAAATTGAGAATATAATCGGTCTTGGCCGGCACAGAGTATAAGTCCGTCAGCCATTGTGAATTCACTGTAAGAGTTTTCGCAGTCTCATTCACGAACACCGCAAAAATAAAGGTCTCTTCAACCAACTTGTCTTTGGTCATT
>JBPOHE010000135.1:0-4197 GCA_052035915.1 Pseudomonadota bacterium
TATTCGTAGGCTGGTGTTGAGGCGCGAAGCGCTGAAACCCAGCTTCTCAGTAGCTGGGATTCGCTTCGCTCATCGCCAGCCTACCCCATGGCTTTCAGGCGGATAAACTAATAGGAAATGGTATCACGATTCCGGGCATGGGCTGAAAATGGCCAATCATCGTTCTCTATAGGAGAACAATCAGCTCTAATTATTAGAATTGTTCTCTTTAAGAGAACAAAAAACCAGCTAAAAGAACTCATGCCCGGAAGCGTCGACAGGCAGACGGGCCAGCTCCTCAGCGGGCAGTTCGTAAAGACCTAACAGGAATCGGTAGCCTGTTGCCGGATCTGTTTGGACTGCTCGCTTCGCTCGAAATGACAGCCCGCCAGGGTAGCTGGGAACTGGCCGCGTTCAGCGCGGCCGCTTGGGGTTCGTTCCTCGCCCAACCCATGCCACTAACTTCCGCGTGATCGCATTTCGTAGAGATTCAAAATCGACGCGCGTCAATTCTGACGCAATGCAGTCGCAAAAATCTTGTAGGGTCCGCTGAGCGGACCCTACAAGGTCGCTAGACTGGTAGCCTTGTGCCCAGAGTTGCCGCAGGCGAATCTTCTTCCTGGCTCTGATCGATGCGTTCGGCTAGGCTGATGGGAAGTTGGACACCAACCCTGTCCCGCTCGACTCTCCGCGCGCCAAATAGCAAGAAACAAAGACAACAAAGAGTCCGATACCCTCTCACCATCACCAAGGAACAGACAACCATGCCCATTGCCGCGAAAACAACCAACTTCCTCCTAGCCACGACAATCTCTTTGCTGCTACCCCTGACCGCCGGGGCCGCTCAGAAGGAGAAGTCGCTTCACAACAGCCTCCCTCCGGCCAGGCTCACCACCGCCGAGGCACTCAGCGCCCTCTTCATTGGTCAGGCAGGCGGCAAGCAACCCTCGGCCGTCGGTGCGGCCATCACCACCAACAGCGACCAATATGATGGCCCGGTCCTCAAATTGGTACCGGCCTCGGCCTTTATCCCCACCAATGGACCGGATTTGGCTCAGGACGCAGTGATCTATGACGAAGGCAGATGCATCTATCCAGATCCAGGCAACGCGGGAAGCGTGGTCTCCCTCTACGCACCCGTCGAGCTGCCCACCGGGGCCTTGTTGGAAGAAGTCATATTCCTTGGTAGCGATACCAGCGCGGAACAGAATATGGAATTCTCGATTCAGCGGGCCGAAGTAGCACTAAAGGCGGTTCCCCCCTTCGATTGGTACCAGGAGAAGACCACCCTGGCGTCGGGGAATACAGCGCAATTGACCGGGATAGGCGGCGTTATCCTGGATGTGGATCCGGACGATGTCACCGGCTGGGCCGGTCTTGTTGGCGGCCGTTTTTATACCCTGAGCGCCAGTTTCAACCAGGCGGCGGGCGCTGCCACCACCCTCTGCGGCGCCCTCGTGCTCTATAAGGTGCCCAGCACCGGGCAGAATCAGACCTTCACCCCGGTCACCCCCTGCAAGATCTATGATTCCCGTCCGGTTCAGGGTGGGGCCGGCGTGTTCGCCAGCAACGAAATTCGTACCATCACCGTGACCGGCGACACCCCGGCCCAGGGCGGGACCCCGGGCGGTTGCGGCATTCCCCACACCGCCTCCGCCGTGCAGTTGAACTTCGTCATCGTCGATCCCCTGGGCACCGGGTCGATCAAACTCTGGGCGCCCTCGAGTGCCGAGCCCCAGGGTCTGCTGGCCTATCAGAGTGGGTTGATAAGCTTCTGGAACGGCTCCGGCACCGTACCCATCTCAACCCTGGAAGGCTCGGAAGACAAAAAGATGCGGGTGAAAACCAATGGTGCCGGCGCCCATGTGGTGCTCTCGGTCACCGGCTATACCTCATCGGTGGCGAACATGGCCAATTAGCCAGCCTGAAAGGAGGAATTCCCCTCGTCCCTTCCGGGTCGGGGGGAACCTCCAGGGCCTGAGGACAGGCGATCGGAAGGATCAGATCTTCAGGCGCTCGACGACCCGATCCTGGCAAAGATGCTCGTCGATGATCTCGTCGAGGTCCTCCTTGTCCACATAGCTGTACCAGGTGCCTTCCGGATAGACGACCAACACCGGTCCCTGCTCGCAGCGGTCGAGACAGCCGGCGTTGTTCACCCGTACCTGGCCGGGTCCGGCCAGACCCAGCGCCTTGACCCGTTCCTTGACATAGTCGCGCAAGGCCTGGGCCCCGCATTGCTGGCAGCTTTGACGCCCGTCATCCCGCAGGTTGGTGCAGAAAAACAGATGGTATTTGTAGAAGGACACCCTGCTTCCCCCGGTTGCCGCTCATCGCCCCAGTCAAAAGATAGAAGAAGGTATCTGGCTGGGGCTCAGGCGGGTACTTATGGATAAGATACAAACAATGGATCAGAACTTCTTATCTATACAGCTCTTTTGACCGCCTGTCTGGTCTCCCAGGACGGGATCAGGCTCCCGTCCAAGCCGGATTGTCTGCCAGCCTCCGTTGATAATCGGTGACCGAGGGCAGGTATCACCTGGGGGTGGCGGTTTCCCGGCAGACACAGTTTTCCTCGTCGCGTTCGATCAGTTGCACTTGAACCCTTTTACCCATCAAACGGCGCATAGTTTCCTCGACCAGACCGAAACCGAAAAAGCAGATCGCCTGCTCACCACAGGGTTGGCCACTGCTGGTGGTGAACCGGGCAAAGGCGCAGTTTTTGAATTCGATTTCATAGACGCCATCCGCCCGCTGACGCCGCAGATTAAATTCGCCAAACCCCTCCAGGCTTTTCACCCCGTCGTGCATGATGCGGGCGGCCTCCTCGAAAGAGACTCCTGCGGGTAGCTCAGGCCAGAGGTCGCGACTGGCGGCCTTGCCGGCCTCCCGCATCGTCGCCCGGGCGCCCTTGCCCAGCATGAAGGTGACACTGGTTTGAATATTGGCGATAACCTTTTGTTGCGGTGAAAGTTCGTTTGCGGACATGGGAAAAAACTCCGAAAGGGTGGTGAATATCCAGGATCAGTAAAGGATCCCGAGGAAATGGAAACCAGACCGCCCCGTCATGATTCCAGGTGTCTGATCGTCAATAAGGTGAGATATTCGCCTCTCCGAGAGGATGGATAAATGACATTCAGCACTCGATCAGCTTGGGATGAAAAGGCCACTGGCTTGGCGGGGAAAACGACACCGAGAATATGGACAAGGAGGACCTATAGCCAAGTTTCAGTACGCCTAAATTTCACCACTCTGGCTATGCCAGGCGGCGGAGTGCAAAAGCCACTTGGTCAGGCCCGCTTCGAGCAAGTAATAGCCTTTCCGAATACATTTCAGGCTTCAGAGCGGTGGAGAACGGGTGGCGACCCCACCTCCGCCGATGAGAGAAAGACTCGACAGGAATGAGTAGAAATCATGAACGCTCAGTGGCTCCGGGCATCGGCTGAAAATGGCTATTCTCATTCTTTTTTCGAGAACAATGCAAAAATATATAGGCCTATTGTTCTCTAAAAGAGAACGAAAACCGGTCCCAAGCGCCCCGGCCCGGAAGCGCCAGAAGTACAGGGGCCAACCCTGAAGGTCCACCTCTCGGTCGACCTTCTCGTCTTCCCGAACCCCTCTCATACTTGGTATTACAAGTATCCGCTATGCAGACCAGCGGAGATGAAGTGCCGCGGCTCGCCACCTATGAGTTACTCCGGCGGAAGAACTTATAGGGTATGACCGATAGATGAGAAGCCCCCGCCGCAAAGAAGCAAAGGGACAAAGGGCAAAGTACAAAGGGTCATCCGTCCCGGGCGAGACGAAAACCAAGGTCGTTGTTCGCAACATCCGTGGTGCCCCAGTCGCGGTCGGCCGACAGAAGCCTGCTCGGGAAGTCGTTCCAGCCGCCGCCGCGAACCACGCGCCGGGAACAGTCTCCCCCTCCGGCTTCCCCCCAGGCGCTACCGTCCACCGGCGCCCCCTGGTAATTCTCATGCCAGCAGTCCTCCACCCACTCCCAGACATTCCCCGCCACCTCGCGCAGCCCCCAGGGGTTGGCCGGCAAACTCCCGACGGGGAGGGTCTGTCGTCGATAGACCCCGGTCTTGGCGCCGCAGCCGTGGTAGTCGAAGTTGCCGTCATAGTTGGCCTGATCGGTGTGGATGCAGTCCCCGCTCCAAAAGGGGGTCTGGGTCCCGGCGCGGGCGGCGTATTCCCATTCCGCCTCGGTGGGCA
>JBPOHE010000074.1:0-54932 GCA_052035915.1 Pseudomonadota bacterium
GCGGCCACCCTGCTGCTGCCCTATTTCGCCATCGATCTCCTCAATCCCAACGAGCGCACCCTGGCCCGGATCGGTAACGTCTCCGGGAACGAGGTCCTGGCCCATGCCGTGCTCTGGACCGATCGCGGCGTCCCCACCTTCAGCTTCGATCTGCGCCTCGCCGCCCATGACGTGGCGGAGATCGACCTGCGGGCGATATTCGTCAACGGCGTCCTGCCGCAAACCAGCCCGGGCGGCTTTGCCAGTTGCACCGCCAGCCTGCCGCCGCCCAACCTCCCGGCCGCCACCCTGACCGCGTTGCGCAATGCCCACCGCGGGCAGGCCTCGGCGTTGCTGGGCGGCAACTGCGGCGGAGCGGTCCATGGCGATAACCTCGCTCGCGGCTATCTGACCCTCGATGTGGTCAACCAATGCACCAGCAGCAGCACCTTCCCCGCCACGGCTGGCTACTTCATCGACGGAGGCACCGGCATCGCCCGTAACGACAATGTGCTCTTTGGCGAGTATGCGACCTTCGACAGCTTTCTCGGCACCGCCCAGGGCGATGCCCTGGTGGCCATCGAGGCCAGCGACACCGACCCGGCCACCGATGGTACCGATCAGGAGGTATGTCTCCCACCACCCGTTTGGCCTCCGCAAACATGTCCGGATGACATCCCCTTCTCATATATCCCCGACTACACCTTCTACCGCCGGGTGATCGGCTCCGCCGCCGACAATCGCGAGGGATTGCCCCAGAGCTGGTTCGGTTATTATCAGAACGACGCCCCCGCGTCCCAAACCACGGCCCTGGTCTGGCGCGATCCGGGCGCGGTCACTCCTTTCCCCTGTGGCAGTCCCCCGCCAGGCCTCACTACCCAGGAGGTCGTAGCCATTGACGAACAGGAGCATCCGGCACAGAGTTGTCCCATTCCAGCGGTGATCCCAACCTTACCCTACGCCACCCAGGCTCTGGAGCTGAACGATCCGAGCCAGATCTATGTACCCTTCAAGGGTGGTTTCGTGTTTTACAAGCTTCGACTCACTCAGGCGAATGGTAATCTCGAGACACGCAATCAGAGCTTCGTCACCCATGTGTTGCGTCGCCAATGGGCGGCCTCGGTGCCCCTGCTTCCCCCAAGTATTGAAACCGGCCAACTTCCCGCTTGGCCCATAGCACCGATCTACGATCCAACCTTAGGGCAAGAATCATTCCAATTATCCTGCCCAGTATGCAATGACGGTCTCGACAACGATAACGACACGCAAACCGACTACCCGAACGACCCCGGCTGTGCCAGTCCGAGCTTCTTTACTGAAAGCCCCGAATGCAGCGACGGCATAGATAACGATGGCGATGGCTTCATCGACATGGCCGATCCCAGTTGCTCATCGCCTTTCGACACTTCCGAGTTGTTCCCCATTACAACTCAATGCAACGACCGTATCGACAACGATGGTGATGGCCTGATCGACTACCCGAACGACCCCGGCTGTGCCAGTTCTTCATCAAATAACGAAAGCCCACAATGCAACAATGGCATCAATGACGACGGCGATGGTCTCATCGACATGGCCGATCCAGGTTGCGCCAGCCCATCCTCTGATAACGAAAGTCCCGCCTGCAACGACGGCCAGGACAATGATGGGGATAGCCTCGCCGATATGACTGATCCAGGTTGCGCCAGTCCCTCCTCGGACAACGAAAGTCCGGAGTGCGACGACGGCCAGGACAATGATGGGGATAGCCTCATCGACATGGCCGACTCCGGCTGTTCTTCTCCTTCCGACAACTCCGAGTATGTCCCGCAGTGCAGCGATGGCATCGACAACGATGGCGATACCCTGACCGACTATCCGAACGACCCTGGCTGTGCAAGCGCGGACTCGGATAACGAAATCCCCTCATGCAACGACGGCGTCGATAACGATGGCGATGATCTGGTCGACATGCTCGATCCAGGCTGTTTTTCGCCTTCCGACAACTCCGAGTGGACCTGGCAATGCAGCGACGGCAAGGACAACGATGGCGATGGCAAGATCGACTGGCCGAACGATCCTGGTTGCGACAATATTTTTGATGATTCCGAAGTCGATCCTCAATGTAAGGACGGTATAGACAACGACGGCAACGGCTTGATCGACTGGCCGAATGATCCAAGTTGTTCCTCGCCAAACGACAGTTTTGAACTCCCGGACTGTCAAGACGGCGTCGATAATGACTTCGATGGGCTGGTTGACTACCCCAACGACCCCGGCTGTGCCAGCCCGAACGACTACAACGAACTCGCCGGCACCACCACCCGGCAGTGCTCCGACAACATCGATAACGATGGTGACGGGCGAACCGATTATCCCAGCGATTCGGGGTGCGCCAGCCGAGGGGATGACTTGGAGTTTCGGGCGGGCGATACCCTCGCGCCCTCGGCCCCGCCAACACCCTTCGTGGCGCCGGCGCCGATCCCGAGTCTGTCGCAACTGGGCTTGCTTATGGCAACGGCCTTGCTGGCCCTCATGGGGATGTTCGGCTTCCGGCGATCCGCCATGAAGGACTGATACAGGTTCATGCCTTCCAGACTGTGGGGGCGGCCTTGGGGCCGCCCCTTTTTCATCGCGGGATTGGCTTACATCGGTCTGGTGGCAACGGCGGCCTCCTCGTCGGATGATCGGCCTCCCGCCTGTGGAGACCTTTCCCTACCTCGTAGCCATCGTTTCACCCTGACGCAAATCGACAGCGGCCTACCCAAGCAGGGACAGTGGCGAGATGGCTACGATCTCGCGGATATGAACCTCGACGGCCATCTCGATCTGGTGCATGGCCCCCCGCGCAAAGGCCGAGGCCAACCGGTGATCTTTCTCGGCGATGGCCAGGGTCACTTCAAGCTGTGGTCGACAACCCACTTCCCTCCCCTGCCCTATGACTACGGTGATTTGAAGCTCGCGGATGTGAACGGCGATGGCCTGACGGACATCGCCCTCGCCTCCCATCTGCGCGGGCTGACGATCCTGATCAACGAGGGTCAAGGCTCTTTTTCCCCCTGGGCAGGTGGTCTCCAACTGGAATCCCAGGACAAGGCCCCGGAGGGGATCTTCACCTCCAGAAGCCTCGCCCTGACCGATTGGAATGGTGACGGCAAACCCGATTTGCTGGCCGTGAATGAGGGCCCATCCCGGCTCGCCGCCAAGACTCGGGCAAGCGAGGCCATGGCCCTCTACCTCAATCGCGGGGGTTTTTGGCAATGGGTCGAGCCGAAACAACCCCTGTATTTCTTCGGCGCCGCCCTGGCTGTCGGCGATGTCAATGGCGATGGTCACCCGGACGCCGTTCTCGGCACCGAAGTAGCGGGGATACGACGGTTGGTCATGCTGGGCCAAGGCGAAAACTGGACCTCGCGAGATCTCCGCTCCCTACCGCCTCAGGCGGCCCTCACGGCGGTGGCGGTCCATGATTTCGATGGCGATGGTCGCGGCGAGATAGTCTCCGGAACCAGGTTCGTTGAAGGAAAAGCCTTCTGCACCGGGCTGGATCTGGTCAGTTGGCGGGAAGAGGGCGAGACCAGCACCAAGCTCTGGTCCGAGCCCTCACTGGACCCCGTGGTTTCGGTGGTCGCCACCGATTTCGACCGGGATGGTCATGAAGATATCCTGGCGGTGCGTCAACTGGGATCCTTGCTGTTTTTCTTAGGCGGCGATGGAGCCTTCCAACGCGATCTGACTCTTCCCGCTCCGGATTGGCTCAGCGGCTGCCATGCCTATCAGGCCCAAACAGCGGATTTGGATGGCGATGGTTGGCAGGAGCTGATCGTCAACTTCGCCGGGGAACGCACCACCAGCGGCGAACTCTGCCTCAGTGGCGGCGGCTTCGTCGTCTGGCGGGTGCAAATCTCACCTTGATCTCGCACAGACAAGGCTGGCGCCTCTTGGTACTCAAAGCACCAGGCACGAGGCATATTTGAGACAATAGATAAGTAATAATTATTATTTATAGTTATTACATAATAAACACTCCAAGTCGCCCCGCGAGCGCGGAGACCATCAAAACCCTTCCAGCACCCTTCGATAGAGATCCAGCAACTCTTGGGTCGCCTTGGCGGGATCATGCGTTCGGCGCAATACCGAGCGCCCCCCATCGATCAGTCTCCGGCGCAGTTCGGCATCCCGATGCAACCCCTGGATGGCGGTGGCAAAACCGAGGGCGTCATCCGCCATCAGCAGGGCTTCCCCCCCGGCATCCAAGCCGGCCGCCGCCTCAGGGGTGGCCACCACGGGTAGACCCCGCGCCCAGGACTCCAGAATCTTCATGCGGATGCCCGAAGCCGTGCGTAGCGGCACTAACTGAATCGAGCCCGGGGCAAAGACTTCCCGGCTATCGAGCGGCGCCGCATGCTGAACCACGCCGGCAGGCAAAGATCGGGCCTGGGTCTCTGCGTAGAGATGCAGTACCGCCCCTGGGAGATGCGCCCGCACCAGCGGCCAGACCGCGGACAGAAACCAGTCCGCGCCGTCCTGATTGGGCCGCCATCCGCGACTGCCGAACAACACCAGGGCGGGGTCCCCAGGTAGAGGGGCGTCCGCCGTCGGCCACTCGGCGGGAAAAGGCACGGGTAAGGCCCGGATGATCGGCTTGGTTCCGGCGAGCCGACGTAAAGGCGCCGCATCCCGGGTTGTCAAGGCCACCACGGCGCTGACGCGCTGAGCACTGGCCCCCTCATAGGTCGCCATACGGCGGGCCTCCCGGCGAAACCAGAAGGCCGGCCAGCCGCCACCAAGAGCCAAGCCGGCCCAAAGATCGCTCTCGACATTCTGCGCCCGCCACACCACCGGGATACCGGCGGTAAACGCCGGCCCACAAGAAGCCAGCGCCTGCACCTGCTCGGCATGCACCAGGTCGAAGGTCTCGGCTTCGAGACAGGCCGCCACCTGCCTGGCGACCTCTGGACGGGTATGGCGCTGGACGGAAAAGGGTCGCCCTTCGATCCAAGCCCGACACAGGGTTGAGATCGCCCTTGGGACCGGGGACTCCACCCAGTGGACGGGGCATAAGGGAGATGGGGTGGCAGGCGGTAACCCAGTGCCGGGCGCCACCACGACCACTTCATGTCCGGCGGCAACGAGTCCCTGGATACTCAGGCTCATCAGCAAGCAACCACCATCCATCGGCGGCCAGGGCGGTTTGGTGGCCACCCAGAGAATCCTCATCCTCCTTCCCGACAGAGTGCCATATCAATTAACGCGAGAGTATCCGTGAATGGCTGACTCGTTCGCCCGTCAATGCTCCCGGGGCCAGGTGTTTTGGTCCGGGTTTCTGTTCTCTTATGGAGAATTATTGATGTCATTTATGCCATATTGTTCTTATTTAGAGAACGATAACTGGTCATTTTCCGCCAATGCCCGGAACAACCAGGCGCTTGAAATCAGGCCAGGTATTCAGAAAGAGGGGCTTGAGCGGTTGGATCAGGGCCAGCGGCCATCACGAAGCCTCGAAGGCGATGCGCGGGTCAATAGCCAGATAGAGCAGGTCGGTCAGGGTATTGATCATCACGTAAATGAGACTGACCAGCAGCACACAGGCTTGCACCAGGGGATAGTCCCGCCGTTGGATGGACTCCACCAGGAGCGAGCCGATACCAGGCCAGGAGAACAGAGTCTCGGTGATGACCGCCCCGCCAAGCAAGGCCCCCAACTGCAACCCCAGCAAGGTGGCCACCGGCAACCAGGCATTCCGCAGGGCATGTCGCCAGATCACTGCCGCGGGACTCAGGCCTTTGGCCCGGGCGGTGCGGACAAAGTCTTCCCCCAGCACCTCGAGCAGGCTACTGCGCACCATGCGGGCCAGGATGGCCGCCATCCCGGTGCCCAGGGTCATGGTGGGCAACACCAGACTGGACCAGCCGGTCCGTCCGCTGACCGGGGTCCAGCCCAACCAGAGGGAAAACACCAGGATCAACAATGGACCCAGCCAGAAATTGGGGATGGCGGCGCCGAGCATGGAAAAGCCCATGGCGCCCCAATCCAGCGGGCTATCCTTGTGCAAAGCGGCGATGAGGCCCATGGGCAAGGCCAGGAGAACGGCCAAGAGTAGCGCGGCGGCCGCCAGTTCCAGAGTGGCCGGCAGGCGCTCGGCCAGGATCTCGACGACCGGCTGCTGGGAGTGGAGCGAGCGCCCCAGGTCCAGCTGCCACAACCCATCCAGATAGCCCAGAAATTGGTCCAAGAGCGGTCGATCCAGTCCAAGGGCGGCGCGCAGGGCGGCTCGGTCGCCCGGGCGGGCAGACTCTCCCAGCATGAGTTCCACCGGATCCCCGGGGGCTATATGCAACAGTAGAAAGACCAGCACCAATACCCCGACCACCACGACGGCGGCGCTCAGCAGCCGGGTCAAGAAGGCATTAAACATCTCCGCCCCAGAATTCGAATATCTCCACCTGGGTCCCCACCTCCACCCAGTCGAAGAGTTCGATGATGTCCGCCCTATCCATCCGCACACAGCCGTGGGAGACCGGGGTGCCCAGATGCCCGCTGTCCGGGGTGCCGTGGATATAGATGTAGCGTCGCAAGGTATCGCCGAGTCCGCCGCGGTTGCGGCCCGGCTCGCAGCCTCCGAGCCAAAGGAGGCGGGCGAGTATCCAGTCTCGTTCGGGATAGCGTCGCGCTAGTTCCTCCGAATAACGCTCGCCGGTGGGACGTCGGGCGACAAACACCGTTTCCGCGGGACAACCGGCGCCGATCTTGAGGCGGATTCGATGCCGTCCCCTGGGCGTACAACCGCTGCCGCAAACCTCCCCGGGGCCATTTCTGGCCGTGGAGATGGGATATTCCCGCAGCAACTGCTCGCCTTGCAGCAGCCAGAGCCGCTGGCTGGCGATGTCAACCCGGATGTGTCTAATGGGTTCCAGGCCGCTGGCTGGCATCGGTCTGTCGCCGTACCCGGACAAGCCCGTCGTAATTGCCGTCCGCCTCCAGTCGGTAGTCCAGGATCTCGCCGTGGTTGAGCAGGATCTGATCTTCATACCACAGGGGAATGGCGGGTAACTGCTCTAGCAACCGTTCCTGGAGTTGCCGATACAGGGGAATCCGAGATTCTAGGCTGAGTTCGGCCTCGGCTTGTTCTATCAACCTATCTGCTTCGGTATCAGAAAAGCGACCGCGATTGGCCCCATTCGGCGGTACCGAGTCGCTATGAAAGGCATAGCGGAAAATGTCTGGGGTTTTCACCCCCACCCAGGACAGGCCATACATCTGGAATCGTCCGGCGCGGATATCGCCATAAAAGGTACCCCAATCGAAACTTCTGATCCGTGCCTCGATACCGACTGCAGCCAGTTGAGCCTGAATGATGGTTGCGATACGGATGCGCAAGGGGTCGCTGGAGGTCTTGTACTCAATCCGCAAGGGCCGCTCCGCCGTATAACCGACCTCGGCCAGCAAACGCCTGGCCTGGGCTGGATCATAGGCATTTCCCCGGAGATGGGGCGCCCCGGCCCAATGGGTTGGGGGAAACAGGGCCTCCGCGGTCATCCCACCGCCGCCCAGCACAAAACGGAGTATGGCTTCCCGGTCGATGGCCTGGGCGATCGCCTGGCGGACTTGAAGCCGACGGGTTGTCTCGTCCTCCAGATTGAAGCCGAGGTAGACAAGATTGGAACCGCGTCGACTTTGATGTTGGATACCTGGCTGACTTGCCGCATAGCCGATAAGTTCGGGAGGCAGATCGTTCTGCAGCATATCGAGTTCGCCCCGCAGCAATTTGAGGATGCGCACTACCGGATCCGCCACCCGCAAAAACTCGACCAAAGTCCCATCGCTACGTCGGCGCAATAGCAACCGACCTTCCTCTGGCCAGTCGACCAATGCAAAGGGCCCGCTCCCCTGCAGACCGAGCCCCCGCCCGGTTCCGGTCGGCGGGGTTTCCTCCGGCAGAATACCGAAGGTCAGATAGGCTGGGAACAGGGGATCGGGACGCGAAAGATGGAAGTCCAGGGTGTCGTTGTCGACGACCTGTAGGTGCTCTATCAGGGTCAGGAGCGCCCGGTGGGGGGAAGCATTGGCAGCGTCCAACATGTGGGCATAGGTGGCATAGACATCCCCAGCCCCAAGCCGCTTGCCGGTGCCAAAATCGCACCGGCCGGGGAGCAGATGGAAACGGTAATGGTCGGGAGCCAAGAGTTCCCAACGAGCCAGGGCGGGGACTGGCAATCCCTTCTCATCGAAGTCCACCAATTGAGCAAACAACAATCTGAGGATACGGCTGGATGTAGCATCTGTGGCATACCTGGGATCAAGAGTGGTAGGGGCTGTGGCAAGGGCGAAGAGGACCGGCTTGTCTTTCGGGACGGCGGCCGGTTGACAGGCGCACAGACCCAGAAGCAAGGACCAGCCCAGGCCAAGGGCCTGGGCGAGCCGCCTCACCACTTGGAGTAAGGGTGTTTGACTAAATTGACGTTGTAATACCTGGGATCATGGGAGACATCCTCGCCCGCCCAATCCGGCACTTCAAGGGCCTCGTCCTCGGCCCCAAGTTCGACCTCGGCGACGATCAGCCCGGTGTTTTCGCCGTGAAAGACGTCCAATTCCCAGAGATGGGCACCGTGTCTGATCTCGTAGCGGGTTTTGTCGATGAAGGGCCGCTCGGCCACATGTTCAAGCATCTGATCCGCTTCCTCGACCGGAACCTCGTACTCGAACTCGTAGCGACGCACCCCTATGGTGGTGCTCTTGATATTGAGGAAAGCCCGCTCGCCCTGGATACGCACCCGCACCGAGGCATTAGGTTGATTGGCGAGATAGCCCTGCTTGAATCTGGTCTCCTTGCTCACCTCATCGCGCCAGCTATCTCCCCGGACAAGAAACTTGCGTTCTATCTCCGTTCCCATACTCGTGATCCTCAATCCACCTCAGGGGCGGCAAACTTGGCGGCCAGATCCTTCTGGACGTTCGCAGGCACCTGTTCGTAGCAATTGAACTCGATGGAGTAATGCCCCTCGCCGGCAGTCAGGGACTTGAGTCTGGAGGCATAGTTCTCCAACTCGGCCAGCGGCACCTCGCCGGAGATGATCACCCGGCCGGTGGCATCTACTTCACTGCCGCTGACCCGCCCGCGTTTGGAGGAAAGATCTCCGGTCAGATCCCCCATGGCCGCCGCCGGGGCCTCGATACGGATCTTGACGATAGGTTCCAGGATGATGGGACCAGCTTTGGAAACGGCATCGAGAAAGGCCCGACGACCGGCAGTAGAGAAAGCAATTTCTTTGGAATCCACCGGGTGGAACTTGCCGTCATAGAGTGTGACCTCGACGTCATGCAAGGGATAACCGCCGATAGCCCCCTGTTCGAGCACCTGCCGCACGCCCTTTTCTACCGCCGGTATGAACTGGTTGGGGATGGCGCCGCCGACAATGGCGTCGATGAAGCCGAAACCCTGCCCGCGCTCCAAGGGACGCACACGCAAGAACACCTCGCCAAACTGCCCGGCGCCGCCGGTCTGTTTTTTATGGCGGTGATGTCCCTCAGCCGGCTTGGTGATGGTCTCCCGATAAGCGATGCTCGGCGGATGAGTATCGACCTCGACATGGAAGCGATTGCGCAACTGATCGAGCACCACCTGCAGGTGCATGTCGCCCAAACCACGCATGATGGTCTCATTGGCGGCGGTATTGTGCTCGACATGGAAACAGGGGTCCTCGGCCTGCAACTTGTGCAAGGCATCGGAGAGCTTCTGCTCGTCGCCGCGCTTGGCTGGTCTGACGGCCAACCCGAACAAGGGTACCGGGCATTCCATGGTTCGCAGATGGTGGTGATCTTCGTCGTGGGAGTCGTGAAGCACGGCGTCGAAAAAGATCTCATCGACCCGGGCCACGGCGCAGATATCCCCAGGAATGCCCCGCTCAATATCATTCTGATCCTTGCCCTGCAACCGATAAAGATGGGAGACCTTGAAGGATTTGCGGGCGTCACCGATGTAGAGTTGGCTGTTGGGGGTGATAGTACCCTGATGGATACGGAAGATACCGAGTTTGCCACGGAAAGGATCGTTGATCACCTTGAAGACATGGGCCAAGGCATGCAGGCCGGGGTCTGGCGCCACATCCACCGGTTCCGCCGCCGACCCTTCGCCCTTCATGTAGGGAGGTGGGTTGCCTTCTTTTGGGTTCGGCATGAGTTTGGCGAGGATGTTCAGCAATTCGGGGATACCTGCCCCGGTCTGGGCCGAGACGAAACAAATCGGCACCAGATGCCCCTCGCGCAACGCCTTCTCGAAGGGATCGTGCAACTGTTCGGGCTGCAGTTCTTCTCCCTGTTCCAGATAGAGTTCCATCAGGGCCTCGTCGACCTCCACCACCTGGTCGATGAGACGACCATGGGCCTCGGCCACCGAGGAGAAATCCGACTTGTCGCCACTGAGTTGGAAAAAACAATCGATCACCCGTTTGCCCCCATCCGCCGGAAGATTGATGGGAAGGCATTCCTTGCCGAAGGTATTCTGCAGGTCTTCCACCAAGGCTTGGAGCTTCACCCCCTCGGCGTCGATCTTGTTGACGATGACGAGACGGCAGAGGCTACGGTTCCAGGCCGCCGTCATCATGCGTTGGGTCACCGCCTCGATGCCGACCGCCGCATTGACGACCACCGCCGCTGTCTCCACGGCTGCCAGAACACTGATGGTCCGGCCCATGAAATCGATATAGCCTGGGGTGTCCAGGATGTTGATATGTCTGCCCTGGGTGTTGAGATTGACGAGGGACACGTCCAGGGAATGCTGCAAGGCCTTCTCCTGGGGATCGAAATCACACACTGTATCGCCTCTGGCCACGCTTCCCATGGCCGGGATCTCTCCCGCTGCATACAGCAAGCGCTCGACCAAGGTCGTTTTTCCGGCACCGGCCTGACCGACGAATGCGATGTTGCGGATATCCTCGGTAGAGTAGCTCAACTGACATCCTCCTCTTGCAATAGGGCTGGAATGAAGTAAAAGATCTGGGCCAAAAGAACGAGGCGTGAGTATATCAATGATCGGGCCAGGCTGTGACTTCTGGGCATAGAGGCAACCGGGTTGGCAAGCGAAAATGGTTATGAAAGTATGGAATTAGACCCCACAGCCTTTGGCTTTTCTTCGTCTAGGCTTGGCACGTTTCCACGGCGGATGGTGTTGACCAGAACACCCTCCTTGTCCCCGGACATCACTTTTTGACAGGTTGCAACACGATTTCTTCGCCACTTGGCCTCTTGCAGCGCAGACGCCAGTCGTTTTCATGCTTTAAGTGATCGCAGGTGAGTGTTGCACCATCGTTCGCCGTCAAAATGGTCGAGCCAAACCAAAATGACAGCGTCTCCTTCTCGTGACGGTGCTTGCGTGGGTGGTGTTTGGAGAGCTGTGACCGCGGTGTATCCTGCTTCAAATGTGGGTATATGTGCTCAGGGTCCCAACCAAATTGAAGGGGTATTTCCCCGGTTGTTTCCTCGCGAGTCTCGCCGGCCACGCCGGTGTAGGTCTTGCCTTCGAGCATCACGGTAAGGCGTGCACGACTAAAAAGGATGGGATTTTCGACGGTGGCGGAGGTGTCGTTTCCCGACACGGGCTTCAGCAGTGAGGTCTGTGCGCAGCCCGTCAGTGCCAAGATCACAGCGCTCAGTGCCAAAGTGTTCAGAGTGGATATCATGTGTTTTTCTCCTTCACAGGTCGAGTTGGGTCGACATCGAGAACGCATCGGCCGCTTTCATCGTTGTTAGAGTTCGATATCGTTCTCCCGGTGGAACAGGCGGTACAGCACCGGCAACACCAGCAGGCTGAGCGCCGTGGCCGACAAAATCCCCCCGATCACCACGGTGGCGAGTGGCCGCTGCACCTCCGCCCCCGCGCCGGTATTCAGCGCCATGGGCAGAAAGCCCAGGCTCGCCACCAGGGCGATCATCAACACCGGCCGCAAGCGGATAAGCGCGCCTTCCCTAATGGCCTGCTCGATCTCCATCCCTTGCGCGCGCAGATCGCGGATGCAGGAGACGATTACCAACCCCGTGAGCACCGCCACGCCGGAAAGCGTGATGAAGCCGATGCCCGCCGAGATGGACAGGGGAATATCCCGCAACCACAGCGCCGCTACCCCCCCAGAGAGCGCCAGGGGCACACCGCTGAACACCAGTGCCGCGTCCTTGGCCGAGCCGAAGGTCATGAACAGCAGGCCGAAGATGAGCAATAGCGACAGCGGCACGACCACCTGAAGCCGTGCGGCGGCCGAGGCGAGCTGCTCGAAGGTACCGCCGTAGCCGAGCCAGTAGCCTTCCGGCAGCTTGATTTCGGTCGCGATGCGCTCACGCGCCTCGGCGACAAAGGAGCCCAGATCGCGGCCACGCACATTGGCGGTCACCACGGCGCGCCGCTTGCCGTTTTCACGACTCACTTGGTTGGGGCCGGGAGCAAGCTCGAAACTCGCCACTTCCTCAAGGGTCACATAAGCTGGCCGGGGATCTCCGCCGTCGGTGGACTTTGCCGTTGCAGCCAAGGGGACCGGCAGACGCTTCAAAGTCTCCATGTCCTCGCGCAAGCGCTCGGGCAGGCGCACCAACAAATCGAAGCGCCGGTCACCCTCGAACACCCGGCCAGCTTCCTTACCGCCCACGGCCACCTCGATCACCTCCTGCACATCGGACACGTTGAGTCCGTAGCGGGAGACCTTTTGCCGGTCGATATGCACCGTGAGCATCGGCAACCCCGTAATTTGCTCCACCTTCACGTCCGCCGCGCCGGGAATCTTTTCCAGCACCTCGGCGATCGCCTCGCCGGTCTTGAGCAGCACGTCCAGGTCGTCGCCGAACACTTTCACGGCGACGTCCGAGCGCACACCCGAGATCAGCTCGTTGAAGCGCATCTGGATCGGTTGGGTAAATTCGTAGTTGTTGCCGGGGATCGCCTCCACCGCTTCCTGCATTGCCTTGACGAGATCGTCCCTGGGGCGGTTCGGGTCCGGCCACTCGGACTGGGGTTTGAGCATGACGAAGTTGTCGGCCACGGAGGGCGGCATGGGATCGGTGGCGATTTCCGCCGTGCCGATCTTGGCGAAGATATTGTCCACCTCGGGGAAGGCCTTGATACGGGTCTCCAGCACCTGCTGCATTTCGATCGACTGAGTGAGGCTGGTACCGGGGATGCGCAGGGCATGCAGGGCGACGTCGCCTTCGTTGAGGCTGGGAATGAACTCGGCGCCCATACGGGTGGCGAGCAGCGCGGAGAGCACCACCGCGACTACGGCCGCGGCGACCGTGGGCGCGCGGTTCGCCAACACGAACTCCAGCGCCGGACGGTAGGCTTGGCGTGCCCACCGCATGGCGCGGTTTTCCTTCTCCTGGACGCGCCCGGTGACAAACAGTGCCACGGCCGCCGGGACGAAGGTGACGGAGAGGATCAGGGCGCCCAGCAGGGCCACCACCACCGTGAAGGCCATGGGGTGGAACATCTTCCCCTCCACGCCGGTGAGGGTGAAGATGGGAATGTTCACCAGCGCCACCACGATCACGCTCACCAGACTCGGACGGAACACCTCCTGGGTGGCTTCGAACAGGGTCTGAAAGCGTTCGCCGCGTTCCAGCAGACGTCCAAGCCGGTGCTGCTCCAGCGCCAGCCGGCGCAGGCAGTTCTCGACGATGATCACCGCCCCATCCACGATCAGGCCGAAGTCGAGCGCCCCCAGGCTCATGAGGTTCGCGCTCACCCTGTTCTCCACCATGCCGGTGATGAGGAACAGCATGGAGAGCGGAATGACCGCAGCGGTCAACAGCGCGGCGCGCCAGTTGCCCAGTAGGAACAGCAGCACCGCGATCACCAGCGCGGCGCCCTCGAAGAGATTGATGGCTACCGTCCTGATGGTGCGTTCCACCAGCGCGGTGCGGTCATAGACCGTCTTCGCCGTCACCTCCGGCGGCAGGCTGCGGCTGACCTCGGCAAGCTTCGTGGCCACCCGCTGCGAAACGGTGCGGCTGTTCTCGCCCATGAGCATGAACACCGTGCCCAGCACCACCTCCCGGCCGTTCTCGGTGGCGGCGCCCGTGCGCAGCTCCTTGCCCAGCAGCACTTCGGCCACATCCTTGACCCGAATCGGCACGTCGTGCTCAGTGCGGATAACGATCTCACCGATCTCTTCCAGGGTCGCTACCTGCCCGGGGGCACGAATCAAGTATTGCTCGCCGCCCTTTTCGATGTAGCCAGCGCCGACATTGGCGTTGTTTTTCGCCAGTGCCTCCAGCACGTCATGGAACGATAGCCCGTAGCCGATGAGCTTGGCTGGGTCGGGGGTGACGTGGAACTGTTTGAGGTAGCCGCCGATGGTGTTGATCTCGGTGACGCCCGGGACGTTGCGCAGTTGCGGCCGCACGATCCAGTCCTGGATGGTGCGCAGGTCCGTGGGCGTGTAAGCGGTGCCGTCGGGCTTCAGCGCTCCCTCCTTGGGCTCCACGGTCCACATGAAAATCTCCCCCAGGCCCGTGGCGATGGGTCCCATCGCGGCTTCGACGCCCGGCGGCAGCTTGTCGCGTACCTCCTGGATACGTTCATTCACAAGCTGGCGCGCAAAGTAGATGTCGGTGCCATCCTTGAAGATCACCGTCACCTGGGAAAGCCCGTAGCGCGATAACGAGCGCGTCTGCTCCAGATTCGGCAGGCCCGCCATCGCCGTCTCGATGGGAAAGGTGATGCGCTGCTCGGCCTCCAGGGGCGAATAGCCGGGCGCCTCGGTGTTGATCTGCACCTGCACGTTGGTGATGTCGGGGACGGCGTCAATGGGCAGACGCTGGTAGTTGTAAATGCCGAGCGCGGCCATGCCGAGCACCAACACCAGGACCAGCCAACGCTGGTGGATGGCGAAACGCAGGATTCGTTCAAGCATATCGTTGTTCTCTCGTCAGACGGCGTCTTCGCCGCGCTTGCCGGTGCGGATGCGCACCACCTCAGACGCTTCGCTCACGAGGATGATGCCGTCGCCCGGCAATCCGGTATGGGCCTGACGCCGGATGGTCTCGACAATCTGGGGCGCCAGCGCGTCGGAGCTGGCAATCAACAGCACTACTTGGTCGTGTTCGTCCAGATCCCATCCAGCAGGCTGCCAGGCATGCCCCGGAGCCTGGCCGCAGCCGTGGCCCTTGGCGCGCAGCAGCGTGAAGCCGGGAAAGTGCGGCAGCGCGTGCAAGGCGTGCTCGACCTTGTTCAGCATGTGCGGTTGGATGACAGCGATGATCTGTTTCATGTCGCGCCCCCTTCAGTGATCGTGGCTGGCGCCGGCCTTGCCCAGGTCGGCCTTGAGGATGAAACTTCCCATAGCAACATATTGCGTGCCGGCGGAAAGCCCCTTTACCACCTCGATCCACTCACCGTCGCTGCGTCCCAATTCCACTGGGCGCGCCTCGAAGAACTCAGCGTAGCGGCCGAACACCACCTTCCAGTCGCGGTAGGTCTGAATTGCCGCTACAGGTACTGCCACCGGCACCTCTTGCTCGTCCTGAACCAGGTCCACCGTGACGAACAACCCCGGCCTCCAACTGCGGTCGGGATTGGGGAGCGTCACGCGCGCCTTGGCCGAGCGCGTCTGCTCGCCCACGAGTGAACCGACGTAGGCCACACGACCTTCCGCCTCGGCGTTCAAGGCGCTCACATGCACCTTGACCTTCTGGCCCAGCCTCACGCCGTTCAAGTCTTTGGGATAGATGGTCATCTCGGCCCAGACGGTGGAAAGGTCGGCGATAGTAAAAATGCTCGCGTCTTCTTTTACCGCCTCACCGAGCGCAAGGTGTTTCTCGATCACCACGCCGTCGAGGGGGGCGCGGATCTCGAAACGGGTGAGCCCATCGGCGCCGCCGCGCATCACCGCCTCATGCGTCAGCCCGAGGGCGCGCAACTTCTGTTCCACCGTGCGATGGGCAATCTCCGCTTCGCTCAGCGCTTGGCGACTGACGAGGTAATCCTGCTCGGCGGAGATCTTTTCCTTCCACAGGCGCTTCTCCCGCTCGAAGGTGGTCCGCGCGAACTCCAGGCGCTTGCTCGTCGCCAGATACTCGCTCTTTAGGTCGGCCAGCGTCTGGCTCTCCAACACCGCCAGTAGCTCACCTTTCTTCACCTCATCGCCCAGGTTCTTCGCCGAGCGCACGACCACGCCGGCAAGCCGCGGCACCACATGGGCAACACGATCCTGGTTGAATTGGATCTCACCGGAAAGCTGCAACATGGAACGGATCTTTATTGGCCCGGCCGTCTTCACCTCGATGCCGGCGGCCTTTGCCGTGACATCGTCCATGCGCACCCGGCCTTCCTCCTGCTCGTAGGTCCAGCGATAGGCCCGGCCCTTGTGTTCGGCGGTCAGTGTGACCTTGAAGGAGTGGGGTTCGACGATCTCCCGTTCACCGTGCAGGAAGCCGTTCTCCGGCTTGAAGCCGATGATCTCGGACGGTGCGCCCAGGCGCTCCAACTCGATCTGTAGCTTCACTTCGCCAGGATCGATGGGCTTGCCTTGCTCGAAGGCGTAGCCGCGGAATTCCGGCGGCACACCCTGCTCGAAAATGGTGACTTCCAGCGCAAGATCTCCCTGCGACAACAATCGGCCTCCATGTGGACCCTTTCCTGTCTCGCCTTCTGCGTGTGGCGCTTCCTTGGCGGTATGGCCGTGCTCGTCGGCGGTAACCTTAGGCTTCGCATCCATCAGGATAAGCCCGGCCAACATCACACCTACCGCCAGGATGCCGGTGGTAATCAAAAAGGTTTTGCTTTTCATCATCGATTTCCTGTGCCTTGCCGCGATCATTGCCGATCTAGGGATGGCGTCTGATTCTCTAGGGGGCCGCCGATCAACTGTTCGAGTTCGCTCACGCCTCGGTGGTAGTCAGCCAAAGCGCGCAGGTGCTGGGAGCGCGTCTCAAACAAGGTGCGTTGTGCATCCAACACGTCCAAGAAGCTGAATTTGCCGAGCTGATAGCCTTTGGTCGCCGCATCGAATGCACTCAGGGCACCGGGCAGGAGGGTCGCACGCAGGATTTGTATTTCGTTCGAGACGGCGGCCAGGCGCTGATAGGTCTGCGCCAGCTCCGCAACCAATCGAACCTCCGCCGCGCGCCGTTCATCGTTTGTCTTATCCAGACGTTGGTTCGCCTCTAGGATACCGCCCCGGTTGCGGTCGAAGACTGGCAGAGGCACGGAAACGCTGACCATATAGGCGTTATCGTCGTACTGCGAAAAACGCGAAACACCGGCGCTCAGGGTCACGTCAGACACGGCCTTGGCCCGCTCCGCCTCGACGCCTGCCTGGCGGTGCGCGATCTCGGTCGCCCACCGCGCTAACTCGGGGTTGTTTTGCACGCGCTCGACGAGGGTTTTGTAATCGGGCAGGGATGCCATCTTCTCGAGATCGCCGACCCCCTTCTGAAAGCGCGGATTGGGCTCACCCCAGAGTGCGCCGAGCGCTTGGCGGGCGGCAGCCTGTTCGCGCTTCGCCTGCTCCAGTTCTACTCCAGCGGATGCCAGGGCAATCCGCGCCTTGGTTTCCTCGACCGGCGATACCTTGCCCGCCTGGACACGCTTCGTTACCGTCTCCGCCACTTCCTTGGCGAGACCCTGGGTCTCCGCGGCCAAGGTTTCGCGGCTCTGGGATACGAGCAAGTCGACGAAGCGCTGGGCGACCTGCGCGAGTAGTTCGATCCGCTTCGCTTCGTAGTCCCAATTCGCGAGATCGCGGCCAGTCTCGGCCAAGCGCATCCGCGCCGCGCGCTTGCCGCCCAACTCGATCAACTGGCCGATTTGAAGGGAAAGTGAGCGGTCTCCGGCCTCGGCCTTACGGGCGTTGCCGAGATTGTCGGCACCGAGCCCCAGCACCGGGTTGGGTAGCACGGCGGCCTGCAACACGGCCGCCTCGGTGGCGCGCACCTCCTGGGAAAAGGCGGCAAGCTCGGGATTGCCTTTCAGGGCAAGAAAGAGCGCCTCGCGCAGCGAAAGTTCGCTGGGCTCCGTCGTGGTGGTCGGGGGCCGTTCTTCGCCTGGTCCAGGTGCCGCAGGAAGGGCCGGGCTACGGGCCTCCGCGATTCGCCAGGCCACGTCAGGCGAACTGTCGCCGGCGAAGACCCACCCGCAAAACAATAGGTAAAGGACAATCCATAAAGGCACCAGTCGCATCGAATTCTCCAAGACAAGGCTTAGGGGAATCCGGCGAGACGACGACTCAGGCCATCAAGCTCTCTTAGGAGAAAAAGGCGCGTCAGTCCCGCCGGGCTAGGCGGCGGGTACCCAGTTGGGCCGTTCGGGGGCCTCGGGAACTATCGAGGGTAAGGTGTCAGGCGGATCGGTGGTCTTGATCGATTCAGGGAAGGAGGCGGCAACCAATTGGACTGACACTAGGGCGGCTTGGCAGCCAAGATGACAAACACTGCAATCGGTATGCAACTGGAAAGGGGCTTTCCCGGCACCATCTTTACGATCCGCTTTTCCCTGATGTTGGTGGGAGTGGTGACCGAAATGGTATGTACTTCGATCATTTTCATGCTGGCAATACGATGCCGCCACCGCCCACGAGAAGTACAGCGGCAATGCGGATAACAAGAGGATAATGAGGAACCTTTTCATCTCTTCCTGGGAGTGTAGCTATTTCCGGTTTTACGAGCAAGGCATAGCTCCAGGTTCCATCGTCACTGTGGAACCGCCTTTTCGGGATAACTTTGGTGGCCTGCGGGACCTTCCCGATGTCGATCGGGCGGTCCCCCCTCCGGTTCATGACGTCGCCGTGACCATGGTCTGGTCAGGGCTTCTCTGGTAGGTTCTTCGATCATGACCGAACTGATCATCCCCTGCTGGCGGACCTGTTACCGCCCCCCTGCCCTGGGGGAGGGCGGGATCCACATCTGGAGATTCCCGAGACGACCCGCCATGGCGCCGTCGGCGAGGACGCTCCGTCTCTTCAGCGAGGAGGAGAGGGCACGGGCCGGTCGGTTTCTCCGCCCGGCAGATCAACAGGCCTACATCCATTGCCGGGGGATGCTGCGCCGGATTCTGGGGCTGTACCTCGGGATACCAGGTTCCGCCCTCAACCTGGACTACGGCCCGGCAGGTAAACCAGGCTTGTACCGCGAGGGTGCGGACTTCGAGTTCAATCTCAGCCATGCCGGGGACTTCGCGCTTCTCGGTGTCAGTCGCCGGATTCCCCTGGGGATCGACCTCGAACCGCTGAAACCCCGCAGCCATCTGCTCGATCTGGCCCAGCGGGTGTTCGATACGGATACCTACTCCAGGCTCAGCCGACTTCCCCCCAGACGGCGGCTACTCCCTTTTTATCTGGCCTGGACGGGCCTCGAAGCCCGGGTCAAAGCTGGAGGCGAAAGCTTGTTCACCGGCTTGGGAGAAACCAAAGGGTCATCCTACACAGTGGTCAACTGGCTTCCTGCCCTGGGATATTGCGCCGCCCTCGCCTATCCCCCCTGCCGAGAGGCCGTTCAGCTAACATTTCTTACCTCGCCCCTGAGCCTCTAGACCGGCAACAGCCTCAGAGCTGTTTGGAAAGTCTCGTTACAGCCTCTGCGCCTCGGGGCCAAGGTCTGTGCCTGTGATTATCGTTCTCTCGAAGAGAACAATAAAGGCTTTGTTTCTTTATTTGTTGCTAACGATAGAACGGAAATCGGGCCTTTTCGCTCGATGCCCGGGAGGCAAGAGTTTCCAAACAGCTTCTCAGCGATCAGGCTCTCTCGGCGCGGTTTCGATAAAACGGTGCAGGCGCTCCACCCCTTCCTGGAGCCTGTCGATGGAGGTGGTATAGGCGAAACGCAGGAAATGCTCGGCCCGATGGGCGCCGAAATCCCGCCCGGGGGTGACCGCCACCCCCGTCTTGAACAGGAGTCGTTCGGCGAAATCCGCGCTATCGGCGGTCAGGCGGCTGGCATCGGCGTAGAGATAGAAGGCCCCCTCGGGTGTCACCGGCAGTGCAAATCCTAGCTCCCGCAGGGCCGGTAGCAGAAAGTCCCGGCGTTTTTGGAAGGCCAGCCGACGTTGTTCGAGGATCTCCCGAGTCTCAGGGGTAAAGGCGGCCAAGGCGGCATGCTGGGCGATGGTGGGAGGAGCTAAAAAGACATTCTGCGCCAGCCGGTCGATGGCTTCGACGAAGGCTTCCGGGGCGACGATCCAACCCAAGCGCCAGCCGGTCATGCCTTGATATTTGGAAAAGCTATTGATGACAAAGAGATCATCGCCCAGGCTGAGGGCGGTGACAGGGACCCGTCCGTACACCAGCCCTTGATAGATCTCATCGACAATGAGCACCCCTCCCCGAGCCCGCACCTCCTGGTGGATGGCACGCAACTCCCCCTCAGGGATCAGTGTGCCGGTGGGATTGGCCGGCGAGGCCAGGATCACCCCCCGGACCCCGGGCCGCCAGTATGAGCGCACCAAAGCGGCATCGAGTTGGTAGGCGGTCGCCTCGCCGACGGGAACCAGGAGGGGCTCGGCGCCGAGCAGACTGAGGAAGTGACGGTTGCAGGGATAGCCGGGATCGGCGATCAGCACCAGATCGCCCGGATTCAGGGTCACGCCTACCGCCAGCAGCAGCGCCCCCGAGGCCCCCGGGGTAAGAATGACGCGGTGGGGATCCAGCTCTAGGCCGAAGGCCGAACGGTACTGCTCGGCGATGGCGAGACGCAACTCGGGCAAGCCGGTAGCCGGGGTGTAATGGGTATGGCCGGCGGCCAGGGCCTGTTGCCCAGCATGGACTATAGGCGCTGGGGTGACAAAGTCCGGCTCGCCGATTTCCATGTGGATGATGGACCGTCCCTGAGCCTCCAGGGCCCTGGCCTTGGCCAAGAGTTCCATGACATAAAAAGGGGCGATCCGGCCCATCCGCTGGGACAGGCTTGGAGGGAGAGTCATGCGGGTACTTTCCTGCTCTCCGCATGCAAGACATGCAGGTGTCGTAGTTCGGCTACCCCGAGTAACCCGCCGCCCCAGGGAAGGCGACCTTGGAAAACGTGGCACGGACGTCCCAGCTCGCCAAGGTGATCGAGTACCAGGGCGGCGCCGGAAAAATCCTGCTTTTGGGTGAACTCATTCCAGGTGATGACCGCTGTACCTATCCCCGCCCCCAGCGCCGCCAACAACCCCTGACGGGAATCCTCGATGGCGACGCACTCCTCCGGGGTCAACCGCAGCCGCTCCAGGGTCCAGAGATAGATATCCGGCTGGGGTTTCTTGCGCGCCACCACATCCCCGGCGCCGATGACCTGGAACCAGTGCCGACCCGGAGCCGGCAACAGATCATCAAGCAACCTGGTGACCACATTCAGACTACTGGTAGTGGCGATAGCCAGGGTCAGACCGGACGCTCTGGCCTCCCGCAGCAAACGCCCGACTCCTGGCCGCAAGCTCAAGACCCCGGCCTCCACGCACTGGGAGTAGAGCCTTGATTTCTCCTCATGCAGTCCAGCAATGAAGGTCCGCAACGCCTCTCCCCCAGGGGGACGGAAACCTGGTTCCCTGGTGGTGATGAAATACTCCAGGCGTTCCTTGCCACCGGTAACCTCCAAGAGTTCCGCATAGAGTTCCGCTGACCACTCCCAATCCAAACCGGCGCGGCGGAAGGCCAGATTAAAGGCCTGACGATGCGCAGGCTCGGTCTCGGCCAGGGTGCCGTCGACATCGAAGATGATGGCCCGCAAGTCGCTCATGATCGCCCCCGAACCGCCCCGCCAGCAAAGAATCGGGCGGTTCCGCGGGCACGATCAACGCCCCCCGGAACAGGGTCGCGGCTGTCTGGATGTCGGGTTGAAGTCATAAATGCATTCTGTTATAGATATTTGGTTTTGCCAGAGCCGGATTGCGGAGGAGTGAGATGTCCCTAGCAAAGAGTCAGGATAAAGAAAAGGATATCAGTCCTTACAGTTTCACGCCCTACCAGTCTGCGGCCGGTGAGGAATACATGTCCCCCCGCCAGGAAGAGCATTTTGTCGCTATCCTCAAGGCTTGGAAACGCGAACTGATGGAGGAAGTGGACAGGACCGTGCACCACATGCAGGATGAAGCCGCCAATTTCCCCGATCCTAATGACCGCGCCAGTCAGGAGTCCGAGTTCAGCCTGGAATTGCGGGCGCGTGATCGGGAAAGGAAACTGATCAAGAAGATCAACGAGACCCTCAAAAAGATCGAGTCCCATGAGTATGGCTATTGCGAGGTCTGTGGTGAAGAGATCGGCGTTCGCCGACTGGAAGCCCGACCCACGGCCACCATGTGTATCGACTGCAAGACGATTGACGAGCTCCGCGAAAAGCAACAGGGTTGATCTCACCCCCCTTCCCCCATAAGCCGGCCTTGCCGGCTTATTCACTATACCGCCACCAGGCACCCCAGCGTCCCGGGGATGAGACCGGACAGACATCCATTTTCCGAATGCAATTTTTTGACGGGTTTTCAGTATTCGGCTAGCTTGTATTCAGGTTTCCATTTATGTTGGTTTGGGCGGATGAAGATCAGAATCTGACGTGGAAACTCATCAACCTCAGGTTTTGAAGACCGCGCACCAGCCAGCCATTCTTCATCAATCACTACCACTATCAGGGAGATACGACCATGTCTTTATTCGACAATTTCGGTAATTCCCAAAGCACCGAGTCACCCGGGGCATCGAAACGATCCCAGTTCATCAACTTTGTCAAATTACACACCTACGCCGACGGTTATATCGATCAAAAGGAGGAACGCAAGATCCTGGAATATGCCATCGGCATCGGGGTCGCCTTGGAAGAGGCCCTGGCGGTATTGCGAGACTTAGCCATGCAGCAGGGTTGGGTGCTGGAACGGGATGCGGAGAACCGGGCCAAGGACGTGCTGGCCCAATTCGCCACCAGCGGCGGCGTGGTGGACAAGAAGGAGTTCGAGGATGCGGTCACCATGTTCCGCACCGCCTGTAAGAACAAAATCAATGATCCCGAGGCCCGCCGCCGCTTGAAACAGATGATGCTGGACAATGGCTGGAAGGCCAAGGAGGGCGGGCTCTTCGGGAGCAAGTGGTTCTCCCAGATCGGTTAACCCGTACCCCCGCGCAAAGCTACCAACCGGAGAAGATCCATGGGTCTGTTCGATATGTTCAAAAGCGACAGCGGCCAGCAGATGACGCCCCATTTGGCCTTTGTCACCGCACTCCTGTATATGATGTCGGCTGATGGGGAGATCGACAAAGAAGAGGTGGGACACCTGTTATCCGTGATTGGGGGCGAGGACCAGGCCAACGGGAGCATCGGGGTGGGTGCCCAGAATCAGGCGTTGTTGGACAACGCCCTGAAATACCGGCGCAAGAATTCCGTCGATACCTTCCTGCGCGAGGCCACCCCCTTGCTCAGCGACGCCCAGAAGATGTGTATCCTGGTCAACCTCATCGACTCCTCCCTGAGCGACGGCACCGCCGAACCCGAAGAACAGACTCTGTTCAACAAGATCCTCCAGGCCTTCAATGTTCCTGAAGAGCGATTCCGGCCCTTCTTCGAGGTGATCGTGCTGAAAAACGACCGTTCCGTCTTCACCCGGGCCAATCACCCGAAAAACGCCGCCAATTATCAGGTCAAGCTCAGCGGTCTCGGTTGATACCGGCTCCGCCGTCTCTCCCAGCCAGATTTCCTATCACATCTCCTCGGTTTTCCCCTTGGCCGGGAAAACCGAGGGCTCCAGGGCTAGTTCTCGATAGGTGGCGGCGGCAAACGAACGAAGGGACCCAGGTCCTGATTGACCCAATTGCTTGGCGCCACCTTTCCCGGCGGCGGACGCAGCCGTGAAACATAATCCAGCACGGCGGTGGTCTCCCGGGCGGTGAATTCATGGATCTGCTGCACCATCTCCTTGTCGGCGTTACGCCTCGTGCCGTGTTTGATCAATAGGTACTGGCGCAACAGATAGCGGTAATGCTGACCCTGGACCATGGGCATGTGCTTGGCGCTGTCGCCCTCGCCATGGTTGCCATGACACTCGGCGCAATACTTGATGTAGAGACGGTGCCCCAGCTTGAGATCGTTCCCCGGCCCCACGTCATTGACCGGGGCCATGGGGAGTCCCTCGATATAGGCCGCCACGTCGGCGATATCCTGGAGTTTGAGGATATCCAGCTTGGCAAAGGGAAACATGGTCGGTGCGTTCCGATTCCGGGCGCGGATATCCGCCAGTTGTTTGATGGTGACGCTGGCGTGCTGGCCGGCAATGTGGGGATAGTAACCGTCTTCGGTTCCCCAGCCTTCCGGCATGTGACAGGCGGCGCAGATCTGATAGACCTGACGGCCGTTCTCGATGTTCGGTTTCAGGTGGAGAGCCCCCTCGAGTTCCTTCCCCGCGGCCTCCTCGGATGGTGTCGCGCCAACATCGATTGCGGCAAAAACAACAAGGCAACCAATGAGCCATTTTTTCATATCTGAACCCCAAGTAGCGGTATGAAATGAGAAAGTCGTTACCACTAGGTAGCGGCAACAACCTTCAGGCTAGAACATATTTGCTTATTTGCCAAAAACCCGGCCCCCAGGGCCTCGGCCTGGGGTAAGCCGACCTATCTTTCTGGGCCTTCGAGCCTTCGAGCGCGGTTGGCGACCCCGAATTTGCCGCCGAGAGAACGGTCCAACAGAAAGGGTATGAAGGCTCTGTGGCTCCGTCCGGGCCTGGCTCGAAAATAGCCGGCGTCTGTTCTTATTTCGAGAACAATAGGCCGCCATAGAAGACATTGTTCTCCGTTAGAGAACAGAAAACCGGACCAAAGCGTCCTGGCCCGGAAGCGCTGAGAGACGGGCGAGTCAGGCGCGATAACTCCCCTCTTTCTCGGTCGAGTTCATAACTCTTTGCAAAGAGGTCTTCGAGCTCAAGGATCGACGCGGTTCCCCCCGATCAAGTCCTGGGTCGCCACTTCCTCTCCAAGCGAACCAAGCGCCGGGTTCCAAAGGGCGGAAGACCACCCCAACCCGCCTCTGCGAGAAAACCTATCAAGAATTGGTATCGGGACCGGCAACCGCCGGTAAAAAAAGAACGCCCGGGCTATGGGAGGATCTTCCCGACATGCGGACTCGAATGGCCGGCAAGATCATCCCATAGCTCATCGGGCGTCGCCCAAAAATCGGCACCTGCCCGGTCAGACCGGGCCTCTGTTTCTTCCTCTACCAAGGCTCAAGCGCGATGACGCCTCGGTTTCAACGAGTTCCCCTGGCTGTCCCGGTGAGGCTTTCCCAAGCCCCCCACCAGCGGGAGTATTGGGTCAATTGCTGCTCACGCGGTTGGGTAACCTTCATCCTCCAGATGAAATACAGGAGGGCGATGACGGGGAACAGCATTCCGACCACCAGGGGATTACTCTGCATGACGGCGATCACTCCAAAGACCGTCACGCTAGCCAGGATCCAATATTTGAAGGCGTGGAAAAAGAAGGACATGATGATCTTCTCCTATAGCTCTCGGGAAAAAATTCGTTTCGGGTTTGCCGGGGTCGCCCTGGATACTCAGAGATTGGGCTGACTATCTCCCGGCGTGTCGATTTCTTTATAAGCAGTATTCAGGCCAATTTTTTAACCAACATAATCCCGTTGATTATCAGTGCCTTGAAGATCTTGACCGGAAAGGGGCCAAAAACTGGGGGGATGTGCAGAATTGCGTCGAAGACTCCGACAAGATCCGGAAGTCTTGAGCAAGCCACTGTTTGATAAAAACTTTTCTGGGTGTGCAAAAACGTCTGCCGGTGCGGATTGTTACACCCCCGCTTCGGCCTCCGGGTCTTCAGCGCCTTCACGCCGGGCGAGTCTCCGATTCAAGGCCGGACGGGAGATACCGAGCAGGCTGGCGGCGATGCCTTGATTCTGATTGGCCCGGCGTAGCGCCTCCTGGATCAGAAAGGTCTCCGCCTCCTTGAGGGTGGGAAAGGATCCGCTGAGCTGCAAGGGAAGGCCTGGTTTCTCTTGTTCCGTCGAGCCGGAAGAGTCGCCAAGATGCCGTTGCTTCTGCATCCCGCGGCGAAAGGCCTCCAGGCCGATGACAGGGCCGCTGCGATGCAGGGCCATGGCGTCATAGACCATGGCACGCAGCTCACGGACATTGCCAGGAAAATGGTATGTGGCGAGGAGGGTGAACAGCTCTTGGGGTGGGGTCGGCAGCGGTTTTCCCAATTCCCTCGCCGCTTCTTCGAGGAAAGCGTTCACCAATAAAGGAATATCGTCCTGGCGTTGGCGCAGGGGGGGGATTTCGACCTGATGCACGGAGAGTCGGAAGAAGAGATCGGAGCGAAACCTTTCCTTCTTGATCCGCTTTCCAAGCTCCTGATTGGTCGCGCAGACCACCCGCACATCACTGCTCCGCGGCACATCCGCGCCCAGGGGATAATAGGTCTGCTCCTGCAACAACCGCAGTAACTTCACCTGGGAAGGCAGTTTCAGGTCGCCGATCTCATCCAGGAACAGCGTCCCTCCCGCCGCCTGGGCGACCAGCCCTTCCCGGGTTTCGGTGGCACCGGTATAGGCCCCTTTCCTATGGCCGAACAGGGTATCGGAAAATAAATCGTCATCCAGCCCGGCGACATTCACCCGCACCAACTGACCCTTGCGCCCGCTGAGACGATGAATCGCCTCCGAGATCAGTTCCTTGCCGGTCCCGGTCTCGCCACAGATCAGCACGGGTTCAGTGGAATGGGCGATGGCCTCGATGTACTGGAACAGTGCCCGCATCCGGCGGTTGGCGGTAACGATATGGGCGAAGGCGTCGGCTTGGTCCAGGGTATCCGAGAGCAGATATCGCTTCAGCGAGCCTAGTTCCTGCCTCAGCGCCCGCACCTCCAGGGCATGGCGGATCGAAGACAGGAAACGGTTCTCTTCCACCGGCTTGACTAGATAATCGAAGGCCCCCTTTTTCATGCTGGCGACGGCGGTATCCACTTCCTGGGTCGCGGTCATGACGATCACCGGAATCTCCGGCCAGCGCTCGACGATGATGGGGAGAAGTTCCAATCCCGGGAGATGGGGCATGACCAGATCCAGCACCAGGGTCGCTACGGCCTGTTCTTCCAGTAAGGGCAGCAGGTCACGACTCTCCTCCAGGGTGAGGACGTGGCGGATGCCATGGCTCCTCAGCAAGGCCTGCGAACTGAGCAGGACGCTGGCTTCGTCATCCACCAGCACCACGGGGAGGGAAGATAGATGTCGAGACATGCCAGCTCAGTCCGTCACAGGTAAACGAATGGTCACGCAGGTACCCTCTCTTGGCAACGAGGAGAATTCGATACGGCCCCGATGACGCAAGATAATGTCGTTGGAAATGGACAACCCGAGTCCGGTCCCGCCCGAATCGGTCTTGGTGCTGAAGAACGGCTCTTTGAGCCGTTGCAGATCCTCGGCGGCAATGCCTGTACCCTGGTCACGGATGCTGACCACCACCTGATCGCCCTCAGCCGCCAATTGCGCCCGCGCCTCCACCGCGCAACCCCGATTGGGCAGGGACTCCAGGGCATTCAGCAGCACATTGATGAACACCTGTTCGAGTTGTTGAGAGTTCCCTCTGATCAGAGGCAGATCCTCGTTCAACCTCAGCACAAAATGATCCGTGCGCTTGCGAATCTCCGCATGCAGGATCATGGCGGCCGCCCCCAGGGCTTTGGCGACGTCGACCCGCTCGTCCAATCCTCCGGCGTCGCGTTTACTGAGATGCTTGAGGTTCTCGACGATGCGACTGATCCGCTTGGCATTGGCACCGATCTCCGCCAACAGCTTGGGCAGGGTTTCTTGCGCTTCGCTAAAGGGAATGCCAGCCAAGGAGAAGTCACCATGCTCTTCGGCATACTCATCGAATATCGGCCTCGCCTCCCGCCAGGCGCGTTCGAGCAGCCCGGCGCTGAAAAGGATGGCGTTGTTGGGGTTGTTGATCTCGTGAGCGACACCGGCGGCCAAGACGCCGATGGTCGCCAGGCGGGCATTGTGCATCGCCTGGGTCTGAAGTTTGCGATTCTCGGTGATATCGCTGGCGATCACCATCACCGCCGTGACCTGCCCCTGCTGGAGAATGGGAACGATGCGCGCCTCCCACCAGGACCCGTCCGCCATGGAATACTGCACATGATCGATCTCCCCGCTGGCGAGGACACCCTGTAGCGCCTGCCGGTACCAATCCCACAACTCGGGGGGAAACAAGCGCCGGGAATCCTGTCCCGCGGCCCTCTCCGCCGAAAGACCGGGCAAGGAGCGGTTCAACATCAGGATGCGGCCCTCCGCATCCACCGTCATCAGGATATCCGGCGACTGGTTGAACAGGGCACGCAGTTTTTGCTCGGATTCCCGCAGGGCCTGCTCCACCAGGACCTTTTCGGTCACATCCTCGGCGAAACCGACGATCCGATAGACCCAACCATAGGCGTCCCGCACCGGGAAGGCACTATCATGCACCCAGCGCAGGCTCCCATCCCGCCGCACCACCCGATAATCGATCTCCATCGGGCCGGGGTATTTCTGGAGTTGCCTCATAGCCGCTTCATACCCATCCCGATCCTCGGGATGGAGGCCCTTGAAAAAGAGTTCGGGATGGGCGTACAGCTCCTGGCGTGGGATACGCCAGATCCGTTCGAAGCCGTAGCTGATGTAGAGAAACCGACTGCGATCGACGGGCACGGCCCAGAACACCTCGTTCACCGTCTCGGTCATCTGGGAAAACATTTCTTCACGCTCCCGCAACTCGGTTTCCATGCGCAGCCGGACCAGCAGGCTCTGCCGATTGGCGTAGAGATAAGAACTCAGGATGGCCGTCAACAAGATGCCGCCGACGAGCACCAGCCAAGGCCCTTGGGCGAAGGCCTCGCCGCTACGATATTCGGGCACCATGGCGCTGGTGACCGACCAGATCCGATCGGCCACGGGAAACTCTTTCTTGATCTGTAGATCGCCCGGGTGACCCCATTCCCGAAGCGGGTCGCCGAGATGGAGACGACTCGAATGGACATCCAAGAAACGCTGCTCCGGCGGCGAGGACTCATCCTGGATCAGCAACTCCACCCCCCGGGGTTCGAGCACGGCCATGGCCGCCTCGGCCAGTTTGGCGATATCGAAGCTCCCCATGGCATAGCCGGCCACCTCGGTCGATCTATCGGCGCGGGCGATCTCGATGGGAAACACCGCCAACACCCCATAGCGAGGCGGTTTCTCCACGCCGGGGAGAAGCAGGCGGCCGGTCAACGCGAGGTGACCGCTCTCCCCCGCCCGCTCCATGGCCTCCCGCACCTCGGGGAGGGTCCCGACATCGAAACCGACATTGGGGTCAACACCCGCCGCGACGGATTCATAGAGAACGGGAAAATACAGCTCGCGTTCGGATGCCCGGACCTTTCCCTTGTCCAGGGAAGATTCAAGGATCTCGAAATTCGGCGCCTCTCTGCCGGCCATGGCTTCAAAGGCCACCCGCTGCCGATGGCCGACCCTGGGCACCCAGGCCAGGGACTGAATACCCGGTAGCCGGGCCACCACCGGATCGCCGAAGAGATGAAAATCGCCGACGCTGATCTCATCCGCCGTCAGGAACAGGGCGTGCAGGGTGGTAACCGCCTCCAGGCCCCGCTCGGCGCCCCGTTGCAGGGCACGGTGACGCTCAAGGGTCAGCCACTCGAACTCGATAAGACGTCTGGACTCGATCTGTTGGTAAAGGTGACTGAAGGCCGTAATGGACCCGATCACTCCCAGCAGGGCCACCACGCCGATAGAGAAGTTGTTCCTGGTAAAGGCCAGTATCAGGGGAATACATCGGGCACACCAGAGACGAAAAGAAAAAGGCAGCAAGCTCCTCTTCAGTTTCTTCAGCAGTCTGAACCCCAGGTACCAATGGTTGCCGAGTCGGATCCGCGTCATGGGGTGGTAGTTCGTGGCAGAGAGGGTCCGAAAGGTCGGTCATTACGCGGGAGGCCGCGGTGGCATGGTCTCGATAAGAGGATTGAGGCGGATCCCTAAGGCGTTGTTCAGGGTAATCAGAGGCCTGCGCAAGCAAGGTCCCGAAAGGCGTTGCGCCGGTCAGGCACAGGATCGCCTCCACGAAAAGCCAAGCCTCCTTCGCCCGGCCTTCCCGGTTGGCCGGCTTTCCAGCGAGCCAGGGCTCGATCCGAGACCGGCCATCACCAAATAATACCATTTCCGGGTAGATTCTTTATTTCCGAGTCTGATTAGCAAGTTATTTCAGCGAGAAAGAGATGGGCCGTCATTCCGTCCGGGAAGCCGGAATGACGAGTTAGCAGGCGTAGGGTGGGTGTTAACCCATCGTTAGGCGAATTTGGCCCGGTCGGAAACGGCGGATGTCGATGTTGGCCTCCTCAGTCAGTCTTCCGGGCATGGACGAAAAACGGCCATTTCTCGTTCTCTATTCGAGAACAATATCAAAATATTAGCGGTATTATTCTCGAATGGAGAACGAAGAATCGGCTACACAGGCCCAGGCCCGGGAACGACGCGGGGTGTGGAGCCTCCTCGGACTTGATCCGGGGATTGTCGTCGCTCAGCCACAGGAAGGGTCCGCGCCGGTTCGGTGTCAAGGCGCACAGGCAGGCGGACGAAGGCGGCGAAGTACGGGATAACTTCCGCGGCCTGGGCGAAGGTGAAATCGCGATTGAACCGCAGGCGGTAGGTGGCGCGCTGGATGACGGCGACCCGCAGCGACGGTTGGGTTTCGCACGACGTGACCACACTGCCACGCTCGCGCCGCATTACCTCGCCCGGCGCAGTGAAGCGTGCGTCCTTGCGCTAGTCCTCAAGGTCGAGCCTGAGAGAGATTTCTGTTGGGTCCTGCGTTCATCGGCAGATTCGGAGACGGCACCCGTATCCATCCAACCGCTGGAAAACCCGGAATGTATCACCCCGCCCTTGGTATCTCCCTGAACAACCCCAAATAACCGGAAAAAACCTGGGTGTCGGATACTGAGTAAAGAGGCGGAAGGGTATGGAATACAAGGACTATTACAAGATTCTCGATATCGGGCGAGAAGCGTCGCTCGATGAGGTCAAACGCGCCTATCGTCGGCTGGCGCGCAAGTACCATCCAGACGTCAGCAAGGAACCCAACGCCGAAGCGCGTTTCAAGGAGGTGAACGAGGCCTACGAAGTGCTCAAGGACCCCCAGAAACGCGCCGCCTACGATCACCTCGGCACCCAGTGGCAGGCCGGCCAGGAGTTCCGTCCCCCGCCGGATTTCGATTTTGGCTTTTCCCGGGGGGAATCCATGTCCCCGGATGACCTATCCCATTTCAGCGATTTCTTCGCCTCCATCTTCGGTGGACGGGGCTTTGGCGCCGGTCCCCAGTCAGGGTTTCAAAGCCGTTCCCGGCGCGGGCAGAATCAGACGGTGAAGATACACCTCAGCCTGGAAGAGGCGTATCACGGCGGGACCCGTACCCTGCATCTGGACAGCCCGGAGACCGATCTCCAGGGGCGAACGACCAGCCGTCACCGCACCCTGAGGGTGCAGATCCCCGCCGGCGTGACCCAGGGCCAACAGATCCGTCTGGCGGCCCAGGGACTCCCAGGCAGCCGGGGTGGGCCAGCGGGGGATCTGTTTCTGGAGGTACAGATTCAACCCCATCCCTTCTATCGACCCGAGGGCAAGGATGTCTATCTCAACCTGCCGATCGCCCCCTGGGAAGCGGCCCTGGGGGCTCAGGTGCCCGTGCCCACCCTGGCCGGGCCGGTGACCCTGAGAATCCCACCCGGTTCCCAGGCGGGAAATAAGTTACGCCTCAAGGGTCGTGGTCTGCCCGGAGAGCCACCCGGGGACGAGTACGTGGTGCTGGAGGTCCTGGTCCCCGAGGCCTCCACCCAGGAGATTGAACGCGCCTTTCGCCAATTGGAAACCGTCGCGGCATTCAATCCCCGGGCCCGGTTGGGAGTCTGAGCCATGAACACCCCCATAGAGCTTTGTTACGGCATTCTGCTGGATGAACGACACCTCCTTGGACTGCGGGAGATCGAAGACCTGTGCGACGTCACCCAGCCGCTCATCGAGGAAATGGTGCAGGAAGGTCTGCTGATGCCCAGCGGCTCGGTCCCGGCGGACTGGCTTTTCACCGGACCCCAGGTAAGACGGGTAGGACGCGCGGTGCGCCTGATGCGGGATCTCGAACTCAACCTGCCCGCCACCGCCTTGGTGATGGATCTACTCGAAGAACTGGAGTGGCTGCGCGCCCGGACCCGGGATCTGGAGTATCAACTCGATCCACGGGCGCGGAACCTTGGGCCGCCTGATATTTGACAGGCCCCAGGGCGCCGGCTGGGGATACCGATCTTGGATTAGCCTTGTGGAGCGATCGGGGCTCCTCGGGGGACAGGCTCCAGCGACGCTTCCTTGTCGCTGAGGCCGTTTGTTGGCGGGCCGATCCCCGATAGCCTCGCGGGAGAAGTTATCGGGGATTCAGGGTTTCAGGCGATTGCCGGAAATCGCCTACCGCCACCAGCGACGGACGACGTAACTCTGGGTCGTCTGGTTGTTGGCTTCATCGGCCTCAGGGGTGGCGCAGGCGCTATCGATGAAGGCGCGGAAACTCTTGGTCCCCTCAGTTCCCGCGGTAAGATTGCTGAAGGTTATGGTCTGGGTCGCTCCCGCCTCCAGTGTGCCGACCAAAGCCCAGAGATCGCCATCGGCACCGCAGTTCTGGCTCGCTGATTGATTCAGCCAAACATCCAGATAACCCCCATCGCCAGCCGCCGTCCCCTGATTCTGCACCTTGACGGTCGCATTGAAACCTTCCCCGTTGGTCAGTGAACTCGGGCTGAGAGAAATCGAGGTCACCACAAAGTCCGGCTGTCCAGTGGCGGCAACGCTGTAGCCATGGGTCAACTGATTGTTGCCTTCATTGGACTCGGACGTGCTGCAACCGGCATCGACGAAGGCACGTAGCGTTTTCTCGCCCGCCGTTCCGGACGTTAGGTTGCCGAAGGTAAGGGTTTTACTCTCCCCAGCGGCCAGGGAGCCCAGGGCCGCGGACGAGTCGCCAAGGGCGCCGCAGCCCTGAATCGACGCTTGATTGGTCCACAGGGACACATTGCCTCCATTGCCGGGACCATTACCCTGATTCTGCACCCTGATGGTTGCGGTGAAGGCCTGCCCGACTATCGGTGAGCTCGGGTTAAGCGTGATCGAAGTCACCACGAAATCCGCTTGACCGCTGCTTCCTACGCTATAGGCCAGGGTCGACTGGTTGTTTTCCTCGTTCCATTCGGCGGTTGTACAGCCACTATCGACAAAGGCACGCAGGGTCTTGCCGCCGGCTGATCCGGCCACCAGGTTGCTGAAGGTGATATCCCGGATTGCCGCCGACGCCAGGGTATCCACAACAGCGACAGCCTCGCCGACCGCCCCACACCCCTGACTCGTCGTTTGATTGAGCCAAAGACTCAGATTGCCCACATAACCGGCCACACTCCCCTGGTTTTGCACCCTGACCGTCGCGCTGAAGGGGCTACCGGCCCGCGGCGAAGCCGGATCCAACGCCATCGAGATTATGGCGAAATCGGGTTGATTGCTCGCTACCGGAGTCACGGTAATGCGCCGGGATTCATCCAGGACCCAGGAATTATTATAGGTTACCGCATCGGTGGTATTGTCATTATAGTAAATGATGGCCCCTATATAGTAGGTACCGACAGGAAAGTTGGGCGGTATGACGAAGATCTGGCCAGTCGTATCCCACCAGGTCGAAAAACTATCCCAGGAGAGTGTTCCTATAAGATGATCGGTGCCGGTGATGATATTATCGGTCGACAGATAGAATCTCGCACGGACATTGCTGGGCGTCGTCGAGCCGAGATTCTCTATGGTAAAGTTGCGCAGAGTGAAAGGGGAACCGCGAGTGACGCGATCGGTGCTCGGCGAAGCCACGCTGGTCGCGTCATATTGGAACCCATCGTAGCGAAATGGGTATATGGCGAGATCGGTCAGATTCTTTGCCTGAGCCGGATAATATTCCCGGGCGGCCAGGGCATCGGACCGGGTGAGATACAGGGTGGCATAATCTTCATAGTAATTCATCACCGACAGGCTGTCGAAATTATGATGCAACCCCAAGGCATGTCCCAGTTCATGAATCGCTGTCGCAATATAATAGGCTGGTCCGGTATCCGCGAAATTCGGCGGCGAGGCGGTCCAGCCACGGAAAAAATCCTCATTCATAAGAATGTCGGTCTCGGAGAAGGTTCCGCATGTCGTTCCGGATGGTAGCGGGCATTCATTAAAGGGTGGAGAGCTGAAAGCGGAAAGAGGATTAATATAAGTAATACCGAAGAATGTATCGTCGATATTGAATCCGTAAACCTCCTCGATGGTACTCTCGGTAAAAAAGTTGATCTCGTTGATGCCGTTGATGCCGCTGCTACCGCTCCCCGACGAGACACTAAAAAGGTTAGCGTAGTGGTTCCAGCGGTCGAACGAAGCCTGTGCCTCGCCTTGCCAGGGGCTTATCGTGTGATCGATTTGGAAGGGGATGGGGATATTCTTGTGCTTACCACAAGCACACCAGTCTCCATGCTGCGCCGCCACGGGTGCGCTCAACAAGGAGGCCGTCACAACCAAGAGACCGAGGGTCGATCGATAACAACAAGCCGATATTGTATTCATGTTTGGCATTACTCCCCTTGCTTCCAATGGACGTGGCATCAGTCGGCGGCCTCGAGTTCGCCGCGAACAAATGCCCGCAAGTTATCGATCGTGGCAAATTTGCGTTCCGCCAGCGATTGGCGCTGTGGTTGCCGTCCCTGCGAAGTAGCGGCGGTTATGTTGCCCTGGGCGTCCAGCACCTTGGGATCTGTTTCCCTGGTGTAAGTATCGCTTCGGCTCGCCGTCTGGGCGACAGGCAACGTCAAGGTGTCATTCATCACCTTCAAGCGCAGACCGCGTTGTAGTTTGTTCTGCTCGCTGAGTTCCAAAGGCTCACCATCATAAGAAACAAGCACCTCTTGTTTCGCGGTATCGATCGACACCTCATGGACAGCGAATATACCCTGCCCCCAACCCACGGTCGGTACGGCATAATTGTTATCCGACAACAGGAAGAGAACATAACGCTGACCAACCTTGAGAGTGGGTACCCCCATTACACCGTAACTCTGACCAGCGTATTGACCGCCGGCAAAACTGATGGCTTTGTTCGGTCGTTGCCAGGGGCCGTGCAGGGTTTCTTCCACCTTGATCGCATAATCGGTCCAGATCATGTTGCCCTTGGCGTTGGTCCGGGTCGAGACCTTGGTCACGGTACCGAGGAGGATGGTTTGCGCTTTGTCATACAGCTTCGACAAGGAAAGCCGCTGCACTTTTACCGCCAGCGAAGGTGTAGAAAAAAGCAGGGAGCCCAGGACCAACACTCCGATTGCCACGAACTTACGCATAGTACAATGCTCCTTAGACAGTATTTACAACTATCGCCAATCTTCGTTGGGTCGGCCAGCCGCCTAGAGCCGTGCGACATCGAAAGGCAACAGGGCAAGCTCGGCTTCAACCCGGAAACTGGCGGATATTTTTCTTCGAGGCTTTTCCTGAACCCATTCTTGTCAATCCAAGCCAGGGTCGGCACCGCCAACCGTTATTATTTCGTTCCCGCTTTCTCCTTGTTTCAGCCGATATGGAATATCTCAAGGATCGGCGTCTGTCAGTGACCAGGGTCTAGAAAATGACCTTGGACAATCCCCGCCGGTTTCGGTACCTCCTATGCGCTGGAGGAGGGCCATCTCCGACTCAACCTATAACCCTGCCAGCCTGTAATCCCTGCCGGAGAATGGCTGTCTGCCTAATGGAACCGGCTTGGTTCTGAAACGATGCCATTATGGCATGAAGCCTATGTTTAGGCGATTTCCGCTAAGGGTGCCGGTCCCGGCGTCTGCACACCGGGACAGAAAAGACAGCTCGTCCGAATGGATCTGGACGAGGTGCGATCTCGGACCTCAGGTTTACATAACAAAAGTAAAATTCCTTCCCTGCCGATTCTCTCCAACCTATTGTGCCTTGTCTCCAAACTCCGCGGGCCAGATCATGCACGACCGTACCAGCTTTCGCGTTTTGGGCGCCATCAGCTTCAGCCATTTCCTCAACGACACCATGCAGTCGCTGATGATCGCCATCTACCCTCTGTTCAAGTCCGGGTTTCAGCTAAGCTTTGCCCAGATCGGTCTGATCACCCTCGCCTTTCAGTTCACTTCATCCTTGTTGCAGCCACTGGTCGGGGCCTATACCGACCGCCATCCCAAACCTTTTTCCCTGGCCGCGGGGATGAGCTGTACCCTGCTCGGGTTGATCGGGCTCGGACAGGCATCGAGTTTCACCATGCTGCTCCTCTCGGCGGCGATGGTGGGAACCGGGTCGGCGATCTTTCACCCCGAGGCGTCGCGGGTGGCGCGCATGGCCTCGGGTGGACGACATGGCCTGGCGCAGTCGATCTTTCAGGTGGGTGGTAACGCCGGGGCGGCCTGCGGCCCGCTGCTCGCCGCCTGGATCGTGCTGCCCCATGGTCAGGCCAGTATCGCCTTGTTCTCCCTGATCGCGCTGTTGGCCATGATCGTGCTGACGTCCGTGGGAGTCTGGTATCGTCGCCAGCACCGCCAGCCTCTACCTACCGCCACTTCCCAGGAGCCATCCCTACCCCGGCGCCGGGTAGTTACCAGCCTGGGGGTGTTGTTGGCGTTGATCTTCTCCAAGTTCTTCTATCTCGCCAGTATCAACAGCTTTCTGATCTTTTACCTGATGCACCGCTACGCCATCGCCCCCCAGGAGGCGCAATATCACCTGTTTTATTTCCTGTTCGCGGTGGCTGCCGGCACCCTGCTCGGTGGCCCCATCGGCGACCGCATCGGACGGCGCCAAGTGATCTGGGTCTCCATCCTCGGCGTCGCCCCCTTCACGCTGGCCCTGCCCCATGTCGGGCTGGAGATGTCGGCGGCTGTGACCATGGTGATTGGCTTCCTGCTTGCCTCGGCCTTTCCGGCCATGGTGGTCTACGCCCAGGAGCTGATCCCTGGGCGCGTCGGCACGATCTCCGGACTCTTCTTTGGACTCGCCTTCGGCTTGGCCGGGATCGGGGCGGCGGTGCTGGGGTCGTTGACGGACCTCTGGGGGATTGAGCGGGTTTACCAGCTCTGCGCCTTCCTTCCGCTCCTCGGGCTGCTGGCGGTGTTTCTGCCCGATCTGCGGGAAAGGGCAGCGAGACCGGTCCGAGGGTCATAGCGACCCCGGTGATGCGCCATCAACGGCCGGAGGCGGGCTGGCCCCTCCTCCGCTTCGCCATTCTGAACTGTTCAGGAAGACTTTGAGATTGGCTACGAGATAGAGGAGTAGCGTCTCGGTTCATCCATCTACCTGCCATGGCGTTCCCGGGCACGGGCCGTTTGGTCTGGCTTATCGTTCTGTTATGGAGAACGATACCTCTTTGTAGGCCGAATTGTTCTCGAAAAAAGAACAAAAAGGCGCCATTTCAGCCCAGGCCCGGAACAGGGTCAAGTGCGAAAGAGATTCCTCTTCGGCCCAGACCGGCCTCTCCGCCGCGAGACACGGGCCTCTAACCGCCCGGCAATAGGTTATCCGCTCTGTGGTACAATCTGCCGCCGAATTTTCGGCAGAAAAGTAATGTTATGAGGCGATAATGGCGAAAGAAGAATATATCGAGATGGACGGCACCGTTATCGAGACGTTGCCCAATACCATGTTCCGGGTCAAACTCGAAAACGGCCATGTGGTCATTGCCCACATCTCCGGCAAGATGAGAAAGCACTATATCCGTATCCTGACCGGCGACAAGGTCACCGTCCAGCTTACCCCCTACGACCTCACCAAAGGGCGCATCAGCTACCGGGCGCGCTGAGCCGACTCAGCCCTGGGTCTTCTCGCGGATATCGAACACCAATCCCTGCTCGTTCGCGTCGATCCGCACCAGTCCTCCGTTTGTCAGCTTGCCGAACAAGAGTTCGTTGGCCAAGGGCTTCTTGATATGCTCCTGGATGATCCGGGCCATGGGGCGTGCGCCCATCCTGGCATCGTAGCCATGTTCGGCCAGCCATTGCCTCGCCCCGATCTCGACGCTCAAGGTCACCTTCTTGGCCTCGAGCTGGACTTCCAGCTCAAACAGGAACTTATCGACCACATGGGCGATCGTCTCCGGCAATAGGGTCTTGAACTGGATGATGCCGTCGAGGCGGTTGCGAAACTCGGGGGAAAACATCCGCTTCAGCGCCTCGATACCGTCCGTGGAATGGTCCTGGGTGGTGAAGCCGATGGAGGCCCGACTCATCTCCTCGGCGCCGGCATTGGTGGTCATGATGAGGATGATGTTGCGGAAATCCGCCTTGCGTCCGTTGTTGTCGGTCAGGGTACCGTGATCCATGACTTGCAGCAGCAGGTTGAACACGTCCGGATGGGCCTTTTCGATCTCATCGAGAAGCAACACCGCGTGAGGATGTTTGTTGATCTCCTCGGTAAGCAGGCCACCCTGATCGAAGCCCACATAACCGGGCGGGGCGCCGATCAGGCGGGAAACGGTATGCCGCTCCATGTACTCGGACATATCGAAGCGGATGAGTTCGATGCCCATGATCCGGGCCAACTGACGGGTTACTTCGGTCTTACCCACCCCGGTGGGACCGGTAAAGAGGAAGGAGCCGATGGGTTTTTCCTCGGCGCCCAGACCGGAGCGGTTCATGCGGATGGCCGCCACCAGGGCGTCGATGGCCTCGTCCTGACCGAAGACCACCAAACGCAGATCCCGATCCAGACGCTGTAGGGCCTCGGTATCCGAGATCGAGACCCGCTTCGGCGGGATACGCGCCATCTTGGCGATGATCTTCTCCACGTCCGTCACGCCGATGACCTTGCGTCGTTTGGCGGCGGGTTGTAACTGCACATGGGCCCCGGCCTCGTCGATGACGTCGATGGCCTTGTCCGGCAGGTGCCGATCGTTGATGTACTTGGCCGAGAGTTCCGCCGCGCTGCGTAAGGCCGACTCGGCATAGCGCACCTGATGGTGTTCCTCGAATTTGGATTTGAGACCCCTGAGGATCTCGAAGGTCTCCTCGACTGAGGGTTCCTCGATGTCGATCTTCTGGAACCTGCGGGCGAGGGCGCGATCCTTTTCAAAAATCCCCCGGAATTCCTGGTAGGTGGTCGAGCCGATACAACGCAGCTCGCCTGAGGCCAGCACGGGTTTGATCAGGTTGGAGGCGTCCATGACTCCGCCCGAGGCGGCGCCGGCACCGATGACGGTATGGATCTCGTCGATAAAGAGGATGGCGTTGGCTTCGCTCTTGAGCTGGTTGAGGATCGCTTTCAGACGCTTCTCGAAATCGCCCCGGTACTTGGTTCCCGCCACCAGACCGCCCATATCCAACGCATAGATAGTGCATTTGGAGAGAATCTCCGGCACCTCCCTGTCAACGATCATCTTGGCCAGTCCTTCGGCGATGGCGGTCTTGCCGACCCCCGCCTCGCCCACCAGCAAGGGATTGTTCTTGCGACGTCGACAGAGGATCTGCAGCGTGCGCTCGATCTCGGCGCGACGCCCGATGAGGGGATCGATCTTGCCCTGACGGGCGAGTTCGTTGAGGTTGGAGGCGAAACTTTCCAGCGGACTCTTGCCCGGGGATTCGCCGCCATCCTCCTCCTGGGAGGGACCGGGAGACTGGACGCCGGGTTCTTCATCCTGGCCACCCACCTTGGAGATCCCATGGGAGATGAAATTGACCACATCCAGGCGGGCGATATCCTGCTGCTGCAACAGGTAGACGGCGTGGGATTCCTGTTCGCTGAACATGGCCACCAGGACATTGGCCCCGGTGACCTCTTTTCGGCCGGCGGACTGCACATGAAAGACGGCCCGTTGCAGTACCCGCTGGAACCCCAGGGTGGGCTGGGTCTCGCGATTATCCCCAACGGCGATGATGGGAGTCGTTTCCTCGATGAAGGTATCGATCTCCCGCCGTAACCGATCCGTATCGGCCCCACAGGCACGCAACACCTGTAACGCCGATGGATTGTCGAGCAACGCCAACAGGAGATGCTCGACGGTCATGAATTCGTGTCGCTTTTCGCGTGCGCGCTTGAACGCCTGATTGAGCGTGAACTCGAGGTCTTTGCTCAGCATAGATTCCTGCCCCACCAACAGCCGCCGACCAACATAGAACTTACACCAAGATTCGCCTGGACTTGCATACCAAAAACCGTCCGCTCATGCCTCCTCCATGGTGCAGAGCAGCGGATGCTGGTGACTGCGCGAAAACTCATTGACCTGGTAGACCTTGGTTTCTGCCACATCACGGGCATAGACCCCACAAATCCCCACCCCTCGGGTATGCACATGCAGCATAATCTGGGTGGCCTTGGGACGGTCCATACCGAAAAAAATCTCCAATACATGGACGACAAATTCCATGGGGGTGTAGTCGTCGTTCAACAAGATCACCTTGTAGAGGGGCGGGCGTTTGAGCTTCGGTTTGGCCTCCTGGGTCACAACGCCGAAGTCGTCCGCCGGGATGTGGTTCTCTTCTGCCATAGTCGTGATTCTAGACCAAGTCTTGTGTTGCCAGGAGACGGGCCTCATGCCTTCGCCCCGATGCCATCTCCTTAACACCGGCGGCTCTTTGCCCTCTTTCCCCTGGACGGATTCGGCTCCCTGACCCGCCCCCGGCCCGCCTACCCCACCCTCCCGGCGGCCTGGAGCCGTCCTATTGATGAGGGTCGCACCCTCGATTATTGACCCAATTTATTTTCGCCTTATACTTTTTTATGGGGATCGTTTGTTCCGGGAACCTACCAACCCGGCAGGCGGATGATTGAAATAAAACGATAAGACTCCCCAAACTGCATTGATGTTCCAACAAATGGAGGAGTAAAAGATTATGACGACTGGTGTGGTCAAGTGGTTCAACAACGCCAAAGGCTATGGCTTTGTAACGCCGGACGGGACCGATCAAGACGTTTTCATCCACTTTTCAGCGATCAACATGGACGGCTACAAAACCCTGCGCGAGGGACAGAAGGTTGAATTCGAAATCAACCGCGGCCCCAAGGGTTGGCACGCCAGCAATCTGCTGCGTGTGAACTGATCAGCCTCAGTCATCCGCTCGACCGGGAGTCCGGCTCAATCCCCAGGCTCCAGGTCGGGCGTGCCCCTCCGGACGCCCTACCCCCCTTGTCGCACCCGGCTCCAATCTTTCCAGCGAGCCCCCATCCCACAGGGTATGAAGGCTCGCGGAATATCCATCAGACCGGCTCAGGGCTTACATCTGGCTGATGACGGCATCCCCGAATCCTGAACAAGACAACAGGGTGGCCCCCTCCATGAGGCGCTCGAAGTCATAGGTCACGGTCTTCGCCTGGATGGCCCCCGACATCCCTTTCACCACCAGATCCGCGGCCTCCCGCCAACCCAGATGACGCAGCATCATCTCCGCCGAAAGGATCAATGAGCCCGGGTTCACCTTGTCCAACCCAGCATACTTGGGAGCGGTGCCATGGGTCGCCTCGAACATGGCGACGCTATCCGAGAGATTGGCTCCCGGGGCGATGCCGATGCCGCCGACCTGGGCGGCCAGGGCGTCGGAGATGTAGTCACCGTTGAGGTTGAGTGTCGCGATCACATCGTATTCGGCTGGGCGCAACAGGATCTGCTGGAGGAAGGCGTCCGCGATGACGTCCTTGACGACGATTTGGCGTCCGGTGCGCGGATTGGTATAGGCACACCAGGGACCGCCGTCCAGTTCCCGGGCACCGAACTCCTCCTTGGCGAGTTCGTAGCCCCAACTCTTGAAGGCCCCCTCGGTGAACTTCATGATGTTCCCCTTATGCACCAGGGTGACGGACTTGCGATCGTTGTCGATGGCGTACTGGAGCGCCCGGCGCACCAGGCGCTTGCTGCCTTCGCTGGAGACGGGTTTGATGCCGATACCGGAGGTGGCCGGGAAACGGATCTTCTTCACCCCCATCTCTTCCTGCAGGAAGCGGATCACCTTGGCCGCCTCGGCTGTCCCCGAGGCCCATTCGATCCCCGCATAGATGTCTTCGGAATTCTCCCGGAAGATAACCATGTCGGTGAGTTCGGGATTCTTCACCGGACTGGGGGTGCCCGAGTAGTAACGCACCGGACGCAGGCAGAGATAAAGATCCAGTTCCTGCCGCAATGCCACATTCAGGGAACGGATACCGCCGCCTACCGGTGTGGTGAGCGGCCCCTTGATGGAAACCACGAACTCCTTGACCGCTTCCAGGGTCTCCGTCGGCAACCAGATCTCCTCGTTATAGACCCGGTTGGCTTTTTCTCCGGCATAGACCTCCATCCAAACGATGCTCCGCTCCCCGCCGTAAGCCTTGTCCACCGCCGCGTCTATGACCTTGCACATGACCGGGGTGATATCCACCCCGATGCCATCCCCCTCCATGAAGGGGATGATGGGATGGGCGGGAACATCCAGACTGAAATCCGCCTTCACTGTGATCTTTTCGCCCGTATCGGGAACATGAATCTTTGAATAAGACATAGGGTTGTGCCTCCTCCTCCAAACTCTTATCGGTGTCATAAAGCGAGCTGATTCTAGCATATTTGCCCTTTCGGCCCCGCTGGACCGGGGCTGGCTTCAGGGCAATCGCATCAAAGCGCGAATGCCATAGTCGTTGACCGACAGTAGTAATCTTTTATGGTCAATAGGTTACACCGGGGGCTGTTCACAGTGCCTTGATTTGTGTAGTTTCCTGTCTTTTTGGGGCGACTCGTGGAGACAGAGAAGCAGAGTGTTCAAAGCCAGCGGATGTCGTTGGCGGAAGCGTTTGCGGCAATTCCGGATCCTCGCGTGGCAGGGCGGTCGAAGCACAACCTGGTGGAGATGCTGGTGGTGACGGTGTGCGGATTGATGTGCGGGGTGGACGACTTTGTCGGCATCGAGGCCTGGGCCAAAGAGCGCCTAGACTGGTTGCGGCGCTTCCTGAAGCTGGAGAATGGCCTTCCGTCGCACGACACGTTGGGGCGGATGTTTGGCTTGTTGGATAGGCGGGCTGTGGAGAATAGCTTTCGTCGCTGGGTTGGTAGCGTACTGCCGGCCTTGGCGGAGGGGAGCGTGGTAGCGATTGACGGCAAGGCGAGCCGGCGTAGCCAGCTGACAGGCCAGCAGGCCTTGCACCTGGTCAGCGCGTTCGCCGCCGGGGCGGGGTTGGTGCTGGGGCAGGAAGCCTGTGCTGAGAAATCCAACGAACTGACGGCGATCCCGGTGCTGCTTGAATCGCTGATGCTCAAAGGTGTGATCGTCACCATCGACGCCATGGGCACGCATAGCAACATTGCTCAGACGATCCGGGACAAGGAGGCGGATTACGTCCTGGCGGTGAAGGGCAACCAGCCCAAACTGGCTGAGTCGATCGCGACATTCTTCGAGATCGGACAAGCCGAAGGATGGAAGAACGTACGCCACAGCTACGTCGAGTCGGTCGAGAAGGATCATGGCCGGCTGGAAGTCAGGCGCTGCTGGGCTTTCAGCCACCTCGATTGCTTGGCCGATCCCGGGCAATGGCCCGACTTGAAGATGTTCGGCGTAATCGAGGCAGAGCGCACCATCAACGGTAAGACAAGTTGCGAGCGTCGCCTTTACATCGGCAGCCTTGCTCCTGACGCCACCACCCTCGCGAATGCGGTACGCGCCCATTGGGGCATCGAGAACCGCCTTCACTGGTGCCTTGATGTCGCACTGAACGACGACCAGATGCGGGCCCGCATCAACACTACCGGCGCGAATCTTGCCATCGTGCGTCGTCTCGTTCTCAATTTGCTCCGTCTCGATACCTCCCGTAAGGGCGGCATCCACACCCGCCGCATCTTGGCCGCGTCTTCTGATTCCTATCGCGCCAACCTCCTCGGGCTTACGTTACTTTGATGCGATTGCCCTGCCTGAAATCCGGTGTCCGAATCCCTCCCCATCCATTTTGGTGAGAGAGGGCTTCTGGGTCTTTGTCCCCGCTGGAAAAGGAGGGGGGCTGGTTTTGGGCCCCGCCGCAGGACGGCTTGGTCAACGCCTTGCCGCCGCCGCCGGGAACCCCCCTTGATCCTTCTGTATCAAGGGGGGAAGCCAACTGATGGGGCAGTCTCGTTTAGGGGCTCGCCTCACCCGAGTTCGGGTCAAGCATGATGACAGAGGTGTCCACCGCCTCGAAATCGTTGCCGGTGACCACATCCAGTTCATGTAGCACATCATTGTTCCAGCGATCATCCGGCGCCCCGGAGACATACCAATCGGAGCCATTGTCGGCCAGAACGATGCCGTAAGTCTTCATGGCCTGAAGCAGAATCTGGGCCTGGGGTGAAAAGCCGGAGATGTCATAGGAGGCCTTGAGCCGAAAGCGTGCCCCCATGGGCGGTGGATTGGTGCAGGACCCGCTCGTCGCCTGATGACGCGCCGGCCAGATGTAGCCCTTGGTGCAGTGTGAGGTAAAGCGCAGGGCATGATTGATGGAGCCGGCCAGCACTTCGTCATAACGCGCCAGCCCCGGCAGCATCGGCAGACCGGCGGCGTCGGCGGAGGTCCAGGTCTCGGGTCGCAGGGCCTGGGAATGGAGATCCCAGATCGCCCCCGAGCCCCCATACCACTGACCACCGCTGGAACTGAGGTCGTAGATTTCATAGAGATGGCAATCCCGGGTGTCGATGACGAGCAGATGATGATCGCTTCCCCATTCGATCAGCGGATTGGCGGGAATGGGGTAGGGGCCCGGGTCGGACTCGTCGTCATAATAGAAATTGACGTTGTAGTGGTTGACGCTGCCACCGTCCAGGATGTTGTAGGGGATGCCGATGGGAGCTCCGTCCCAGGTGCCGGAGCCGAAATCCATGTGAAAACCCTTGCCGCGTCCGATCGCATCGATCCAGGCGCTGGACTTGGCATGCACCGGCAGATCATCGATGGGCCGATTCCAATAATTATCGGCAGGAAAGACCGGGCAACCGCCAAGGGTGGGCGCTTCTCCATCCGGCGCTGCGGGCTCGGTATAGGTGAGGCTGATGGCTTCATAGTCCAACCTGGCGTCATAGGTGGCCGTGGCCGAGCGTAGCTGGAGCCGGATCTCGCCATTGGCACCGATGAAAGGGGCGCCGGTGGCCACATTGAAGCTCAGCAAGGTCCATCTGTTGGACAGGGCCGCGGCATTATCTCCGATCTTGGTCCAGGTTCGGTTTCCCCAGTGGTACAAGTACCAGGACCAGGCCTGCGAGGCCTTGGCCGGCCCATAATAATTGGCCTTGATCTGCATCTGACCGACCCAGGCGGGCTGGATGGCGCTGGAGAGCCCATAGCTTCGGTAGCCTTTATAGACGGTGCCCGGAGTGGTGAAGGAGACATATCTCCCGGAGGTATTCTGGGTCCCGCTCTGATCCATGACCACCAAGGCGCTCAAACTCCCGACCGTCCTGCCGGATTGACTACTCATGGCGGTAGGGGTGAGTGTGATCCAGACCGGGTCGGCGCTCAGCGCCGGAAACCCAGGGAGGGTGGTGAGACACAGGATCAGCCAGCGGATACCGCATATCAATGGTCGGGGCCGGTTTCGAAACGCTTTCCGGCACCAAAGAGGATTCCAGCGCATCTTCGTTCTCCTGCATCGGATTGTGGTCATGGAGGCGTAGCGAGATCGCAACGCAAAGAAAGAGATTACAGCCGGAGCCGAGGAATTCTGTGATCCTCCACCGATTCCCATCTTGTCAATAGGGAAAGCGTGAAGGTCTTCATGGATTGTCGCCGCCACAGCCCGGGGTCGGAGGAGCTGAAACAGCCATTCCCGCCGATAAAAATCCCCAGAGGGAACGGATAGTCTCCCCAACCTTGTCTTTGGCTGGCATAATTCTCCTTATGGGATCAGAAACATAGAATCCCAAGGTTAGTGAGACTTCGCCTGGAAGTTGTGACAACACCAGAGCCCTTTTTCCGGCCTGGATGGCGGTTCAGCTTCCTTTTTTACCGAGAATAACGATATGTCCTGCACCGTAGCCGAGTTCGTCCGTGAGTCCTTGATCTTTTTGAATGAGAAAGTCTCGGTAGCCGAAGGGGTCAACCAAATGGTGGAGCGCAATCTCGGTTCCGTCATCGTGACCCGGAACGAGGAGGTGATCGGGCTCTTCACCGAACAGGATCTGCTCAAGCGGGTGGTCGGCCACAACCTGAACCCGGCCGAGGTCCCCCTGGGTGATATCTGCACCCGCCGTCTGGTCTCCATCCCCGCTGAGGCCAGCTGTCGGGAAGCGGTGTTGAAGATGCGTTCCAATAGTTGTCGCCGCCTCCTGGTATACCGGGGGGCGCGGTTTCTGGGGCTGATCGAACTCCAGGACGTGGCGCACGGCATCGCCAACGAGGGGGGGCGGAAAAACTGGTTGCCCAATCTCATCGTCGGCCTGACCCTGATGCTGGTGTTCGGGGTGATCATTCTCCTTATCTTCCAACTGCCAGAGATGCTCAACATCGCCAAACGGGTATCCGGTCCCTGAGATCCTGGTGAACCCTCGACACCGCCGGCTCCGATCCGCAATGACCGGAAGCCAGGCGGGGAGGCCATCCTTCTTGTTCCGGCGGATGGAAACCGCGCTCAGCAATCCCATGTATTTACCCTGAAGACGCTATCCACCGCGCATGAGCCAAACCATGGATCGCCAACGCCTTCTCGGCCAGAAACTCCAGAACGCCCTGCAATCGCTCCTGCTCATCCTGCTCATGGGAGGGGTGTTGGGTTATCTCGCCTGGCTGATCGGTGGCCTCTGGTTCAGCTTCTTCGCCCTGCTGGGGGTGATCATTCTCTATAGCTTCACCCCCCGCTTCTCGCCGGGACTGGTGATGCGACTCTATCGGCTATCACCCATCTCACCCCGGGCCGCCCCCGAACTCCATGGCATCACCGAGGCCCTGGCCCGGCGCGCCGGGCTCGACGCCGTGCCGCGTCTGTTCTATGTCCCCAGCGATGTGATGAATGCCTTTGCCGTCGGTGGCCGGGACAATGCCATGATTGCTCTTTCCGACGGCCTGCTGCGGCGGCTTTCGCTGGTGGAGACCGCCGGGGTGCTGGCCCATGAGATGAGCCATATCGCCCATGACGACATCCGTGTCATGGGTTTTGCCGACCTGCTCGATCGCTTCACCCGGCTCCTGTCCCTGACCGGCCAGGTGCTCCTGTTCATCAATCTGCCCCTGCTTCTGTTTACCCAGTATGGGATCAATTGGTTCGCCATCGGCATTCTGATCCTGGCGCCGACCCTCACCGCCCTGGGTCAGCTCGCCCTCTCCCGCTCTCGGGAGTATCACGCGGACCTGGCGGCCGCTCAGCTTCTGGGGGAGCCCAAACCCCTGGCCAGCGCCCTGGCGAAGATCGAGCGCTATCAGGGACGGGTGTTTGAACAATGGCTCGGTCCGGGACAGCGGCTGCCGGATCCATCCCTGTTGCGCACCCATCCGCCGACGGAGGAGCGCATCCGTCGGCTGCTCACCCTGGAGCCGCCGGCGGATCGCTGGGGCCAGCCACTCCCCGCCCATCTGCCCCTGGCCCAACGCCCCGTCCCCGGAGTGGTGTTGGCGGTGCGTCCACTCTGGCCGCGCTGGCATATCAACGGCACCTGGTACTGATTCGGTTTGCCAGGGGTTGGGCGCGGTGCCGACCCCGAATCCACCGCGGAGACCAGGGCCCAACAGGAATGGGTGGGTGCTCCGGGCTTCCGGGCATCGATGGAAATTGGCCTGTTTTTGTTCTTATTTCGAGAACAATAGTATCATTTAAGAGTTATTGTTCTCCTGTGGAGAACGAAAAACCGGGCACAAACGCCCAGGCCCGGAGGCGCGGTAGACTGGGTAAAGCTTGATCTAACAACCTATCGAACCGACCGGCGTCCACGCCGGACGGCTGGAGAGAAGGGCGGGCCAGCTTGGCTTGCCGATTGGGGCTGGCGCGCCAGCCCCAGGCGTGGCCTCAATTCCGTCTGGGACTGATCAGGGAAGCCAGCCCCTTGGTCTCCAGGACCGCGTTCAAGAGGCTGCGTACCCCGGCGACGTCTTCATAGGCCATGGCCATGCGCACCAGTTCCCTGGCTTCGGGCATGGTGAATTGACGGATCACCCGCTTGACCCGCGACAGACTGCCCAGGCTCATGCTCAGGCTGGTGATCCCCATCCCCAACAGCAGCACCACGGCGCAGGGGCTGCCGGCCAGCTCGCCGCAGACGCTGACCTCCCGGTCGTAGACCCGGGCCGCCTCCACCACCTGATGCACCGCCCGCAACACCGCCGGGTGCATATCGTCGAACAGATCCGCCACGTGGGGGTTGTTGCGATCCACGGCGAGCAGGTATTGGGTGAGATCGTTGGTGCCGATGGAGAGAAAATCCACCCGCGAGGCCAGCGCCTCGGCCTGATAGACCGCCGCCGGTACCTCCACCATCACCCCCAGGGGGGGCATCTGGATCCGGTAGCCTTCCTCCCGGATCTCCTCGAAGGCCTGGTGGATCAACAGCAGGGCCTCTTCCACCTCGCGCACCGTGCTGATCATGGGCAGCAGCAGGCGCAGGTTGCCGTGACCGGACGAGGCCCGCAGCATGGCGCGCACCTGGCCGAGAAAGATCTCGGGATGGGCCAGCGAGATGCGGATGCCGCGCCAGCCCAGGAAGGGGTTGGTCTCCTCGACGGGAAAGTAGGGCAGGGGCTTGTCTCCGCCCACATCCAGGGTTCGCATGGTGACCGGTCTGGGGGCGAAGGCCGCCAACACCCGTTCGTAGCTGGCGGTCTGGACGCTTTCCCCGGGAAAGGCGTCGCGCACCATGAAGGGGAACTCGGTGCGGTACAAACCCACCCCGGCGACATTTTCGATCTCCGCCAGATTGGTCTCCAGCACCAGTCCGGTGTTGAGATAGAGCGATACGGGCACCCCGTCCGCGGTGCAGCAGGGAAGGGAACGTTCGGACAGCAGCTCGGCGGAGAGGGCGCGGTCCGCCGCCGCCACCTGCTCATATTCGGCACAGATGGAGGGGGCCGGGGAGACATAGACCCGCCCGCGATAGCCGTCGATGATGACGTCCCGCCCATCCATGCGCCCGACCGGGAGGTCGGTCACCCCCATCACCGCCGGTACCCCTATCGCCCGCGCCAGTATGGCCACATGGGAAGAGCTGGAGCCTTTGGCGGAAATGATCCCGGCCAGACGTTCCCGTGGCACCTCGGCCAGTTGGATGGCGCTGACTTCCTCACCGACCAGGATGCTATGCTCGGGATAGGTCAGGGGTTGGGCCACCCGGTTCTCCAGATGCATGAGGATTCGGGTCCCCAGATCCCGCACATCCGAGCCGCGCTCCCGCAGGTAAGGGTCCTCCATGGCATCGAAGACCTGGGCGTGTTCCTCGATGACCTGACGCAGTGCCCCCGGGGCCCAGTTGCCGGCGTGGATCAGTTCGACCGTGCGATCGACCAGGGTCTCGCTGTCCAGCATCATCAACCAGGCATCGAAAAGGGCGCGGTCCTCGGCCTGCAAGGTGCTCTGCATCCGCTCCGTCAGGGCCTTGAGTTCATCCACCGCGCTGAGGATGGCGGCGCGGAACAGGGCCTCGTCCGCCACCGGGTCGATGGTCGGGCGATCCGGCACCGCCTCCAGATCGGCCGCCGGATAGACCACGACCGCGATCCCCAGGCCCACCCCGGAGGAACCCGGACGCCCTTCGAGATACCGGGATGGCAGCGAAGACCCGGGCAAGGCCCCCAATTCCCCGCTGGCCCGGGCATGGGTGATGGCGCCGGCAAGCTGGGCGGCGAGGGTAAAGAGAAAGGTCACTTCGTCATCGTCGAAACTACGGGGCTCATGTTGCCTGGCGACCAATACGCCCAGCACGCGGCGATTCTGAATGATGGGGACGCCGATGAATCCCCGAAAGGCCTTCTCGCCCGTGTCCGGGATGAACAGATACCTGGGATGCTGGTGGGCGTCCGGCAGATTGACGGGTTCGGCCCGCTCGCATACCAGACCGATCAGTCCCTTGGACTGGGGTAAGCGGACCTTGCCGACGGCTTCCCGGCGCAGACCATCGGTGGCCGCCAAGACATGCTCGCCGGTGTCCATGTCGGTGAGATAGATCGAACAGGCATCGGCGCCGATGGCTTGTTTGACATCTTGGACGATGATGGCCAGGGCGCTCTGGAGATCGGGGGCATCGGTCACCTCCTGAACGATGCGATGTAGGACATTCAGCATGAGACTCATCCGACTTTACCCATGGCCTGTGGGGGCCGATACCGGAAACATGGCGGTGGGACATCCCTTCAACGTCGATTCTGCCGTAAATAGTTCGTATGCGAGCGTTGGGGTGGCGTGCCTTCAGGATACAGCAAGGGGGCCAATTCCTTCAGCGCCAGGGTATAGACCCGCCGCTTGAAATACACCACCTCCCGTACCGGTTGCCAGTATTTCACCCAACGCCAGGTATCGAATTCCGGCCGCGGGGTCGCGTTGAGACAGACATCCGCCTCCGGGCATCGGATGCGCAGCAGATACCAGATCTGTTTCTGCCCGATACAGAGCGGTTCGCAGTGATGACGGATGAAACGCTTGGGTAGACGATAATGCAACCAGCTTTTGGTGTAGCCTAATAACTCCACTTGATGGGGTTTGAGACCCACTTCTTCCTCGAGTTCCCGGAACATGGCTTCTTCCGGGGTCTCGCTGGTGTTGATGCCTCCTTGCGGGAACTGCCAGGCGTCCTGCCCGACGCGCCGCCCCCAAAAGAGGCGGTTGTAGACATTGCAGAGGACAATGCCGACGTTCTCTCGGAACCCTTCCGCATCGATCAAGGTAATTTTCCTGAAATATCAACGATTACTCTCGATTTTCCATGATCCTGGGCGTTCCGGCAACCGGGGTGATCATTAGCTATTTCTAATCATTAATATGCCTTATAGTTATGGGCGCTTATCTCTTTCCACCCAGCCACGGATGGCTCTTCACCTGGCGTCCATACCATGCCCGTTGCGCTCTTCGATCTGGACAACACCCTGCTGGCGGGAGATTCCGACTATCTCTGGGGGGTGTTCCTCGGCGAACTCGGGGTCGTCGATCCACAAGTCTATGCCCGGGAAAACGAACGCTTCTATCGCGAATACAAGGAAGGTCGTCTCGACATCATGGAATTTCTCCACTTCGCCCTGCGTCCCCTTAAAGAGCATCCCCTGGAGCAACTCCTGCATTGGCGAGCGGGTTTCCTGCGGGAGAAGATCGACCCCATCATCCTCCCGGCGGCGCGGCGTCTCGTCGATAGCCACCGCCGGAGGGGGGATCGGCTGGTGATCATCACCGCCACCAATGCCTTCGTCACCGCCCCCATCGCCGAACGTCTGGGCGTGCCCCACCTGATTGCCACCGAACCTGAGCTCGTGGACGGCCGCTATACCGGTGGCATCAAGGGCATTCCTTGTTTTCGCGCAGGCAAGGTGGAACGTCTACATGTCTGGCTCAAGGAAGCGGGCGAGAACCTCGAGGGCAGCACCTGTTACAGCGATTCCCACAACGATCTCCCGCTACTCGGCCTGGTGGATCACCCAGTGGCGGTGGACCCCGACCCCCAGCTGGGGCGGCATGCCGCTCACCACGGCTGGCCGATCATCAGCCTGCGCGCCTGAAGAACGATGCTTCCCGGGCTCGGTCGCCCGCTCCGTCCCGCACTCTGGTTGGGACTCTTGCTGACGGCCTGCGGCCTGGCCCTGTGGATCGCCCTGGCCGTTGGATCGGTGCCGATCGGCCCGGGTCGGGTTCTCGCGGCCCTGTTCGGCGAGGGCGATCGGCTCCACCTCAAACTCGTCTGGGAGCTGAGACTACCCAGGGCACTCAGCGCCCTGGCCGTGGGCGGACTTCTGGCCCTCGCCGGTACCCTGATCCAGGTGCTGGTGATGAATCCTCTCGGCGATCCCTATGTGCTCGGGGTCTCGGGAGGGGCCGCGAGCGGTGCACTGATCGGCGCCCTGCTCGGTCTGGCCGGTCCTTGTTCCACAGCCGCTGCGGTTGGCGGGGCCATGGTTTCCATGTTGCTGGTGTTCGTCTTTGCCCGTGGCCCGGGGGATTGGACCCCGGAACGGCTGCTGCTTACCGGGGTGGTGCTGGCCTCGGGCTGGGGGGCGCTGATCGGTTTGTTACTCAGTATCAGTCCCCCCCAGCGGATGCCGGGGATGCTGTTCTGGCTCATGGGGGATCTGGGTCACCCCGGCCATCCTTTCCCCGCCCTCGTTCTGCTCATGCTGGGGATGCTTCTGGCGCTGGCGCTCGCCGGACCTCTCAACCTCCTGACAGCCGGCGAAATTCAGGCCGCCGCCCTCGGCGTCTCCACGGCGCCCCTGCGCCTCGGTCTTTTCCTCCTTACCTCGGCCTTGACCGCCATCGCCGTCACTCTGGCCGGCAACATCGGCTTCGTGGGGCTGATCGCCCCCCACATGGCCCGTCGGCTGCTCGGGAGTGACCACCGACGCTTGATCCCTGGCGCCATCCTGCTCGGTGCCACGCTGCTGGTGCTGGCGGATACCCTGGCGCGAACCCTGGTGGCGCCCCAGCAATTACCGGTGGGGATCATCACCGCCCTCCTGGGGGTGCCGCTCTTTCTCTTTCTCCTGCAACGGCGCCCATGAGCCAGTGGACCCCCTTTCCAGCGACGGACCACCCTCTGCTGGAGGCCAGTGGATTGGAGGTGCGGATCGGCACCACCCTGGTCTGTCGGGGGCTGGAGCTGCGACTCGAAGCGGGCGACTGTTTGGGGCTGCTGGGTCGCAACGGCGTGGGCAAGACCAGCTTGCTGCATAGTCTGGCGGGTCTGCGGCCGATCGCGGCGGGGGCGATCCGCCTGCAAGGAACCCCCCTCGGACAGCTCCGCCGTCGACGTATCGCCCAGCTCCTGGGCCTCTTGCCCCAGGAGGACGACCAGCCATTCCCGGCCCGGGTGCTGGAGACGGCGCTCACCGGACGTCACCCCCATATCCCGGCCTGGCGTTGGGAAGACCAGGAAGATCTGCGGCAGGCCCGCCGCGCCTTGGCCCAGGTCGGGCTGGCGGAGCTGGAAACCCGCCGGGTCGAGAGTCTTTCCGGCGGCGAGCGCCGCCGTCTCGCCCTGGCCCGTCTGCTTACCCAGGACCCGAGAATCGTGCTGGCCGACGAGCCGACCCAACATCTGGATCTCCCTTTCCAACTCCAGACCTTGGGCTGGCTGCGTCAACGGAGCGAGGCGGGGGGCGGCGTCATCCTGGCGCTTCACGATCCCAATCTGGCCCGTCGCTTCTGTACCGCTTTGCTCCTGCTCTTCGGCGAGGGCCACTGGCTTCGGTGTTCCATCGACCATCCCGGGCTTCGCGCCCATTTGGAGCGCCTCTATGGTCATCCATTGATCGAACTCCAGGGTCCCCGGCATCCCTATTGGCTCCCGGCCTGAGACTGGAGAACGACAGCTCCCGGGTCAACAACCGCTGCCCGAGGCGATCAGTCGTAGGGCGAATGCCCGCAGGGCGATCCGCCATTTAGCAACTTACCGAAATGGCGAAACCTCCTGAAGGAAACAAGAGAGGGTTCGCGATTTTGGATCGTTCTTTCATACGGCGGATCGTCTTCGGCATCCGCCCTAGTGTGCCCGGTATGGGCCAAGACTTGTAGTCTGAGAGAGGCTAAGCGCACCCTCCGGCTATCCGAATCCCGGGCCGCCACCAGACGGCCATCCAGGTACTCGAAGCTCAGCACCAGGCGATCGAAGTGATCCCGCACCTCCTGGCGCCGTCCTTCCCCATCGAGGACGAAGCGGACCCGCACCCCATGGCGGTCGCCGTAGCCGCCGGGTCAGGCCAGGAAAGGCCAGGGGCCGGAGCGGGGGATGGCGTGTAGGCGTTCTCTATAGGAGAACAATAGCTCTTTATTAGGCTGATACGTTCTGTATCAGAGAATGAAAATAAGGCTATTGAGGCCGAGGCCCGAGCCGGAACCCCGGCGCTTCCCACTCGCCGAGGTCTGGCGTGAATCGGAGCCGGAAGCCCGCTCGTCGGCGCAAGAAGCGATGGAGGTAGGGCAATTCAGGCGGCGTGATGTCCGTTAGGTAGGGTGCGCTTCGTGGACTTCTCCCCGCCTCGTTTTCGTTGAAATGTTTGGTCCGCTACCTGGCTCCCCGTCTCCGGATCATAATCCCGAAAATAGTTGTAATGGAACCCCGACTCCTGATCGTAATACTGCCCCGGGAATCTCAGGTTCATGGTGATGGCGTTGGTGGCGGCGGGGAAGGTCCGCCCGAAGGACTCCGAGGTGGCCTGCCAGGTGATGTGGCCTTGTGAGTCGGTGGCGAGTTGGGGGTGCCGAGATGATCCGGATGCAGGAAGTGGAAGTGCCAACTGGCGCCCTGGATCTCCGCCTGCCACAGGGGCTTGGTGCCATAAGCCGAGTCGGGTTCCCAGCCGTAGGCGCGGCTGAGGCTTCCTGTGGTATCCAGTTCGGCGATCAGGCCCTCGTCTGTATAGAGGTACCAGGTGGTGAAGCCGTTGATGGTTTTGGCGATCCGTCGCCCGAAGGGGTCGTACCGGTAACTGGCCTGTTCCTGGCCGTCGCGCTCGATTGATGTCAGGCGGTCGGCGGCGTCGTAGTGATAACGGGTGCGGTGGTTGGGAGTGATGCGTTCGCTCCGCTGTCCGTTGGGGCTGTGGGTGAGGGCGGTGAGGGTCGGGCCGTCGCCGTATTGGGTGAGGCGGGTAGGATGAGTGTTAATCCATCTTCAGTCTACGGATCAGCCTTCCGGGCCACGGCTGAAAATGACCATTTTTCGTTCTTCCAGAGAGAACAATATCTCTCTTGGAGCGGCATTGTTCTCGAATTGAGAATAAAAAAACAGCTACACAGGCCCATGCCCGGGAGCCGCTCCCTGTGCCGGACGGGGCATTGTGCCCCGTCCGTAACATTTTTTTCTTGTTCCAATGATACGGCTTCGCGCCAAACGGTAGCGACGGGGTTACAAACCCTGTCG
>JBPOHE010000152.1:0-6476 GCA_052035915.1 Pseudomonadota bacterium
AGCCCGGCGGAACTGGAGGCGGTTGTCCTCAAGATCAACCAACGTCCACGGAAATGCCTCAACTACCGAGCCCCCTACGATGTCTTCGCCGACGCTCTCCGTGGTGCACTTGTAACTTGAATCCGCCGTCTTTCAGCAGTTCATCCAGTAACTCATCTTCTTTCGTCTTTACTCTGGCCATCTCTCGCTCCTTCAAACATTACTAAAGATAACCAGTTACACAGTTCTTTTTACACCCTCGCTGGGATCTATGTGAATGGGCAACCTATGGGGATACCCAGAGTTCGAATCCCGCCAGCAATCACCACGACGAAAGGGCCTTTTTCTTGCTCCGCAGCAGACATCGCTGAACTTATCGGTCCATACCCGGCCCCATGGCATGAAGCTGGACAGGGTGCCCGCCTAGCCTATGAGACCATACCGACTCAACCTCGCCTGCGTTGCCATCCTAGCCAGGCTGTCGAGGGGTTGTCTTTTGTTCCAAGTGAATCCAGATCTTGGCGAAAGGCTCAGGCATCGGTTAAAAAGGCCTGTTTTTCGTTATCCAAAACGGAATATTCGAGCTTCATTTGACAATATTGTTCTCGAAAAGAGAGCGCTCAGGCGCATCGCCCGCTTCATTGAGTAATAGATACACTTTGTATGGCTGTTCACCCGTAACCTGGATCCGTCACCAGAGTTAGTAGTATCGGGTTCGTTCCGCTACTAGCCGATCTTGGATTGTGGCTTTGCAGAAAGCCGGTGTATCTGTTATGGTGCCGATCGCTTTATCAATTCGTCCCGGCAGACTCGCGACCAAGAATGTGGTCTTTGCCTAAAGCCTGACGGGCTCGTAGATCAAGCGCTTTACAAATCCAACGAATACAAATCCATTCCACACCTTTCAGGAGATGAGAGAATGCAGCGCATTATAACTTCTACCTTGCTTGCGGTCTCGGTATTGGCAAGCGGTCAGGTTTTCGCCGGCGAAGATGATACCGTCTGGATAAGCAAGTGCATGAACGATAACAAAAGAGAAGGTCAGGCCACCGAAACCGTCATGCTGTATTGCCACTGCATGAACGAAAAAATGTCGGACAACGAAACCAAATCCATTACCGAATGGGAAAAGACCCATCCGAAAGAAGAGGCGGAGTGCTCAGCCAAGGCGGGATGGAAATAACCAGATTATTCCATGACCCTGGTTCGCATCAGGGTCAATGAAGTTTCCTTCCGGCTGAGTTCTGGTTCGTCTTTGGGCAGCCACTCCCGGGCGGCAGGCCTGAAAGCCATGATCAGTTTTTTCTTGTGTCGATCGGGATGAGTAGGTCAGCAGCGGCCTGATGCCGCCGCTTTGATTGGCTGGTGACCCTGGGTAATGGTATGCGGTGCCTACCCTACAAAACTCGGTTGTTCCGGGCCTCGACTGGAAACAGCCATTTTTGTTCTCATTTCGAGAACAATCTTTATTTATTATTCTCTAAGCGAGAACAAAAACCGGGTAACCGCGCTCAGGCCCGGGCGGTGCCCAGCGATACCCGGATCCGAGTCGGGTCCGCTCACGGACCCCCTATACAGCCGCTCAGGCACTCCGTTCAGAGGTTCCCGAGGCGATTATCGCGCCCTGGCGGGGGCTGGAACCCCCGCCGGCACATCTCCAGCTCAATGCCGCAGGATGCGCGACAGAAAGAGCCGCGCCCGTTCGCTTTGGGGGGCGTCGAAGAAATTCGCCGTGGGGCCGTCTTCGAGAATGCGGCCCTGATCCATGAAGATGACCCGGTGCGCCACCCGGCGAGCGAAGCCCATCTCATGGGTGACGCACATCATGGTCATGCCTTCCAGGGCGAGTTCGACCATCACATCCAGCACCTCCTTGATCATCTCCGGGTCCAGGGCCGAGGTGGGTTCGTCGAACAGCATGCAGATGGGATCCATGGCCAGCGCCCGGGCGATGGCCACCCGTTGTTGCTGACCACCGGAGAGTTGGGCCGGATATTTTTCCCCGTGGCTTTCCAGGCCGACCCGTTGCAGCAGGCGGCGCCCCCGTTCCACCGCCTCCTCCGGCGAACGCCCGAGCACCTTGATCTGCCCCAGGGTGAGGTTCTCGATCACCCGCTTGTGGGGAAAGAGTTCGAAATGCTGGAACACCATGCCGACCTGGGCCCGCAGCCGGGGCAACTGGGTGTCGGGGGCGGAGAGCGAGACGCCGTTGACCAGGATCTCCCCCTGCTGGAAGGGCTCCAGGGCATTGACGCATTTGATCAGGGTCGATTTCCCCGAGCCCGAGGGGCCGCAGATCACCACCACCTCGCCCTGGCGCACCTCGGTGGAGCACTGGTCGAGCACCTGGACAGCCCCGTACCACTTGCTGAGGTGGCGTATCTGGATCATCGGCCCCGGCCCTTCGATAAATGCCTCACCGCCAGGGAAGCGGCGAGGCTGAGGATAAAATAACAGCCCCCGGCGAACAGCAGCAGTTCCACCAGGCGACCGTCGCGCATACCGACCTTGTAGGCCATGCCGAAGAAGTCGGCGAGACCGATCACATAGACCAGGGAGGTATCCTGAAACAGGATGATCCCCTGGGTCAGCAGCACCGGCAGCATGTTACGCAAGCCCTGAGGCAAGACCACGTAGCGCAAGGTCTGCGCCTTGGTGAGGCCGAGGGCGAGGGCGGCGCTGGTCTGGCCCCGGGGCACGCTCTGGATGCCGGCGCGGATGATCTCGGCGTAATAGGCCGCCTCGAACATGGAAAAGGCGACCATGGCCGAGGTGAGGCGGATATCCCCCGTCCCCTGGCCGAACAGGGCGGCGAGCACCTGGGGCATGATCAGATAGAACCAAAGGATGACCATGACCAGGGGCACCGAGCGGAACAGATTGATGTAACCGGCGGCGCACAGGGACAACCATCCGGCGCGGGACAAACGTGCTATGGCCAGCAGGATCCCCAGCACCAGACCGACCAGCACCGCGGTGAGGGTGATCTGGATGGTCACCCAAAGCCCCTTGCCGAGCAGAGGCAGGGCGGCGGGGATAGGGCTCCAATCCAGTTCAATCATGACCGCCCAGACCCGGAAGGCGCAAACCTTGTTCCAGCAGGCGCATCCCCAGCATCACCGCGATATTGATCAGCAGATAACAGAGGGTGACGGCGATGAAGGCTTCATAGGGTTGAGCCGTGTAGTCCACCAGTTGCTGCGCCTGCCGCGACAGCTCGATCAGTCCGATGGTGGTGGCGACCGAGGAGTTCTTGAACACATTGAGGAATTCCGAGGTCAGGGGCGGCAGGATCCAACGCAACGCCTGGGGCAGCAAGATGAGTCGATAGACCTGGTACAGATTCAATCCCAGGGCGAGACCGGCCTGTTGTTGTCCGCGAGGGATGGACTGGATGCCGGCGCGTACCTGCTCGGCCACCCGCGCCGAGGTGAAGATCCCCAGGCAGAGCCAGGCGGCGAGAAATTGCTGCAACAGGGGATCCAACTGCTTGAGCCCATCCCCCCAGACCCGGGGCAGGAGTTCGGGGAGCACGAAATACCAGAAGAACAACTGCACCAGCAAAGGGATATTGCGGAACACCTCGATAGAGACCCGGGCGCCACCGGCCCAGAACCGCGACGGCAGGGTGCGCACTACGCCGAGGATGATACCCAACCCCAGGGCGACCACCCAGGCCAGCAAAGAGAGCACCAGGGTCCATTGGGCACCGACCAAGAGCCAACCCAGATAGTTGGTCTCGCCCGAGGGGACCGGGCTGAGGAACACCGCCCAGTTCCAGTGGTAGTTCATGCCCGGATCAGCTCAGGCGGTTGGGACTGCGGGACTGCGTGGATTGGCTCAATCGAAGGCGCGGTCGTTGGGCTTGGCATACAGGGCCCGCATGGGCTCGGAGAGCGGGAAATTGAGGTTGAGCCCCTTGGGTGGGATGGGCGACTGAAACCACTTGTGATACAGCCGCTCGGCAACGCCGGAGGTCATGGCCGCCGTCAGCGCCCCATCGACCAGGCGCTTGAATTCCCCATCCCCCTTGCGCAGCATGCAGCCGTAAGCCTCCATGGATTGGGGCGGGCCGGTGACGACCCAGTCCTGGGGCCGTTTCGACTTGGCCACCTCGCCGAACAAGAGGGCATCGTCCATCATGAAGGCGACGGCCCGGCCGGTTTCCAGGGTGAGGAAGGATTCCCCATGATCCTTGGCGCTGATGATGTTGAGCCCCAGGTTGCGCTCGGTGTTCATCTTGCGGATCAGCCGCTCCGAGGTGGTGCCGGCGGTGGTCACCAGGGTCTTGCCTTGGAGATCCTCGAAGTCCTTGATGCCTGAGTCTTTACGGGTCAGCAGCCGGGTGCCGATGATGAAGAGGCTGGTGGAGAAATCCACCTGCTTCTGGCGCTCGCTATTGTTGGTGGTGGAGCCGCATTCCAGATCCACCGTGCCGTTCACCACCAGCGGGATACGATTCTGCGAGGTGACCGGCATCATCTTCACCTCCAGGGTGGGCAGACCGAGCTCGCGCTTGATGGCCTCCACGGCGATCAGCATCAACTCCTGGGAATAACCGATGACCTGCTGGTTGTCGTCATAGTAGGAAAAGGGGACCGAGGATTCCCGATGGCCCAGGGTAAGGCTTCCCAGGGATTTGATCTTCTGCAGGGTCGGACTGGCTTCCCCGGCCTGAGCCGTCAGCCCCAGACCCAGCACCCCGGCAATTATGGCGATGAACTTGCCCGCGATCTGTGGCATTCGATGTTCCCCCTGGTAGATTGGTTTGTGTTTAGGCGATGGCCTTATCGCCCATTCTGGCATTCACTTCCCAGGCTGAATCCATCCAATCCCTGGGAAAACCTTGGCTCAAGGCTATGATAGCCGCTCCGGACCGGGGCGGGTAAAAGCTGGAAGCAGAACCTTCTTATGTTTTACGTGTATTTCATAAACTTTTTATTCGAATCCCCACCCGGATGCCCCTCACTCGAGTGCCCCGCCGGTTCTCCCAGCGACCCGAACAGGGGCTGGTAGTAGCGGATAGGTTGTCCTGGATCAAAGACTTAGCTTTCAGAAGTCTTGACAGGGGCAACGCCGAATGGATTATGGAACTCCTGGAGCGAGTGGAGACCACCGCGTCCGGGCCCGGCCTGCGAACCGGGCAGATAGGGCTCATTCCATATTTTTCCTTGGAGGAGGTAACGATGGAAACTCGTATGTCGAGACCAAGTCATTGGCGGGCATCGCTCTGGCTCGCCTTGGGGCTGCTGGCCTGGCGGGGCGCCGACGCCGGGACGCTCCCCGGGCCTCTGGTGGAGACCCCATGGCTGGCCGAGAATCTGGATAAGGTGGTGGTATTGGATGTGCGCGACGACAGCGACAGCTTCGAGAAGCGTTCGGCCAAGGAAGGGGCACCGGTGAATCCCTGCGGCGTGGCAAAGAAACCGGCCGATGACTTCAACGTCTTTGGCCATATCCCCAAGGCGGCGCTGATCCCCTTCAAGAACCTCCAGGTCAAGCGCAAGGTCGGCGAGGTGGAACTCAAGGGTCTCTATCCGTCGAAGGAGGAATTCGAGAAGCTGATGCAGGAGGCCGGGGTAAACAACGACAGCGCCCTGGTCATCACCAGCAAGGGCATGAGCGTCAAGGATGCCTTTCAGCAAACCCTGCTGTATTGGGCGCTGAAGTATTACGGTCACGACAACCTGGCCATTCTCAACGGCGGCACCGCCCAATGGCTGCTGGACAAGCGCGAGGTGGAATTCGGCAAGACCTCCCCGACCAAGGGGGCTTTCAAGGCCGGTACCGAACGGCCGGAGATCCTCGCCACCACCGAGCAGGTCACCAAGCGGCTCGAAGCGGGCGCCGAGGGCGAGCAATTGGTGGATGTCCGCGGCAAGGATCTCTATTGGGGCCTGACCCTCAATGCCTCCATGGTCCCGCCCCAGGGCAAGGGCCATATCCCGACCGCAAAGAATTTTCCGGTGGTGTTCATGGTCAATAGCATGGGACCGGCGGCCCGTTTCTACACCAAGGACGAGGTGCTGAAGGTGGCGGAACTCTCCAAGATCGACACCGGCAAACCCACCACCCTCTATTGCGATTCCGGCGCCAACGCCTCTCTGGGCTGGTTCGTCTGGAGCGAGGTGCTCGGCAACAAGCAGGCGCGTCTCTACGACGGTTCGATGAACGAATATACCAACACCGGCACTCGACCCTTGACGCTGATGAAGAACGAGTAGCCGGTCGGGAGGCCGGGGTTCGGTTTCACCGGGCCGTCCGTCCCCGAAAACCTTGTTTCCCTCATCCCCAGCCCATCTTCCGGTGGGAGATGGGATTGGGGGGAGGGAAAAGACCAGGGACCTGATAGCGCTGTCGACTCTTGTAAGGAATTCTACCGTGACACTACTCAAACGCCTGGTCGGCCAACAATGGCCATTCTGGCTCGGCGGCCTCTTCGTCGGCCTGGCCGAGATCCTCTTCTATTACCACTACGATATGTTCATCGTGGTCAC